>JAPLRP010000077.1 GCA_026399095.1 Methylococcales bacterium | reverse complement strand
ATGAAACCTTAACCCAAGCATCAATAACAATACCTTTGTCAAGAATACGGTCTACGACTTCAGCCAAGCTGGATGAGTCGGTTGATTTTTGTACTTTGGCCATGATGGCGTCTCCTTCAAAAAATTCCCAGAATACAAATGTAACTGGTTTATATGCAAAATTTATAATTGCATACTGTTGTATGAAGCAAAGAGTAAGCCAAATAACTTTATTTTTAAAATACCTATCAATTTAAATACTTTTTTATTCAAAAATAAAAAATAACCAATTGATTATAATAGTTTATTTATTTATTTTTCTCAGCATGACAGATCTTTCTTTATAGTTTTCACTTTAATATAAGCAAGACATTTTGAATGGTCAAAGGATAAAAAACACTTTCATTTAGGGTGTTGACTACCTATGATTTAGGTAGTCAACACCCTATGATCTAAAGTTAAAAATACTTTACAAATACTAAAAAATTACTCAATCAATTAATATCAAAGTTTCCGGATTTTATTAATCACCACCATCATTGATACTAGCAATAATAGCTAATATCGTGGATTCTGCTTGTAAAGCCGACACGAAACCTACCAGAAATATGACAATAAACAGTCATAACATTAAGAACAACAAAGCAAAAAAAAGCCCTATATTTTCATATAGGGCTTTATTTATTAATTTGGACACTATTTGCCAGCAAACTTAATATACTTATTCAACCGGTCATAACCATCTAAATGTTCTGGCGCGCTCAATATTATTCAGAGATACAGCAGCATTATGTGTTACTTGTAGTCACATCGATTTAAGCTGGGCAACATACCATCTAGCTCTTTAGATAATAAGCTGGCACTGCCAGTCGTGGCGCCAACATTTATAATGGTTCCAGTTAGGGTAGTACTTTGCACTTCACATTGTTTTTTGTAAAAATTTTTATCACAAGGATAAGGTCCGGCAATTTGAAATCCAACACTAGTTCCTTTTGTAATTGGACAAGAACAAATAATCTCATTGGACTTAACTTTACCCATTCCAGGAAATATTTTCCCCGAGGTACTATTGAAGCATATTCCGCCATCACACTGTGCAGAAAGAGCATTTAATGCCTTTGGATTGGTTTTTGGATTACAGGTATATAGCGCCATCTTAGGACCTAGCTTTTCTACAGCAGGCTTATAATCAGTCAAAACTTGTACCGGAGTCGCATAAGTACTGACCGTAAAGCCATTATTCACGCCATCTAAAAGAAGATTACAAACGTTCTTTTTTGTTCCTTTTTCAGTGTAGTTATATGGTAACGAGATACTTTCTTGATTTAAAACTTCACATTTACAATAGGCGACTTTATCAATAGTCGTACATTGCGCTATCGCACATAGGGCAAAAGTATTTGGATATCGAGCAGATTCTGGACACTGAACAAATGGACCTGTCAAAGCAAAAACAGAATTTGTTGTTCCAGCTAAAAGACCAAGAAGCATTGAAACGAAAATAAAGCTTCTTAGCATACTCAAATTTAAATAATGGTTTTTTTTAATGTACACGGCTTCTTTTTTATTATTACATAATTTTAATGTGGGTATTTAAAGTTAGCACATATGACGACATAACACTAATTTTATTTTATTATAAATAATTAAATATATCAAATTTTGATATATTTAAGGCAAATGATTTTAAAAATCAGCCAGAACTAGTTTTTAAGCTACTGTAAGATCTATATTAGCTTTAGATGATTTCTTAATTAAGAATTCAGAGTCATTAATCACCAAGCTACCTCAGATGACACATCAAATAAACAGTGATTGATACAAACGTTTATCTGAAATAGCACAGTCATTTATTATTTATTCAAAAATAAGTTTTACAAAAGCTAGCTGGTCTGCAGTGGTATTGTTATCATTCTTGACCAAAAACTACCCCAAACCTGATCAACCTAGCTACACAAGTCGCCTGCTAGCATTTAAGACTATCCTGTGTTTTTTATTGATACCTCCCGCTTTTTTTAATTGCTTAAATAAACTGACTTTAGACATGATTTTTCCAGCCAATTTGATAAGGCTTGGTAGTCTAGAAAGTTCAGTAGATCAGTGGCCGTTAAAAATAACAAACAGCACAAAATTACAAATGATAATTACCGGCACATCAAGGGGTGATATACAATTACAAGTCTATAAGATGATATTTGCCCTTAAAATAAAACATTTCTACCTGAAGGAAAACACAATGAATAATAGAATTATTATGCGCACGGGTGAAGCTTTGATTGCTGGCGGACCACCTGGAACAGCGGCTGAACCTGAGATTATAATCGGTGAACTTGATGGGCCTATAGGAACTGCTATAGCCACCATGACAGCCGGACAAGTAAACGGCCATACGCGAGTATTTGCCATTTTAAATACCGATATTCAGGTTAGGCCAGTGACTTTGATGGTCAGTAAAGTGACTGTTAAAAATAGCCGTTACACCAACATTTTAATGGGCACTGTGCAAGCTGCTATTGCTAATGGCGTTTTAGATGCCGTGCGTGCTGGCGATATTCCCAAAGAAAAAGCCAATGATTTAGGTATTATTGTCTCTGTGTGGCTCAATCCCAGTGTAGCGACCGATGATAATTTGGATCATAGAGTCTTGTTTGATATTCATAGAAAAGCCATGTCAACGGCTATCCATAAAGCGATGAATAATCAACCCAATATTGATTGGTTACTGGAAAACCAGGAAAAAGTGATCCATAAGTACTTTCAAATGGGACTGGATGGAAAAATTTAACAGAAAATCAAAAGATAATAAAATTAATAAAACGACCAATAAGGACAAAATACCTATTTAAAAGACTAAAAGAATCATCTTTTTTCGGAAAAAGACACTTGATTTAAGAGATAAATTAGCAACTATGATATAGGCGGTTACTTCTTTAAGAAAAAAACATGTAGCTTTCCCAGAATAGCTGCTTCTTTAAGGAATAAAGATGGAACTATTCTGGGAATATTTTCTTTTTCATGCTACCTAGTGTTTTTTTTAGTTTTTAGAATATTCTACAAATACTATGTTGCTATGTTGGCTGATTTACTTCTCGCTGATTAGAAAGTCCTAAATTAGTCAATTGTGTCTTCCTTTTATTTGACCGGTTTTTCATCATTTAACGCATACCAGCCAATCGTAATTCTATAAACCAACCAAACGACTGTTATCAGCAAAATAAAAAAACCTACTCCCATAGCAAAGGTAATTCCTGATAGGGCAAAACCTGCCAATGTTATCCACGTGGTCTGAATTTGCCAGTTAAAATGAGATTCCAACCAAGTTCCCTGCACATCATTTCGTCCGTAAAAGTTAATGACCACACTGACTAATAATGGCAGACCTGCAAGCATGAAGGTTAATGCCTGACACAGATAAACAGTAGCCGCCATTTTTTTTAATCTTGGAAATTTATCAGCTGTATCTTCTTCAATTTTTTTTTGATTCATGGTAACCCGCCTGTTGAATTGTTAGTTAGTCGAAACCTTGGTACTGGTAAACATGTTATTGGTTTTATATTCCCAAGAATCGAAGACCGCTTAATTGCCTTGCCCTTATTAATAATAAAACTTTACAGATAATAACTTTTGACCATTTGGCCACACTACCGGCTTAATTAATAGTAGTATAAATATCTATACCCATACATCTCCTCTAATAAAACTTATAAAAAGCTTGCGGATTTTTAAGTGTATCCAGAGAAATAAAGACCTATCAAGAAATGGAATGAGCTAAAACCCCAACTATTTGCTGGTAACCGGATAATCGTAAGTATCACTCTTACCTAATGATCTGGTATATTGCTTGTACTTAATTTAAAAGTTATAAGATGAAACCAATTCTTGCAAATAAAGCAGCTATTGAGCATGCAGCCCTGTTATTACGCCAAGGTCACTTGGTAGCATTTCCAACAGAGACTGTCTATGGCTTAGGTGCTGACGCCTCCAATCCTGAAGCCATTCGAAAAATTTTTCAAGCGAAAGGCCGACCTGCTAATCATCCACTTATCGTGCATATTTCGGGTATTGACAGTCTTAACGATTGGGCGATTAACATACCGGATGCTGCAAAAAAACTGGCTACGCATTTTTGGCCGGGACCACTAGCATTAATATTGAATAAAAAAACCAATGTTCCTCTGGAAGTAACTGGCGGCCAAGAGACAGTTGGCTTACGCATGCCTGATCATCATGTTGCTTTAAGCCTTTTAAAAGCCTTTGGTGGTGGAATAGCCGCTCCTTCAGCTAACCGTTTCTGCCGAATTAGCCCCACTCAAGCCGCTCATGTTGAAGAGGAACTGGGGGATGCCGTTGATCTTATTCTCGATGGTGGATCTTGCCAGGTTGGCGTTGAATCAACGATTATTGATTTAAGCGGGAAACAACCCAAATTATTAAGGCTTGGGCATATTACCCAAAAGGATATTGAAGCGGTTTTACAAACTGAATTAATAATTGTTTCTTCACAAGCCGAGCAAACAGAGCTACGCGCACCGGGAATGATGGCGGTTCATTATGCACCGACAACCTGTTCCATCATCTGCCCAACAGATCATTTACCTGCAAAAATAGATGAACTATTTTTCCATAATAAAAAAATCGGCCTACTTTCTCATAGCAAAAAACAGCCTGAGAATAAACTTATTCGTATGATTAGTATGCCGTTACAAGCCCCTGCTTATGCACAGGTTTTATATTCTTCATTACGCGAACTTGATAGCCTGAATCTGGATATTATCATTATAGAAAAACCGCCTACACTAGAAGCTTGGCAGGCAATCAATGATCGTCTTAAAAAAGCCACTTCAACTGATTTGGTTATGTAGGCTTAGCTGGGCAAACGCCAAACTCTAATGGACACCTAAAGCTTTAAAGCCTGCCCAAGCAATCTCCACGCCAATACAAAGCACAAAAAAAGCCAATATTTTTGATACTGCAAGAGCACCCGACGCTGAAAATCGCTTGGTCATAAACTTCAGGTTGCTGTAGCAAACCATAACAACTAAACACATCAAAAAGATACCGACAGTTGCCGCACCTTGCTCAAGGGTTAAGACCAATCTTGATTCTCTATCCAAATGCGCGCTAAACGTCAAAACAACAGCAAGACCTCCAGGACCAATTGTCAAAGGAAATGTGAAAGGATAAAAAGCCTTGGGATCAATAGACCGGGTATGTTTTTCTAACTCCTCATTAGAAACGGGATCGTTATTTTCTTTTTGATTCAAGAGTTGCCATCCCATCAAGGCCAAAACAACGCCACCCGAGAGTTGTACAATCGGAATGGATATGCCAAAAAGTTTCAAAATGTAACTACCCAGAAAAAAGAAAAATGATAGTAAGAGAAATGAATATAACGCAATTTTTCTGGACATTGCTTTCCAGGACTGTTCGTCAACCCCTCGACTCATTCCATCAAGGACAAGAGCCGTTCCTACCGGATTGACGACGGGGAACAACGCCATGAATATCATAGGGATAATTTTTAAGGCAATGAATAAACTGGTCATTAGTTGTTTGGCAAGAAATTTAAAGAGTATATTGTTAATTAATTAGCTCGCATTAAGCAATCATTATGTTATTAAAATAATTAAAACGGCACTTTACGCTAGCTGTTGAATCATTTTTTGAAATACAAAATAGATTCATATTGCACTGAATTGTAAAGGTGCTATTCTAACAAACAGGGCTTCATAAAATTAAACCGATAAACTATCGACTTTGACATAATCGGTTATTAAAGGAAAACAACTATGAGCTATATAAAAGAATTTATCGTTTCACCCGGTGGCAAAGTTCAACTTAATAAAATTGATCCTTCTTACACCGATAAGCATGAATCACATGAAACAGCTTCACCTCATATTCAAGAACACCTAAAGCGGATGAGCCAGCTACAGTATCTTCTTTATGCGGATGCTGATCAGTCACTACTGGTTGTATTACAGGCCTTGGATGCCGGAGGCAAAGATGGTGTAATTCGGCATTTATTTAGCGGCATGAATCCACAGGGTACAAAAGTATTTGGCTTCAAGCAACCCAGTAAGGACGAAGCTACACACGACTTTCTCTGGCGAGCACATTTGCGTGTCCCCTCCAAAGGTGATATCACTATTTTTAACCGTTCCTACTACGAAGATGTGCTTGTTGTGCGCGTACACAATTTAGTGGAAAAAAAGATCTGGTCGAAGCGCTACGACTTAATAAACGATTTTGAAAAAATACTTTCCAATAATGGCACGCGAATAATTAAGTTTTTGCTGTATATCAGTCCGGAAGAACAATTGGAGCGTTTCAAGCAAAGGCTTGATGACCCATCCAGAAACTGGAAAATATCCGACGCTGATTACTCCGAGCGGGAATTATGGCCTAAATACATTGAAGCCTATCAAGAGGCTCTTGAACGGACAAGTACACACCACGCTCCCTGGTTTGTTATCCCTGCCAATCATAAGTGGTTTCGTGATCTTGCCATCTCGGAGATTATAACGGACACCCTGGAGGAGATGGGATTAAAGCTGCCATCCACACATGTCAATATGGATGATATCCGCAATAAGTATCATGCAGCTGAACAAGGTCAATCCATTAACGCGAATGGTAAAACTGAAAAAAAGAGCGGATAAAGATAACCCGTGCTTGTTAACTTAATTTATTAGCTTATTCAGGGAAAATAATCCTCATGGAATTGGAATGCAACTAAATCTGTTCGCAGGCCTGAGACCTTTAAGTTGGAAGGCTACAATTCGAGATAGTATCGCCGGCTTTACTCTGGCGTTTATGAATATTCCACAAGTACTTGGGTATACGCGTATCGCAGGAACACCAGCAGTGACGGGTCTTTACACTTTACTGCTTCCGTTGTTAATGTTTTCGATCTTTGGCTCCTCACGCCATTTGGTAGTATCAGCAGATTCTGCAACTGCGGCAATCTTTTCAAGCGGCTTATCCGGCATGGCATCTCAAGCCAGTGAAAAATATATGGCCTTAGTGGGTATGGTCGCACTGCTAACTGCCGCTCTCCTATTACTGGCCAGAATATTCAAGCTAGGCTTTCTAGCTGACTTCCTTTCGCGCACTGTTCTGGTTGGCTTTCTGACCGGTGTAGGCTTTCAAATCGGCATTGCAATGATCGGTGATCTATTGGGGATACCGGTAAATGCCCACAAAACGATTGCTCAATTACAGCAAATAATCAATGGCTTAAATAGTATAAACTACCCTACACTTACCATTTCGGTGCTAGTGGTGAGTGGCATTCTCGGTTTCCGCCATTTTCATCCTCGTTTACCGGCATCTCTATTTGCAGTCGTTGCAGGAATAAGCATCAGCTATATTTACCATTTTTCAAGCTACGGTATTGAAGTTATCGGGCCTATTCCCGGAGGGTTACCATCACTAAACTTTCCAACTGTTAGCTGGAATGATTTACTTAAACTTGTCCCTATTGCCTTATCATGCTTTGTCATCATTATCGCCCAAAGTGCTGCAACTTCGCGCGTATTTGCAGTCCGGCATCACGAACGGGTTAATGAGGATGATGATATTTTGGGATTATCAGTAGCAAATGCCGCCGCAGCCATCTCTGGTGCATTCGTAGTCAACGGTAGCCCGACGCAAACGGCTATGGCTGATATAGCGGGAGCTCGTAGTCAGGTAGCACAACTTGTATTCGCATTCATCGTGCTATTGGTACTGCTGTTTTTTACAGAACCGCTACAATATCTACCTCGTAGTGTGCTCGCCGGCATTGTCTTCGCTATTGCTGTAGGACTTGTTGATTTTCGAAGTCTACGAGATATCCGTAAAGAGAGTCCGGGAGAATTTAAGCTCGCTATCATAACAGCCACTGTCGTTACGCTTATCGGGCTTGAACAAGGCATTCTATTGGCTATAGTATTATCGCTATTAAGACATGTAGATCACAGTTACCGACCTCATACCATGATTCTGGCACCCGATGATTCAGGCCGATGGCTACCCCTTTCAGTAACACCTGGCATTGAATCAGAGCCCGGATTAATTGTTTATCGCTTCGGTGCTGACTTGTTCTATGCCAATGACAATCGCTTTATTGATGAAGTTCGAAGCCTTATAGAACTAGCTCCGACTCCAGTGCGCTGGTTTGTTATTGACGCAAGTGCCATGACTGACATCGACTACTCAGCCTCGCATTCCTTAAGAGAGTTATGTGAAGATTTGAAGCGCCGCAAAATAAATTTAATCTTTGGTCGTGTTAATGTTTATCTTCGTGCTGATATGGATCGACATCGCATTACTTCGGTAATCAGTGAAGCGTTTATTTTTACAACTTTACACGAAGCGCTTTCAAAAGTCAGGATAGATATGCGCGGTTAAAAAACCAAAATAGCCCAGGGTATAAATACTGTTCAGTTCGTTTATAAAAATCCAGTCTGTTACTCTTCTCATATTAGTTTCTTTAATATTAATTGCTTGTTTTGCCTGGATAGAATACGATTGTCATATTTATAAATAGTGCGGTTTTAGTTTTTATAAAAACTATTCAAGTCCCAGTCAAATCAATTCACTATGATGGCAGATCACAGAGCCGTCGTATTAAAGTCAATTTAGTCGGACTAAGTAATTAATTGAATTTCAGCTCTCAAAACCAGATAATTTAAAAACAATTCTTAATCTATATTTAACTTTTAAAGGCATTACCTAATGAGCAATACAAATAAAAAATATATTTCCCATTTTTCAAAAACACTGGGCGCTATTGCGCTAAGCGGGCTTCTGTCTTCATGTGCCATGATGCAAGCAGAACAAGCTCAAGATACAGAAGAACTGCTTGCTGCTGCGGGCTTCAAAATGGTATTAGCCAATACGCCAGCAAAAATGAATCATCTTAAAACTTTGACTCAATACAAAATAGTGCCTCAACAAAAAGATGGAGCAACTCTTTACATCTATGCAGATGCAGCTAACTGCCAATGTTTTTACTGGGGTACCGATCAGTCTTATCAAGCTTTCATGCTGCTGCAAGACCAACGAAACATAGCGGATGAAGATCGAATGACCGCTGAAATGAATGAAAATGAATATATGGAATGGGATACTATGGGCTATGGAATGGGTGGATACGGCATGGGATTTTATTGATTATAAACAATATTGGATAAATTAAAACAAGCAGTAAATTTTGTAAGGTTGGTGTAGCTTTGGTTAAACCAACCTTACAATAAGAGTTCGTTAAAAGCAGCCATCATACTTTCTAATTCCAATTTATTCGAATACCTGCGTACCCCGTTGCTGGGGCTCCCGGCCCCATGAATGTGGTTGCCTGATTGTTTTGGAAAAAGTTCTGCCCCAACTGCCCAAATGAAGCATAATGATTATCAAAAATGTTACGTCCCATCGCAAACAACTCAATATTTTTAGTCAACACATAACGAGCGTTAAGATTAACCACAGTATAACCAGCTATTTGTGAGTACTGATTCTGATCGTCACCACGGGCATACTGACTGGAAACGTATTGTAAATCGCTCCCCAAAAACCCATTATGAAATACCTCGTATTCAGCACCCACCTTAAGTGTATTTTGAGGAATACTAGGTATTCTGCTTCCAGGGGTGATTATATTGGTGCTCGGCAATGGCAATCCATTACTTAATGCCTCAGTCGTTTGATAGGTCGCATCGACAAATCCATAACTCATATACCAATTCAAACTATCCCAAAAAAGACCACTTAAACCAAACTCCGCACCCTGCCTTTGGGTTGCACCTACATTATGAAAATAACCGTTTATAACACTACCAGGACTATTTATAAAAAGAATATCATTAGAATTTTGTGTTTGATACAAGGCAAAATTCCATTTAAGCGCTTCATTAAATTCACCCCTAACCCCAACTTCCAAGGTATGTGAAATAACTGCTTGTAAAGGAGGGTCGGAAACAAAACTGTTAGGTAATGAACAAGGTGCATTTTCATCAGCGCAACTCAATTCTACTGCAGTCGGTGCACGAAAACCTTCGCTGTAATTAAAATACGTCGTCAACTCTTTGAGAGGGGTATTTAACGAAAAAGCATCTAACGGATTAAAGGTTAAACCTGCAGAGGGATTAACACGGGCATAACTGTTATTTCCATTTAGAGCAGTTCCTAATTGATCAGTAGTTTGTACCTGAGCTTGCATCCAATTCATTGAAGTATTTGCATGTAACCAATCAAATATCGAATAAGTATTCGTTGCAAAAATATTGGAATAAGTATTTTTTCCATTAATTTTAACTACCGTTGCCATTGGTTCGATAGCTACTTCATAACGACTGGAGGTAAAGATTGCTGCCTGTTCACCCGTACTAAAATTAGTATTACCGAAATTATAGCCACCCCCAATCACCAGTTGATTATCATGCGCATATATTTTGTAATCAGATGTCAATTGTACATTGACACCGGTCCCATTTTCTTGAGTAATAGCCGAGCCAAAAGAACCAGACGCACCATCTATGACACAAGGATTGTCACACCCAGACTCGCCAGTATTACTATTAAGACTGTTGCTGTTGTTATTTCGGTTGTAAACATTACCACTCAATTGCAACTCGTCATTAATTCTGTGACTACCCTTTAGATTGAAAAAATACAGTGTATTTTTGGTCACGTCAGGCGCTGTATAAATTGAGCTCCAGCTGTGTTGAAGGTTATTTTGCGGAGTTGGACCAACACCTTGAAGATTGTTGTCAGCGAACGTAAATGAAAGATCTACATCGGTGTGGTCATTTTCCCAACCAACCTTGCCAAACGACTGTTTAACGCTAGTCGGTGAGTATGGCCGCCAACCAGAATCTTCAAAGATGTTGCCGGCAAAATACCAATCGAAATCACCTTTAGACCCACCTAATTCAGCTTGATAATTTTGACGTCCATAAGAACCACCACTTGCTTGAGCACGATATCCAGGATGACTAAATCCACTTTTGGTTCTAACCGACAATGCACCGCCCAAGGTATTCAATCCAAATAAAGGGTTAGAGCCAGGCATCATTTCCATATTGGCTATTGCAACTTGTGGAATCAAATCCCAGTTAACGGTATCTCCGAATGGCTCATTTACACGAACACCATCTTGGTAGACTGATATACCAATTGGTGTTCCCAACAATGGAGAAGCGTTAAAGCCGCGATAAGTAATATCAGGTTGGTATGGGTTGTTCTGGGTATCGTTTATATTAACGCTTTCCAATCGACGATTCATGAAATCAGTTATACCAAAGGCTTCATGACGATGAATTTCTTCATCTTCAGCTGACTGAACATTACCGGATATTTTTTTTAGATCTAATCCCGTATTACCAAGTGGTGTATTGCTTACAACCGCTATATCAGGTAGCTCAAAAACATCAACAGGATGTTCAACTACAGCCGGTTTTGTTTTCTCCTCTTTATTGACTACAGATAAGTCATCGTTTTTTGAGCGTAATTTAAGTTCTCTTATTTTTTCAGATACTTTAGATTGCCCTGACGGTTTGGGTTTGTTTTTTATGACTAAAGTCGAATTTGATGAAGATTTTGAAGAGGTCTCTTCTGCTAAAGCCTTTACTGACATAAAAGACAGCGCAAAAGCAGCAAACAAAACTCGCCTTGTGAATTGAGATGCACGCATGGACAGTAGCAATTGGATTATGAGATATTAAAGTTGATGCATTCTCAACTAAAAACACTCTGACTGCTATAGGAAAAATTCCTAAATTTTCAAGGAAATGTTTAAATGAAAAAGACTAGGGAAAAGCATTAGATTGACTATTTAATATATTGGCTTATTCCTGCTAACTTTCTTATTGAACATCCTCAGACAATTTAGGATAGTCCACATGGATATTTTAAACGCCATTACTTAGGCAAAATATTTAAATCCATGTGGTCGTGTAAAAAGATCTTAATTTTACTTTACTTAGAACTCTTTTCGCTTTCCAGTGCTTCAACTAATTGCTTTGCCGGTAAATACCCGGGGTAGACATTGCCGTTCTCTGAAATGATCATTGGTGTTCCTTTAACATCAAAATCAGCAGCTAATTGCATGTGTTTATCAATAGGATTATCACAAGTTTTTGCTGGTAATTTTTGATCCTTTTTAGCGGCAGTTAAAGCAGCGTTTCTATCAGCAGCACACCAGACAGAAATCGCTTTATCATAAGATTCTGAACCTTTACCGGCTCTGGGGAAAAACAAGTATTGAATGGTAATACCTTGAGCCAAATACTGGTCAATCTCTGAATGTAATTTACGGCAATACCCACAATCAATATCAGTAAAAATAGTAACGGTATATTTAGATATTTTAGGTTTAAAGATAATCATATTTGCCTTACCCAACCTCTCAATAGCCTGCTTGCGTGTCCCATTTAACTTGTCTTCTGTTAAATCTTTACGCGCTACAACATCTACTAAATGCCCCTGAATTAGATATTTGCCATCTTCTGAAACATAAAAAATATTAGCACCAACTACAACCTCATAAAGGCCTTTTACTTCAGACTGTTTTACAGAATCAATTTTCATGGTTGGCATAGACTTAACCATTGCTTCCCTGATAGTATTTTCATTAGCACTAACAATTGAACCGCTTAGTACAAGTAATGATACAGCAGCAATCTTAATAAGTTTTCTCATAGTTTTCTCGAATTTACTTAATTGAATTTTTTAAAGGCTAAAAGGATGGGTTAGTTGCAAAATAACACTTGTCAAAACTACCTCAGATTTACTGATTAAAGTAATTTTTTTAACCTGTAAATCTGTAACATTTTGTTTCTCAGGTGTTTTATTAATATTTTTGGCTAGGACTTTCTTAATGAAATAAACGCTGAACATCTAGAAACATAGCTAATGCCATTAAAGACATTAGCAAGGCCATTCCGACTTGCTGAAAAAAAACCTGAATTTTTTCTGAAACTGGACTGCCTTTAATACCTTCCAGGACAAAAAATAGCAAATGACCGCCATCAAGTACGGGAACGGGTAATAAGTTTAAAACACCTAAACTAACACTAACCAGAGCCATAAATTTAAGGAAGGGTACCAAGCCCATTTCCGCTGATTGGCCGGCATATTCGGCAATACTGATTGGACCGCTCAAATTCTTTACTGAAGCTTGGCCAATCAACATTCTACCCATCATTTTCAAGGTTGCCGACGAATAATACCAAGTAGTTTCGAAAGCGGCAGGTATTGCCGCCAAAGGTGATAATGAATATACAACAGTAGATGATTTGATCAAATCTTCCGGAACCAAAACAGACGCACCAATCTTGCCTTCTGTTTTCTGCTCAATTTGTACACTTTTAGGTGTAATAGTGACGGGCAACTGAACACCATCACGGTCTATTATTAAATTAATAACAACATTGGGATGAGTTTTTACAATAGCTACCCATTGCATCCAATTAGTTATAGCTACGCCATCAGCACTAACAATCAAATCTCCTTTTAATAAACCGGCTGTTAAGGCTGAACTTTCAGGTAACACAGTCCCTATAACTGGTTTTAATTTTGGTGACCACGGCTTAAACCCTATTTGTTTATACAATACCTCAGGATTTTGAATATCATCCTCAGTAATTTTAAGAAATCTATCACTGTGTTGATTATCAAAATTTGCAACAGTGATATTAATCACCTGATTACCATCCAGTGCCGAGGCCATAATGACACTCATTGCTTCTGTCCAGGTCGGTGTTAATCTGTCATTCACTGAAATGATTTGATCGCCCTCTACAAAACCCCCAGTAGCGGCTATAGTTCCCTTTGATACTTCTCCAATAATTGGTTTTATACCGGTTTCGCCAATAACCAAAATACTCCAAAACAAGGCAACAGCAAGTGCTAAATTAAATACTGGACCAGCTGCGACGATTACCGTTCTGGCCCATAATGGTTGGCGATTAAATGCAAACGCCAAGTCTTCTTTTTGAACCTCACCTTCCCTCTCATCAACCATTTTGACATACCCACCCAAAGGGATTGCAGACAAAACATATTCTGTTGCTTGAGGATTTTTTCTATAAGACCATAAGACCTTACCAAAACCCACTGAAAATCGTATTACTTTTACTCCAACTTTACGTGCCACCCAAAAATGTCCAAGCTCATGAAATGAAACAAGTATTCCTATGGTTACAACAAAATAAAATAGAGTATGTAAAAAATCCATTATTGATTAAGCTCGGCAATAATTTGTTTTGATATCACACGAGCGTGTTCATCAGCTTCTAAAACTATCGCCAAGGTTTTAGCGGGTTTAACTTCAAATTTACTCATACACCGCTCAATAATGACTGGAATATCAGTAAAACGTACCTTTTCGTTCAAAAATGCATCGACTGCAATTTCATTGGCCGCATTAAGAACAGTGGGCATGATACCGCCCTTGTTTATAGCTTCATAAGCAAGACGTAAACAGGGAAAACGTTCCAGATTAGGCTCTTCAAAATCCATCCGTCGAACATCAAAAATATTCAAGGGTTCAACACCCGAATCAAACCGCTCAGGCCAAGCCATGGAATAAGCAATAGGAACTCTCATATCCGGATTACCCATTTGCGCCAATACAGTACCATCAACATAGTCAACCATCGAGTGGATAATGCTTTGGGGATGAATAACAACCTGTATTTGATCCGGTGTCATAGCGAATAAAATACAGGCTTCAATCATTTCCAGCCCTTTATTCATCATGGTTGCAGAATCAACCGAAATTTTCCTACCCATATCCCAGTTAGGATGAGCTACAGCTTGATCAGGCGTTACATTAACCATATCACCAACTGGCATTTCACGGAAAGGGCCACCTGAAGCCGTCAATAATATGCGTCTCGCCTGTTTGGCATTCATACCGGACTTATAACCCGCTGGCATACATTGAAAGATGGCATTGTGCTCGCTATCAATAGGCAATAATTGAGCCCCGGATTCTGAAACGGCTTGCATAAAGATATCACCGGACATGACCAGCGCCTCTTTATTCGCTAATAAAATTATTTTCCCAGCCTTAGCTGCTGCCAGACTTGGCAACAAACCAGCAGCACCAACAATAGCAGCCATCACTGAATGAACACTATCAAGTGTTGCTACAAACTCCAGTGACTCAGCGCCTGACAGCACTTGAATGTCAGATATTATTGAGTTCTTGATCTTTTCACTAAAAGTCCGAGCATTATTTTCATCTACCACCACTACATATTCGGGATGATGGATCAAACATTGTTCATAGAGCAGGTCAATGTTCTTATTGGCAGTTAAAGCAATGGCTTTGTATAGATCAGGATGCCTGGCGACTACATCTAAAGTACTAACACCAATTGAACCTGTTGCTCCGAGTATGCATATATTTTTCATGAAACCTGCCTATAAACCAAGCAAATACAAGCATAAAAGAAAGGAATTGCAGCAATTAAGCTGTCTATTCTATCCAGAACACCGCCATGACCGGGCAATAATGTACCGCTATCTTTAGCACCACACTGACGCTTTACAACACTGACAAACAAATCACCATAAATCGAAATCAACACAGTTAATGTAGATAGCACGACAAAATCAGCAGCTATCATTATTTGAAAACCATAAATAAGGCTCAATACAACAGCGCATATCAGGCCAGAAACTAATGCTCCATATAATCCCGCCACTGTTTTACCCGGACTAATTTCAGGTGAAAGTTTGATTGTGCCCCATTTTTTACCTGTGAAATAGGCCGCAATATCAGCAATCCAAATTAATATTAAAAAATACATCGTCATTTCAGAACCGTATAAAGCTCTTAATCGGGACAAAAACATCCAAGCTGACAATAATACAAACCAACCAATTAAAAGCTTGTATCGTGTTTTAAATTGTAACTTCAACACGTTTGTTGGTGTGTTTCTGATCAATATCATCACTAATATCCAGAACAACACTGGCGGTATAACAAACCATTCCAGAATACCTGAATAATCTCTGACATCCGGCCAATCGGTCAACTGTGCAACCAACTCGAGAATTTGCGTCCAAAAATGGATACCCAACATGGGGGTTATCAAAAGTACCAAAAATAATACACGAAAAATCGTCGAATTAAGACTGGTAAGTTTGGCCCATTCCCAAGCGGCCAAAAGGGTGATAAAACCTATCAATAATGAGAAATACTCCATTGGCAATTTAAATACTGCCAAGGCAATTAGGAAAGCTAAAACCGATGCTGTTATTATTCTTTTTATTAACATGTTTGAAAGCGATATGGTGTTGTAGTTATAAATTGACCGATTTATTAAGAACTTGTTCACTGGTATGACCAAAACGTCGTTGCCGACTTTTAAAGCTCTTGATAGCGTCTTCAAGTGAATTCTGGTCAAAATCTGGCCAGAGGGTTGTCGTAAAGTACATTTCTGTATAAGCCAATTGCCATAACATAAAATTGCTGATGCGTTGCTCACCACCTGTTCTTATAAAAAGATCAGGTTCTGGAAGATCCGCTGTTGACAAATGCTGGCCAATCAACTCCTCATTAATTTGCTGGTTATGTAACTCTCCAGTTAGTATTTTGTTAGTGACCTTATTTATTGCCTGACATATATCCCAATGACCTCCATAATTTGCAGCCACGACAATTGTTAATGCCGTATTGTCTTTAGTTTGCAACTCTCCATCGGTCATTTTTTGCTGTAATTTTTCAGGAAAAGCCGTTCGATCGCCAACAAATCGCAAGCGAATATTATTACGATCAAGTTTATTAATCTCTCTTTGCAATGAAGCCATAAAAAGCGCCATTAGCAATGATACTTCTGGTTCCGGCCTGCGCCAGTTTTCACTGCTAAACGCAAATAAGGTCAAAACTTCAATCTTTTGTTTAATGCAATACTCAACAATTTTTCTTACAGCTCTCACTCCAGCCTGATGGCCGACAGCTCTAGGCATAAATCTTTTTTGAGCCCAACGACCATTACCATCCATAATAATGGCAATATGCCGGGGATTATTATTTTTATTATGTAATTCAAGCTCACCAAGACTGTCAATAGGCATGATTATCTCTCTTAAATAGATAAGAGATCAGCCTCTTTTGCTTCCAATAGTTTTTCTACTTCCTTAACATATTGATCCGTTAACTTTTGGATTTTCTCTTCTCCTGCACGAGCCTCATCTTCAGAAATTAATTTTTCTTTTAAAGCTTCTTTGATCTCTGAATTTGCATCACGGCGAATATTTCTAATGGCAACGCGTCCATTTTCTGACTCGTTCTTAACCACTTTAACTAGTCCACGACGACGCTCTTCAGTAAGTGCTGGTAAAGGAATACGAATCGTCATACCGTTTGTAGATGGATTTAAACCAAGATCTGATTTTAAAATAGCTTTTTCTATTGCCTGCACCATGCCTTTTTCCCAAGGCGAAATTGTTAAGGTACGAGCATCCTCAACGGCAATATTTGCAACTTGAGATAATGCTGATTCCGTGCCATAGTACGAAACACTAATTTGATCCAATAAACTGGGATGTGCTCTTCCTGTTCTGATTTTGGAGAACTCATGCTTTAACGCTTCAATGCTTTTCCCCATTCGGGTTGCGGCATCTTGTTGAATGTCACTTATCATCAATTTGTTCCTCGCTCAATTAGAGAGCCAATCTCTTCGCCCATAAGTAATCTCATGACCGCACCTTGTTCAAAAATATTCATGACTCGCATCGGCACATTATTGTCTCTACATAAAACCAACGCAGTTGTATCCATTACATTTAAACGCTGATCAAGCGCTTCATCATAGGTTAATCGCGAATAAAACACTGCATCTTTGACTTTTTCAGGATCGGCCGAATAAACGCCCTTAACTTTAGTTGCTTTGATCATCATCTCTGCGTTAATCTCAATTGCCCTAAGGCTTGCTGCTGAGTCGGTTGTAAAAAATGGATTACCGGTTCCAGCTGCAAAAATAACCACTCGACCTTTTTCTAAATGCCTGACCGCTCTACGCCGAATATAATCTTCACAGACCTGATTAATTTTTAATGCCGACATGACCCTGACCTGCTGACCATTCGCCTCAAGTGCATCCTGCATGGCTAATGCATTAATGACTGTTGCCAACATGCCCATCTGATCACTGGTCACCCTATCTAAACCTTCCGCAGCTTTTTCAGCGCCGCGTAATATATTTCCACCACCAATAACCAAGCCAACCTGAACACCAATTTCACATAATTCTTTAATTTCAGTAGCAAGACGCTTAACAATATCAGCATCAATACTGCCACCATTCTCACTCATTAAAGCTTCACCGCTTAACTTAAGCAAAATTCTTTGGTATATCGGTTTAGTCATAATATTATCGGGAGTCAGTTTGAATTGGATTGAATTAAAATAACGCAACAACCATGATCATTAGTATTGGGTTGCCTTTCCTTGGCAACCCAATACTAGTGTCTTAATTTCCTCTAACTTGTGCCATTACTTCTTCAGCAAAGTTTTCTTCTTTTTTCTCTATACCCTCACCCACTTCAAAACGAATGAATCGTATAGCCTTATTGCCTTTTTTTGCAACCAAACTACCAACAGTTGTTTTATCGTCTTTGATAAAAGGCTGACCTAACAAGGTAACTTCTGCCAAGAATTTGCTAACTCGACCAGTAACCATTTTTTCAACAATTTCTGCTGGTTTGCCTTTAATTTTTTCTTCTTGTTGCGCCAAGAAAATCTCTTTTTCTTTCGCAATAGTGTCTGCAGAAACTTGATCTTCAGACACACAGACAGGCTTGCTGGCTGCAATGTGCATGGCAATATCTTTGCCTAATTCATTATCAGGTGTCGCCAATTCGACAATAACGCCAATTTTGCTACCGTGCAGATAACAAGCGGTACCGCCTTCAGTCGTTTTGAATCGTTCAAAACGTCTAACAGTGATATTTTCACCTAATGTAGAAATTAGACCTCGACGCATTTCATCAACTGTAACGCCGTCTTCCAAAGGCATTGCCAACAATTGCTCTTCTGATTCGATGTTATCAGCATTTAATAAGGCAACAGTTACATTATTGACGAAATTTACAAAACCATCTGCTTTAGCAACAAAATCAGTTTCACAGTTAATATCAACAATAGCAACCGCTTTACCGTCGTCACTAACTTTAACCCCGATAATACCTTCCGCCGCAATACGACCTGATTTTTTGTCAGCTTTAGCTAAACCTGATTTGCGCATATTTTCAATGGCTAATTCCATTTCACCATTAGCTTCAACTAAGGCTTTTTTACACTCCATCATACCGGAACCCGTTCTTTCACGTAGTTCCTTAACCATTGATGCACTGATAGTAATACTCATACTTGTGTTTCCTCTAAATTTCATCACTGTAAAAACGCCCCCGTAAGGAGGCGTTCTTTTGGCCTAATCTAACTTTTAACCAAATATAAGGTTAAACCTATAATTATTCTGCCGTAGCTTCTTCAACAAAATCATCAGACTTTGCTGATAAAC
Organism: Methylococcales bacterium; assembly: GCA_026399095.1. GTDB lineage: Bacteria > Pseudomonadota > Gammaproteobacteria > Methylococcales > Methylomonadaceae > Methylobacter_C. The sequence goes on along the minus strand of JAPLRP010000077.1, from coordinate 102,551 downwards.
CCAAGCCAGCTGTTTTAGCTTCCATAACGGCTGCAGAAACGCTTTCACAATATAGCTTAACGGCACGAATTGAATCGTCATTACCAGGAATGATGTAATCAATTCTTTCAGGTGAGTTATTAGAGTCAACAATACCAACTACCGGAATACCTAATTTTTTTGCTTCGCTGATAGCATTTTTTTCGTAGCCAACATCAAGTACGAAAATCACATCAGGAACGCCCTTCATGTCTTTAATGCCACCAAGACTGCGTTCAAGCTTTTCTAGTTCACGTTCCATACCTAACGCTTCTTTTTTTCCAAAACGTTGATAAAGCGTGCCATCAGCTTTCATTGCTTCTAACTCTTTAAGACGGTTAATCGATTTTTTGATAGTCTTAAAGTTAGTCATCATGCCACCTAACCAACGATGGTTGACATAAGGCATACCGCAACGAGTCGCTTCTTCAGCAACTACTTTACGGGCTGATTTTTTAGTGCCAACAAACAAGATAGTACCTTTGTTTGCAGTCATCTGACCCAGATAATTCATTGCGTCATTAAACATCGGAAGCGTTTTTTCCAAATCGATGATATGGATTTTATTACGGGCACCGAATAAATATGTTGCCATTTTCGGGTTCCAATAACGAGTTTGATGTCCAAAGTGAACACCCGCTTCAAGCATTTGACGCATGGATACTGCTGCCATTTATTTCTCCTAAGTTTTAAAATCGGAATATTTATTCCGAGTTGGGTTATGCCTCCGCCTATCCCGTCTAGTAACCAACTTCTATCAAGAAGTCAGCACCCTACCAAACGTGACGATAAACGTGAGTATTTATTACAAAAATGAACTTCACTTTATACCATAATTAACTTTTTCCAACAAGCAAACCTCTGTTAAAATTACACAAATATTAGGAGCAAGGTAGAAAATTACAAAATTTGAACCTCTAACCTTGAACCCCAACACCCTGAGCGATCAATGAGTATCATCATAAAAACCCCAAGTGAAATTGAAAAAATGCGTATCGCCGGAAGATTGGCTGCGGAAGTACTGGAAATGATTGAACCTTATGTTGTTCCTGGCGTGACAACGGATCAACTCGATAAACTTTGCCATGATTATATTGTTGACGTTCAAAACGCTATTCCCGCTCCCCTCAATTATCACGGCTTTCCAAAATCAATATGCACCTCTATTAATCAAACTGTATGCCATGGAATCCCTTGCGACAAAAAACTAAAGTCAGGTGATATCGTCAACATTGACATTACAGTCATAAAAGACGATTACCATGGCGATACCAGTAAAATGTTCTGTATAGGGGAAGTCAGTCAACACGCAAAACGCCTCATTAAAATAACTCAAGAATCCATGTTTCTGGGTATTGAACAAATCAAAGCTGGCGCTACCTTAGGTGACATTGGTCACGCCATACAAAAACATGCCGAAACCAATCGTTATTCCGTCGTTAGGGATTTTTGCGGTCACGGCATCGGCAAATTTTTTCATGAAGAACCTCAAGTACTTCATTATGGCAAAGCCGGAGAAGGCATATCACTTGATGCAGGCATGATAATAACTATTGAACCCATGATCAATCTTGGTAAAAAAGATGTGAAAGTTTTAGCTGATGGTTGGACCGCCGTCACTAAAGACCGTAGCTTATCTGCGCAATTTGAACACACCATTTTAGTGACCACTGATGGCTACGAGATCTTAACTTTACGTAAAGAAGAAATGTGACCCCCTTGAATAAATATATAAACGCGACACTTTTTGAAACACCTGACAGTCTTCTACAATTTAAAAGTCTTTTAAAACAGAAAGACATAGAATTAAAGCTTAAATTTGATCCCAATCAATCTGTTTCACACCTGCTTAAAGAAAAATCAGATTTCATTGACCTCATACTTAGTTGCTGCTGGGAACATTTTCTAGGTGTGCATGCAAAACAATTAAGTTTGTGCGCAGTAGGCGGTTTTGGCAGAAGAGAATTATTTCCCCACTCAGACATCGACATTGTCATAATACTTGATTCCGAAAATACAGCCCCCTATCAAGAAGCATTAAGCAATCTATTTACTTTTCTCTGGGACATTGGTCTAAAACCAGGCCATAGCGTCCGTACCGTCGATGATTGTGTTAATGCCGCTCTTAATGATCAAACAATAATGACCAGCTTGATGGAAATCAGCCTGATTGCTGGTGATGTAGAGCTTTATGAGGAACTGAAACTACGCATCACGCCGGATAAAATTTGGCCATCAGATCAATTTTTTGCTGCCAAAATGGAAGAGCAACAATTACGGTATACTAAATTTCACGACACCGCCTATAACCTTGAGCCCAACATCAAAGAAGGCCCCGGCGGTATTAGAGATATGCAAGTCATCGCTTGGGTATTTAAACGCCATTACAATTCATCCACACTCAAGGAATTGATTAAATATGGCTTCTTGCCGGAATCAGAATATGCAGAGCTTATTTCTGCCCGTGATGTACTATGGAGAATTAGATACGCACTTCATCTTTTAACCAACAGGGCTGAAAACAGACTCATTTTTGACTATCAAAGAGACCTCGCAGAGCAGTTTGGCTTCAGCACGGAAAATCAAAAATATAACCAAGATGTTGAGCAATTTATGCAGTTTTATTTTAAAACTGTGCAAGGACTAGAGCGCCTCAATGAAATGTTATTGCAATTATTTAACGAGCGCTTTATTACTGGTGAAAAAGCAAGCAAACCAATCCTCATTAACAGTAAATTTATAGCCATAAATGGCTATCTTGAAGCCATAAATGACTCAATATTCGAGCAGCAACCACTTGCGTTATTGGAAGTATTCTTGCTCCTTCAACTTAATCCTGATTTGTTAGGCATCAGAGCGACTACCATACGTTTGATCAGAAAAAACTTGCATTTAATCGATGAGGATTTTAGAACTAATAAAGCAGCCAATCGTCTTTTTATAGAAATATTTAGCAGACCTCGTGGACTCACACATGAATTAAGACGTATGAATCGTTATGGCGTTTTAGCAGCTTACTTACCCTGCTTTGCCAACATTGTTGCGCGTATGCAATATGACTTATTTCATATCTATACCGTTGATGAGCATACGCTTTTTGTTATTCGTAATTTACGTCGGTTTTCACTGGAAAAACACGCCAATGAATTTCCACTGTGCAATAGTGTATTTAAACTCATTCCGAAACCTGAAATCTTATACATTGCTGCTCTTTTTCATGATATAGCCAAAGGTCTTAATGGTGATCATTCGACAATAGGTGAAGATATCGCCAGAAACTTTTGTCTTCAACACGACATTTCTGCTCATGATACTAATCTAATTGCATGGCTAGTTAGAAGCCACTTAATTATGTCCATGACAGCGCAGCGAAAAGACATCAGCGACCCTGATGTTATTCATGAGTTTGCTCAAAAAGTTGATAATGTTGAATATCTCAATCATTTATATTTACTAACCGTTGCCGACATCCGTGCAACCAACCCTGAACTATGGAATGCCTGGAAAGATTCATTACTTAAAGATCTATATTCAGCCACCTACAAAGCCTTGCATTTTGGACTCCAAAATCCGGCAGCAATTCCTGAACGCTTGCGCAAAAACAAACAGGAAGCCAAGGACGAACTCCTCGCACTCGGCCTGGCTGATTCGATTATTGAAAATGCCTGGCAACATACCAATGACGATTATTTTTTGCGCTATTCAGCAGATGAAATAGCTTGGCACACTGTTGCAATCGCCTCGTTTAAGAGGGAAACAGACCTTCCTTTAGTCTTACTGCGCACACAAACACACAGAGGCAGTGCAGAAGTCTTTGTTTACACCAAAGATAAGGGACCTATTTTTTCAATAAGCACCGCAACTTTTGATCAACTAGGCCTTACCATTGTTGAAGCCAGAATCATGACCACCCATGACAACTATGTTCTAAACAGTTTTCAGGTGCTTGAACAAACCGGCAAACCGATCAATGATTCATGTCGGGAAACACATATTTGCACAGCGCTTCGCAGTAACCTATTACTAGGAGAAGTAAAAGGTTACATCAATATCCATCGAAAATCCAAATCACGGCAAGCAATACATTTCCCTATCCCAACCAGCGTTAAATTTTTATCAGATCCGCTCAGTAGAAATACACCGTTAGAAATTATTACAACCGATCACGCCGGACTTTTGTCCAAAATAGGTCGCGCTTTTATCAAACAGAATGTTAATTTAATCAGCGCTAAAATAACAACCATTGGTAGTCGTGCTGAGGATATGTTTTACATCACTGACAAGCAACTACAACCTATTAAAGATAAGGACAAACAAAGTTTAATTCAAGCTGAAATACTAAAAATGCTCAAGACTGGAAAATAAGTACCCCATTCTATTTTTTACCTATTCCCATGACAATCCGTGAGAATAGGTTGTTTTATACAAGAGGTAACATAGACCAAAATATCATCTTTAAATTAAAAAGACTATACTCATTCAACTTGTACTTTCAATGAAAATAGCTAATGAAACTAAGGCTTGAAAAAATTAATGGTTGCAGTGTTATATTTATCCAAGAAGAAAGAATAGACGCTCATAATTCAGGTCAACTCAAGGAATATATCCTGCACCTGATAGAACAAAATGAGATTAACATTATTGTTCAATTGGAAAATGTCCGTTTTATAGATAGCTCCGGCTTGGGCGCATTATTATCCGGCTATAAAAATGCAGCTGCCAAATCCGGAAAACTTGCTTTGGCATCTTGTAAGCCACAAGTATTATCAATGTTTGAACTAACCCGATTAAACAGGGTTTTTGAAATTTATACCGACTTAAATGAAGCTTTTGATATCGAAACCTAGGGGGCGGGTGGGCTATGTGTAATTCAGCTCTTCAGGTAGATGTAATCATTCCGACTCAAACAAAGTACCTAGAATTAATCGGTACTATTGGTGAACACATTGCGAAAGATATCGATAATTTTTCAGGCGATAGGGAAACTTTGGCTTATCACTTAAATCTCGTATTAACTGAAGCCACCAGCAATGCCATTAAACATACCAACAATAACCCAAAAGACACCGTCAGAATAAACATTCACATCCAGGATAACGAACTGATTATTAGAGTTTTTGATCATGGACAGGGCTTTGATCTTGACAATTTACCTTTGCCTGACTTTGACCAACCCAAGGAAAATGGAATGGGTATATTTTTCATTCGAACACTCATGGATTCAGTGACTTATACCAAGCACTCTGACTGCAATATTTTAGAAATTATAAAATATCTATAGTCGAGCCCTCCAAATTACAAAACATTTAAATATTCGGCATTTACTTTACGTATTTTAGTTTACTGTTAAACCGTAATTAATAAGCTTATCAACTCAAGATCAGCTACTGTTAAAAATACAATAATTCTAACTACTGATAAAGACGGTGTATAAATGGATGTGCTATCAAATAAAACAGCCAACTCCTGGAATGATAGATTTCAAAAATTAGCAGAACGCGCGCTAGGTAAGGAAATTAGTAGTCAGTTATGGCAAAAATATCAATCAGCGATCCCCACTAATTATCAAACCTTGGTCTCTCCACGCTACGCAATAAAAGACCTGCTATCTCTTGAACAACTAACCAACTCAAAAAGCAATGCCATTAACCTTCATAAGCCTTATAAAGAAATAACCCATTACCGACTTCATTTTTATAGTCGCCAAATTCATTTCTTGGATGAATATATTCCGGTTTTAGAAAATATGCACCTGCGAATTTTGGATCAAGTGCAATTCACAATAAACGCGCAAGACAATATTTATTTTATTAGAAGCTTTACTATTAAGACCGCAACAAACCAATGCGCCCTCCTAAGTAGTGTAAGCAAACAATTACTAAACACCATCCAAGATATACTGGCCGGCAAAAGTGAAAACGACGCCCTTAATAAACTGTTGGTTTTGACCGGGATGGCTTGGCAAGAAATCGATGTACTTAGAGCTTATCGAAATTATTATTTACAACTGGATCATCAAACGACCCGCGCCACTATCCATCATGCTTTGATCAGCAATCCACAAGTCACCTCGGGGTTGTTTCATTATTTTGACGCTCGCTTTAAACCCAACCCAGATTGGCTTGATCCGGCAATAAGAGAAGAACAGGCTTTATACCCCCTGCGACTGGAACTGTTGGAAGCCATGTCATCGGTCAATGACATTAATGACGACCGAATTTTACGCACCCTGTTTAATCTAATAGATTCCACAATGCGCAGTAACTATCATCTTAGACGTAATATGGGTGATTACTTTATCGCTTTCAAAATAAACAGCTTGGGTGTTATCCAAATGCCCGTCCCCAAGCCGCAATACGAAATCTATGTACATGCTATTGATATGGAAGGTATTCATCTACGCGGCGGAAAAGTCTCACGAGGTGGAATTCGCTGGTCTGACCGTCTTGATGATTTTAGAACAGAAATACTGGGGCTCATGCAAACCCAGATCAGCAAAAACGCGTTGATTATCCCAACCGGAGCAAAAGGTGGCTTCGTATTAAAAAAGAACCCCCTTAAATTCTTAAGCAGAAACCCGATATTAGAAAAAAAATCAGCCGGCATAAAAGCCTACCTGACTTTGATAAGAAGCTTGCTGGATTTAACCGACAACTACTCGGAACAAACCATCGATAGGCTGAAAAGCCTGGTTTGCTACGATGATCCCGACCCCTATTTAGTTGTAGCTGCCGATAAGGGCACTGCCAGCTTCTCGGACATTGCCAATGCAGTATCTGCCGATTATCAATTCTGGCTGGGCGATGCTTTTGCCAGCGGCGGCTCAAAAGGTTATGACCATAAAGCACTTGGTATTACAGCGCGGGGCGCTTGGAAGTGCGTACAACGTCATTTTCAGGAATTAGGCAAAGACATACAAAAAGAAGCCTTTACTGTCGTGGGTATTGGCAGCATGGACGGTGATGTATTTGGCAACGGGATGTTATTGTCACCGAGCATACGCTTATTAGCAGCTTTTAGTGGACAACATATCTTTATTGATCCCATTCCAGCTAGTAATCAAGCGCCGCTCATTGAACGCAAACGCTTATTCGACTTACCCGGCTCAAGCTGGAATGATTATGATCGGTCACTTATTTCTGAAGGAGGCGGGGTTTATTGCCGCTCAGATAAAGACATTCCAATTTCTGCTGAATTAAAAAAATGGCTGGGGATTCGTTATAAAACACTGGATGGAGAATCATTAATACGTTACCTGCTTACCGCACCAATAGAGTTATTGTGGCTGGGTGGCATCGGTACTTACGTTAAAGCAGGCACTGAAAAACATGCAGAAGTCAGTGACCGTAATAATGACAATGTTCGTATAGATGCCGCCAACCTCGGTGCACTTGTTGTTGGTGAAGGAGCCAACCTCGGCTTTACTCAAAAAGCTCGCATAGAATACAGCTTGCGTGGAGGACGCATTAACACGGATGCGGTCGATAACTCAGCAGGGGTTGACACCTCCGACCATGAGGTTAATTTGAAAATCTTGCTGACCGGTTTGCAAAAAAAACACCTTATTGCCGACTATCAACCCTTGTTTATCAGCATGACAGCCGAAGTTTGCCAACAAGTATTAGCCAATAATTATGCTCAAAGCCTGTGCTTATCTTTGGACCAAATACGAAGTAAATCAAATGCCCATGGTTTTTTGAAACTCGCTGATCGCTTGGAAGCTTCCGGTTATTTAGATCGAGTTGTTGAATCTTTTCCGCAAACTAAAGTAATTTTAGCACGCCCAGGGGAAACCATAACCCGCCCAGAGCTTGCTGTATTAATGGCCGCCAGCAAAATGTATTTAACTCATCAAATACAAAATCAGGCCGCTTTACTACATGACGAATGTTGTGATTGTTATTTACAGGCTTATTTTCCTGAACAAGTTATTGAGCACTATAAAAGTGACTTGTCTTCTCACCCGCTGGCCAATGAAATTAAAGCAACAATGGTCAGTAACAAAATAATCAACCAAGCGGGTTGTAGCTTCTTAAGCCTTGAGAACGAGAATGAAAACGAAAACACCAACCTACTGGATTTGGTCGGTTGTTATTTAAGCTTTGACCGGATTTTAAAGGGCGATGAGTTTCGTCAGTCAATTTATGCGCTAGATAATCAATTAACAACCGACAAACAATACCAGTGCTTGCTCCGGCTTGAAAAAACACTAACCGGCTTTTGCCACTGGGCTTTATTACATAACAAAAAAATACGTCCAGATAAGCAAACCATCAGCAGCTATAGTCACTATTTATTAGACTACAAACTTTATTTTACACAACAAGATAACTATCAAGTTAAACAACAGATGGAAACATTACATAAAAACGGCTTTTCAAAAGAACTAGCCGAAAGAATGGTGTTTATCTCCAGCCTTAATGATTTCCCGTATATCGTTTCTTTATCTCAAGAAACCCAAGCAGAGTTTATAGCCGTTTTAAAGTTATTTAAGGAGTCTTCGGATTATTTGGGTTTGCAGGCTGTTTTCGAGCAGATAGCAATGATAAGCTCTCATGATTATTGGGAGCATAAAGTATCAACTGAATTACAAGCCGATATAAAACGCCTTATAGGCATATTGATTACGAATATACTGTTAAGCAACAGCTTAAACACTGCAGACTATTTTGAATCACCCCTTCAAAAGCAAAAAATTAACCGATACCTGCATATAGCTAAAGAAATTAAAACAATCTTACCCGTTAACTTGATACCGTATATTGCCTTATCTAAAGAACTGGAAAGATTGGTTGAGTAAAACAGGAATTTTGTTTAAGCTCTTAAAATCAACAGTATCATCGCCCAGAGATTAAAAATGAAACACCACCCCTTTCTAAAACAAACTACGTTAGCCAACATAATGGGCGCAATGATGATCTGCCCACTTAATGCTATGGCGGATAATAACTGGAGCTACCAACAGAAAAGCGACAGCTTAACCAATCAAACATACAGCCTTGCTCAATCCCCCATACCACGCCCTGGTCTTTATGACGACATGATGCTGGAAATAGTTTGCCAAGGGAATAAATTGCAAGCCGTTATTGAGGCAGACGACTTGATCGCATCGCAAGGCAGTCGCTTTGACCTGGAATATCAAATTGATAAAAAAACACCAGTCAAGATCCAAATGAAAACCTTCTCAGACTCCAAACGTAAAGGCTTTACAGAAGAATTTACCAAACGCATGGCAGATGATTTATTAACAGGGCAAGCGGTTTTTATTCGCATTAACACCATGCTACGCACCGTATTATCCAGCTCAATTCCTTTGGACAATATCAACGAACCCATAAAAAAAGTCTTCGCTGATTGCGGACTGAATGTTTCAGACAACACCACCAGTGAATCAAGTTACGCCCTAAGCGAATTTGAACAGGACTTTAACAAACTGTCTTTAGAGCAACAGGAACAGGTCTTGGCTAAAATTAAAAAGATACTTTTAGACGTAAAATAATTGCTACGGCTTAAGATTAACATGAGCGACGGCATTACCCTGTCTTGCTGACAACGCATACCATTTAGCGGCTAACTTGGCATTCTTCCCAACACCGATGCCATTAGCATACATATTGCCCAAATTATTTTGCGCTTTTGGATTGCCCTGTTCTGCAGAAAGCGTATACCATTTTAAGGCCGCTTGGTAATCCTGAGTTACTCCCACGCCATTAACATAAATAAAACCCAGGCTGTTTTGAGCATTGGCATCGCCTTTTTCTGCGGACAAAGTAAACCATTTTAAAGCCTCTTTAGAATCTTGCGCAACACCCTTACCTTCATCATAAAAAGTGCCTAATGTAAATTGAGAAGAGGCCAGGCCCAAATTTGCTGCAAGCTTAACTAGTTCGATGTCATCTGAATTACAACCTGAGAGTAATAGAAAGATGAGTAATGAAATGGTTTTTTTCATAATGTCAGGAACAATCTAAACAGGCAGTCTTGTATGATTTGCAATGGAACGATTAAATGTCGGCATTTGTTTCTCTCATCGTATGGTCTTTAAAGCTATCCCAATCACCCCAAATAGCGAAGGTTGCTCCGACCGCTTGAAGATTAACAAATAAGGTTTTGCCATCTTCTGAAAAGGTCGAACCGGCAAACTCGCTATTTTCAAAACCGGTTGTTATATTTTTGGCAAAATCCGCTATTTTTCCGTTGGGTGCAAGAATGCGCAGATAATTTTCGGGCGTACCCCCTGCACTCTTATAATCACTATCTTCACAGATAAACAGTAACTCACTATTCGGTTTTAAACAAATATTATCAGGCATATCAAGAACCGTCCGACTGGGCGATTCAAAAACCAACGTTAAAACACCGTCTTTTTTACCTTTACGCTCATAACGCCAAATTTGACCGCCCTGAAGATCCCCACCATCAGTAGAAACAAAATAAATACGCCCACGGTTATCCGCATAAGCCCCTTCAAGGCGAGAAAATGTTGCCCCACCTTGCGCCAACCCTTGTTTATAAACAGCTGCTTCATCAAAATCGGCCGTAAGCGGATCAGGATTATAAATCGTAACCCATGTGGTTTCAAAACGTTGCCCGACTTTTAAACCCTTACGAAAATCAAAAGCCCCCTTGCCTTTTATTTTTAACATCTGTAACTCACCACCGTCTGCAAGATGCTGCTTACGCTGGGGTATAAAACGATAAAAACCAGCAGTTTTGGCATCTTCAGTTAGATACAGCGTTCCCGTATGTTTATCAACGGCAACGGCTTCATGTTTAAATCGCCCCATCGCCTTCAGTGGCAGCGGCTCCACTGTGCCATTCGCCGACGCAAAAACCTCAAAACAATAACCATGTGATTTTGGATAGCCACCGATTTTTTCCCCTGTCTCTTTCGCGCATATGCCCTGGCCTAAGGTAGTTTCTTCACAAGAAATCCAACTACCCCAAGGCGTTTTTCCGCCCGCACAGTTTCTTAAAGTACCGCTTAGACTCACAAAATCTTTAACAACTTCACGTGTTTTTGGATTAATAACCAGCGTCGTTGTGCCACCCGCTGCTTTTGCATCATATGGATTAACCCCAATCGCTGAAGCTGCTTTGGGCACTTCATCGTTAGAAACCTCATGATTACGAATTAAGCGTAACTCATTTCCAACAGTAAAACAGGCCATACCATCATGAAATGCAGGCGTTTTATTACCATCCGACATAAGGCTGTCCGACTTACCCAATACTTTATAGTGAAAGCCTTTTGGCAAAGCCAAAAAAGTTTCGCCCGTATTTTGAGTAGCGGTTGGGAATAATTCACCAAAACCATCAGCACGCATAGCCGCTAACGTAGCATCTGCCGTAAAAGCCTGAGCACGCCGCTGCAAACCACCAAAACCAACAGCGACACCCGCCGTCACGACTGTCATTTGAAACAAAAAATTTCGTCTATTAATTATCATTTAAAATTAATGTAGGCATGATGTTTTCATCATTTTTAAAATACTATGTGATTCCTACTAGTTAACACAACTATATTTTTGATTAAAAAATCCAAGCCTGTGGCTTGATAAATCAATATTAACACCAATCATAAGCCGGCCGTCCCTGTATGAACTGCCGGTAACCAGAATACAGGGATAAAATATTTATTAAGTTACTTTACAGAACAAAATCTACATTAGCTAGCGTATTACCACCCACCAACGTAATTAACATTTCAAAATCAGCGCCATTTTTACCATCTAAGTCGCCAGAAAGAATCCCATTAATGAAATTTATTTCACCGGCTTTGCCGTCGAACGCTTTCGATCCAATAAAACTAAACACCTGATTACCCGCTTTATTGCTATTGACGTCAATACCCGACAGATCAATCCTGTCATTTTGGCTGTGGGAAAAGGCGGTGATTAAATCACGAGACGCACCTTTGCCAATTTCAAGACTAGTATTGAAGCCAAAGATATCTTTACCCAAGCCACCAAAAATAAGGTCATCACCTGCTAAGCTGCTTAAAGAGTTAGCTCCGACATTGCCCAGCAAACTATTATTAAGTCCATTACCTGTGCCAATAATAGCCGCTTTACCGCTTAGCATTAAGTTTTCCAGATTTGCACCTAAAACGTAAGTGATCGAACTGATGACGGTATCGGTTCCGGCTTTTTTATCTTCAGTAATCCTATTGCGTCGATTATTGATCACATAAACATCATCACCTTTACTCCCCTGCATGTTATCAGTGCCTGGCGTAACGGGATTAGTAATCTTGACTACCTTATCAGTCGCAGAGCTAAGCACTTTTTCATCAGTACCTTGTTGATCAGTGTAACTGGCTTGAACAGTAATACCCTTGCCAACCATTGGCAGGCAATCACTGCCAAGCCATCACTATCAGTCAAACTGTTAGTAGCAGTAAGCGTTTGGTTCTGAATTGCAGAACCAGTAATGATAACTGACCCCGTTGGTGAATCATTCGCCGCTGCTACATTAACTGTAACCGTCGCACTATTGGATTGTGCCGTGCCATCAGTCGCAATATAGCTAAAGTCGGCCATCAGATCTGATCAACTAGAATCAACATCGTTGTTGACATTGAGCGAGTTCAAGGTAGACGCTGTAAACGTTAACTTCAAAAAGACAAGCCCTAAAGCTTAAAGTAGTGAGGCTTTACAACTTAAGAAAAAGACCTGGCAGGTTTTAAAAACCTGCCAGGTGTGCTTGATTAATTAATTAAAAGTTTTACCGGGTGTTGCAGGTAATACAGGCATTTTTTGTTTAGGAAACTCACCTGTCAAACTATTTAAGAAAGCAACAATATCAGCCACTTCTTCTTTAGATAAATCTTTATCCAATTGTGTTTTTCCCATGACGGTTACGGCTTCATCTAATGTTTTTGCAGCGCCATTATGAAAATAAGGGGCTGTTAAAGCGATGTTACGCAAAGTGGGCACTTTCCAAAAGTGCTCATCTTCTGATTTTTTGGTCACTTCAGCCAAACCTTTGTCATCTTTAAAGTGGTATTTTGCTGCATAAACCGGATTGCTATGAATTGGAAATGGATGAAACATACCGGGGCCGTTAAAGGCCGGACCACTATGGCAACCCGTACAACCCAATTCTTGTACTTTATTCATACCACTTACTTGCTGTGCAGTCAGTGCTGATTTATCGCCAGAGACATATTTATCATATGGACTATTGGGGGTAATTAAGGTTCTTTCATAAGCGGCAATGGCTTTAGTGGCATTGTCTTTAGAAATTGAATCTTTGCCAAAAGCTTGTTCAAAAGCCACTTGATAACCTTCTATTGATTGTAAGCGGGCAACTACCTCATCCCAACTTTTCATGCCCATTTCAATGGCGTTGGTAACCGGACCTGCGGCTTGCGCCTCTAAACTGGCCGCTCGGCCATCCCAAAATTGCACGGCATTAAATGCAGAGTTCCAAACTGTTGGTGCACTACGTCCACCGGTTTGGCCGTTAACGCCCATAGAGTTGGGTCTGTTATCTTCACCACCCAACATGGTGTTATGGCAAGAAGCACAAGAAACTGTGCCGGTAGATGACAAACGCGGGTCGTGATAAAGCATTTTACCCAACTCAACTTTTTCTTCTGTTGTTGCATTATCTGCAGGAGCCGGTGCAGTGGTGGGCAGCACTTCCCAAGCCGAAGCGACTGAAATAGAACTTACCAATGCCAGCGCGGTTACTAAGGTACGAATTTTAAACATACTATCCTCCAGTTTTTTATTATAATTATCATCACCTAAGGCAAATTTAACCCAAAGTAGATTAGTCGATCAATTATCCAGCTTATCTTTTTTTAAATTGTAAAATAGTTTGCTAGCAAGATACAATTTAAATGCGCTGATATTACCATTGTTTATCATTAAATGTTACCTGATCAGCCATTAAAAGCACCCTGCCTCGGACTTTTTTATAAAAGTTAGGTGATGGTTTTAACACCATCCTGATAGCCAAGCCTTTGTATCCTTTAAGAGATGCCAATCCAGTTCATATTCGCGGTGATTAATAACAGCTTCCAAGATACAAGCAATCACTGTTTCTTGGTCATCTCTTATAAGCTTAGTGACTAAAAAATGTTTTTCTTTATTTTCAGGTTTTACGGCAGTCCATTTACTCAACTGTAATTTCTCTGGATTAATGTTAACCGTTGCTGGTTTATTCATGGCCGGCTGAGTAGTTGTGTTAAAGCACTCGAAAGCGTGGCGTATTTAAATTTAAAACCTGCTGCCAATAACCGTTCCGGAAATACCCGTTGACTACCTAATACCAATTCGGACATTTCGCCCAACAATTTTTTTAATAACCAAGCAGGTACAGGCAATAAAGCAGGGCGATTTAAAGCATCAGCCAACGCTTTGGTAAATTGACTATTGGTTACCGGATTGGGTGCAGTTGCATTATAGGCACCACTCATGGTGGCATCTATTATCATTTTTAAGGCAATAGCAATCCAGTCTTCTCTATGAATCCAAGACATCCATTGCTGACCAGTGCCCAAACGCCCTCCCAAGCACCATTTAAACGGCAATGACATGCGCTGCAGTAGCCCACCCTCCTCGCCCAGCACCAAGCCCGTTCTGATTAAACACACTCTAATACCAAATTGTTCTGCTTTTTTTGCCTCATTTTCCCAATCAGCGCAGAGTTGTTGAGAGAAATCTTCTTTTACGCCTGAGTGTTCTGTCAATATAGTAGCGCCATGATCGCCATAATAACCAATAGCCGAGCCACTAATTAATAGCTCGGGTTTGGTCGACATCTTAGCCAAACCGGAAACCAATTGTTGCGTTAAATTAATTCGACTGTCCCGAATAATCTGTTTGCGCGCATCGCTCCATCGTGCATCAAAAATGGGTGCGCCGGCAAGATTGATCACAATTTGATAAATATCTTCAGGCTTTAATGCATCAAGACTGTTTATCGCTTTAACCCCGACACCACAAATCGATTCTACCGAATTAATGTCACGACTTAAAACGGTCACTTCGTAACCTTCTGCCAGTAAGCTTGCAATTAATGCCTTGCCAATAAAACCGGTACCGCCAGTAATCAATATTTTCTTCATTGCATCCTCCTAGACTTATAGTGTAAATCGTATCACGAAACTCTTATACTTCTTCTGAACAAAACTTGTAAAGGTTTGTGAGCTATTTGTTTTGAATAAAATCAATAATCTATTTATAAAATAGAAGTATTGTACATGTTTTGTACAGCTATAGTTTGACAAAGCAACTTTTGACGGGTAAGTTAAACTTTAAGTAATCGACCTGTTAAATGGTTTTAATTTTACTCACAATTTGTATTAATTCTTAAGTTTAGGTTTTTTTACTTAAGAAAATACTCAACATCCTCCTCTATAAACCCTCCCGGTTAGTTTAAGGGAGGGTCTTTTTTTAGGGTGGTTCTTTATGGAATTTAAAGCATTTAAAAGCATCAAATTTCTGCT
This sequence comes from Methylococcales bacterium, assembly GCA_026399095.1. Lineage (GTDB taxonomy): Bacteria > Pseudomonadota > Gammaproteobacteria > Methylococcales > Methylomonadaceae > Methylobacter_C. The sequence continues at coordinate 87,073 of JAPLRP010000077.1, read as the reverse complement.
TGAAGCTAATTTCTATCTTTCTGTAATCGTATTGTTGGCAGGCTGTTCTTTATCCGTATCAGACAACTATTCATTATTCGCTTTCAACGAAGATCTTTATGGGGCCTTGGACAACAATTTACGGATGATAATGGTGTATCTCGCAATAACCGAGATTGTAATTTTACTTTACTGTTATTTTAGGAAAAACTTTAGAGTAATGATACCTGTTGGATTTTTCCTTATCTTAATGATCGGATCTATGGAATTCTATGGCGATATTAATTCTATAGAGATTGATGACAGTTTCCCGCTGTTTTTTCTATACACAGGAATCTCACATATTTTGTTTGGCGTGGTGATTGATATAGAAAAAAAGAACTATACTGACAGTTCAAGGAATCGATCAGAATAATAGCTATGACAAATCAAAAAATTTTCTGACCCCATTATAGTTCTTTAATTGACTCATGCTACTAACTTGCCCTTATGAAAAAACTGTTTATATTGCTTGTTTTAATGATACCGTTGCTATTCGGTTGCACTGGTATCCCTGAAGGTATCAAGGCCGTTGATGGTTTTGAAGTTAATCGCTATCTAGGAACATGGTACGAGATAGCAAGACTGGACCATCGATTCGAACGGGGTTTGAATAAAATTTCAGCAACCTATTCACTTCGACCTGACGGTGGTGTAAAAGTGATCAATAAGGGCTGGAATGAAGCTAAAGGCAAGTGGGAAGAAGCGGAAGGAAAAGCCTATTTTATTGATCAACCTGACCAAGGCAGACTCAAAGTTTCTTTTTTCGGACCTTTCTATGGTGGGTATAATATTTTTGATCTTGATAAAAAAGACTATAGCTACGCCATGATCAGTGGCCCAGACAAGTCTTATTTCTGGATATTATCTCGCACTAAACAATTACCAAAAGCAACATTGGAGTCTTTAATTCAAGAAGCAAAGCTAGCCGGCTTTGAGACTGATAAACTTATCTTTGTTAATCAAGATTAGTTTATGACTACTTTTTCCGTTGATATGCAACTTGTAAGCAGACTAAGCCGCCAACACAACGTCAAAACGTTTTAACAAACCGGCAACCTGTTTTCGTTTAACCGTATTAACGGATAAGTCTAAATCAGAAACCTGCAGGCCTCGCTCCTGCATAGAGTCTTCTTCGACATAAATATCATTAACATCGTATAACGTTAATGCCTTAAAAATAGCGGCCGTATCTTTCATGCCTACGCTTTCTGGCTGTTGGTTTTTTTTCAAATGAAACACACCATCATCCAATAATAACAGACTCACTTTTTGATCAAAAGCGGCAGTTGTAAGGATTATATCCAGTATTTCCTGAACATAAGCACCACTATGTGCCGGTTTTCTTAAAATAAATAAATAAGTTTTCATCATGAATTATCCAAAGACAATAAATCGATCCGCTTCAAGGGTCGCTTCAACCCATTGCCCCAAACCGGATATACGAAAACCCTCGGCCAGATCATCATCCAGTTTACCTTGCCTTTTGGCTTCATCAGAACATAATAAACCGCGTCTTTGAGCTGCAGATATACAAACAACCAAATCAATTTGATGACTTCCTGCCAATTCTGTCCATTGCGATGTTATTTGAAACTCATCATCAGGAGGCGTTGCATACTTGAAGGCCTGAAAAACACCCTCATTATAAAAGAACACCCGAAATACTTCATGACCCTGCGCCAAGACAGCATTTATAAACTGATAAGCCGTGCAACTAACCTGCGACTGATAAGGACTACTATTAACTTGAATGGCAAATTTCATTTTAAAGCGGCATTTTGTTTAGTGGGTTTATTTGAGGTGTTTTATAATAAATAACGATATTCTATTATGAATAACTAATCCTTTGCTGTATTAATTACTAAATTATTTCACTCACTGAGTCAACATGCTTAAACCCACTTCTATATCACTGGCATTAAGCCTTGCCCTTTTCTCTGCGCCACAGCAAGCTAATGAGCAAGAGGTTATTGTGACCAATAAAAGTTTGGCTACGCAACAACAAGATATATTTGGCGGCCAGAATATTAGCGCGCCTGAACAAAATACATCCGAGATTAAAAAAATAGATTTACCTGACATGGGGGATTCTTCGGGAACACTTATCACTCCTGCCGAAGAAACAGAATTTGGCGAAGCCTTTTTTAGATATCTACATACCCAGAGCACTATTAACGAAGACGCTGAAATCCAGGAATATATTGAATCACTCGGACAAAAACTAGTCGCTAATAGTGATGCGCCCGGCCATCCCTTTCATTTTTTTGTCGTCATGGAAAATGATATCAATGCTTTTGCCGGCCCTGGTGGTTATATTGGCGTTAACTCCGGGTTGATTTTAATTACCGAAGCAGAAAGTGAATTGGCTTCAGTAATGGGGCACGAAATAGCTCACGTTACCCAAAGGCATTTATTCCGTGCCGCAGAAGCAGCGGGTCGTTTATCCATCCCTACGGCAGCAGCGACTCTGGCCGCTATTTTATTGGGTACACAATCACCTGCCATGGGACAAGCTGCGATTATGGCTATACAAGCCGGTAACGTTCAGTTTCAGATTGATTTTACCCGTGAAAATGAAGAAGAAGCTGACCGAGTTGGCATGCAAACCTTGGCAGCCTCTCAACTGGACCCACGCAGTATGCCAACATTTTTTGAACGCTTACAACAATCTACCCGCTATTATGGACAGGCCATACCAGAATTTTTAAGAACCCATCCTGTCACTGCTTCACGCATTTCTGATACTCGTGGACGCGCAGAAACCTATCCTTATAAACAGTATTCCGACTCATTGGGCTATCAATTAACCAAAGCAAAAATTCGGGTTATAACTACCAATGATCCGGTCGAAGCCAACAAATATTTTCAAGCCAAAATAACGCAAGGAACAATCGAGCAAAAAACCGTTGCACAATATGGACTGGGGTTAATTGCGCTTAATGGACAAAAATACAAAGAAGCTGAAACGATATTTCAATCACTGACACATCAATATCCAGAGCAACCCCAATACTCAGCGGCACTTGCACGTTGCGCTCTTGAATCCAAAAACTACACGACGGCTCTTGAGCGCTATAAAAAACTAATTGAGCAATTTCCGCACAACTCAGCCATTAAACTTGAATATATCAGTACTTTGTTAAAAGCCGGAAAAACCGATCTGGCGCGAAAAAACCTATTCTCACTTAATCCTAAAACCCAGCAATTACCAATTTATTGGCAATTATTGGCGCAAGTTTATAGTAATTTAAACCAACCAGCGGAATCACATCGCTATCTTGCTGAATATTACTATGCAATGGGACAAACCCAAGATGCTATTTTGCAAATACGGTTGGCACAAGAATCAAAAGGACTAAACTTTCAACTGTCCTCAATTCTTAGCGAACGACTTAACTTTTTCTTGTATCAAGAGCAACTGGCAAGGCAAAACAGGTAAATGCAATTTTTGGCCATTTCAAGAGGCACTCATTGCCCTTTATTTTGCTTATCAGATTCTAATAAAGCAATATAATTGACTGTATTTATTATTCATTTTAAAAACTATTATTTTTTCTTTAAAAAACCTTTTTATTTATAGGCGCTAATAAATTTTTGAGTATAATACGCTACAGCTTTTATCAGCTAAACTAGTGTACCAACTAGTTAAAAGAGGGGGGGGGGGAGAGTCATTAGTGACTCGTATATAAAAATAATAAAGAGTAACACTACTTGAGTTAAGTTGTACCGATTACAGCTACTATAAAAATAATAAAAATGCTCAACAAGCCCGCTTAATGTGGGCTTTTTATCACCTAAAATATCTCGATTGACATTAACATCCTGTCTTTTAACAAAATTCTACCTAGTTAATTCGATATGTTTTAGTGGATCGTTACTCTCATCCATCTTTAAGTCACCAATCCAATCCCGCCAGATCGACATCAACACCGCCATTAATGTAGGCCCCAAAAACAATCCCAGTAAGCCAAAAGTCTCCATACCGCCAAAAATGCCCAGCAACGTCCAAATAAACGGCAACTTGACGGCGCCACCGATTAACGCCGGACGTATATAATTATCTGCAATCAGGGTAAGAATCATACCGTAAACAAATAACCCGCCACCCTCGACAATATGACCCTGCGCCACCAATACCAAGGAACAAAGACCAAAGATTAATTTGGCCGCAAAAGGAATCATGGCAAAAACACCTGTCAGTGCGCCCAATATAGCCGGATTACTTAAACCGACAAAGGCATAAGCCCCCCCCAACAACAAGCCTTTACCCAGCCCAATCAACATCATTCCATTGACCGTAGCACGCACTGCCGATGTAGCGTGCACTGTATAGAGAAAGCCCTTTTCACCGAATACCTTGCGACTACTCGCCAGTACCTGACGCCCCAGGCTATCACCATGTTGATAAACAAAAAGAAGCGCCAAAAGAATAATCAGAAAGCCAAAGAAGCGCTGTACCATTTGGCCAGCAAAGTCTTTGGTAAAATTAAACATACTGCCACTGCCTAAGCCATTTAAAGACTCTTTAACGGCCTGTGAACTACCCAATAGCGCCATCCATTTTTCTGCAACCCGACCACCTACTATTGGAAAAGTTTCCAGCCATGGCGGGGCTGGTACACCGAACCTTTGTGCATCTGAAAGAAGTTGACGCAGTGCTTCAGCCTCTTGCATCAGGCGACTGAAGCCGTAGCCCAAAGGTGCAATAATGATCGCACCCATCAATAAAGTAAGCCCCCAAGCCACCCAAGTCATCTTTCCATGCAGCTCATTAGAAGCCAATAGCCGTTGATAAACGGGCCAGGTTGAAATTGCCAGTACGACTGCCCAAACTAACGATACGAGAAAGCTGTGTAAAACCCAGCCACCTAATACCAGCAAAAAGAGCCCACCAACACGTTTAGAATTTATTTGCAGATTGTTAGGCATAAGTAGTTAATGTTTGCATCAAGAAAACAGCTATCATTTTAACATTTAGACCGCGTCAAAAATGTGACAACTTTTAACCCTTAAATAACTACCTTGAATTGACGCCTCTCAAAAAGCAGAGTTACCAATAGATAAAGCGCGATTAATTCGGTTGATAATAACCACGACTGTTGCCAGTCAGTGCCTAACGGTAATTCTATACGTACAAAATACAAAGCCCCCCCTAAAGCAATATAACCCAATATCCGCTTAACATCGTAAGCAACCGGATAATAATGACGCCCCAGCAAATAAGAGACTATCGCCATGCTGGCATAACAGGCTAGCGTCGCCCAAGCTGAACCCTCATAACCTAAGAGCGGTATCCACCAGACATTAAGTACAATTGTCAACACTGCACCCGACAAAGACACAAAAGCACCCAACAAGGTACGATCAGTTAACTTGTACCAGATCGACAGATTAACATAGATACCCAAAAACAAATTAGCCAGCAATAAGATCGGCACGACTTCAAGTCCGGCACGAAATTCATCGCCGACAAAATACTTAAAGAAATCGATAAACAAGGTCACCAATAAAAAGATGAATACGCAGAAAATAACAAAAAACTTAAGCACTTTAGCGTAAACAATCCGTGCGTCGCTATTGCCTGAATAAGCAAAGAAAAAAGGTTCAGCTGCATACCGGAATGCTTGAATAAACAACGACATCAAAATTGATAGTTTGTAACAGGCGCTATAAATACCCAGCATCTTCATATTGGTCTGCACATCATAAGGCAACAAGTATTTTAGCAAAGCACGATCCAGCATTTCATTAATTATCCCGGCAAAACCGATCACCACCATAGGGAGCGAGTAGCGAATCATTCTGCCAAACAGCTTCCAGTCAAAACCCCAAGCCAAACCTTTTAATTGGGGTGAAAGTAACAAGAATTTAAAGACGCTGGCAATCAAGTTGGCTATAAAAATATAGCCAATGCCAATCGCTGGAAAGTAAATTTTGCTTACCCAGGATTGCGAATTTTCCGCGTAAACCTTAGGGCAATAAATAATAAAAAACAGGCTGAGTAATACCGTTATTAATATCTCTGTTATCTTGATTCCTGCGAAACGAAAAGCCTTGTCTTCAGCCCGTAAACGGGCAAACGGAATAGAGGCGATCGCATCCAAGGTTAAAATCAAGGTAAAACACAACACATATTCCGGATGATTAGCGTAATTAAGCGCAGATGAAAGCCTTGAATTAATAAGTAATATAGTGAGAAAAAAGCCTACATTAACCAAAACCACAAAAATTAACGCCGTCGAATAAGCAACATCCTTACCGGTATGATCCCTATCACGAAACCTAAAGTAGCCCGTCTCAAATCCAAATAACAGTAAAACTGAAAAGAATCCGGCATAAGCATAAAACTCTGAGACCACGCCATATTCGGCCGCCGAAAAATAATAGGTATAAAGCGGCACCAACAGGTAATTGAGAAAACGACCAAATATACTGCTGATGCCGTAAATGGCTGTTTGGGAGGCAAGTTTTTTTAGAATACCCATGATATTGTATGTTTGATAAACCTTAGCTGATGAGAGTTTTGATAAAAACCCTATAAAACGACTTTAACTGAATCCTGATGAAATAAACTTGACTAGGAAATATGACTAACCAAACAACTCCCAAACTGGTTTAATGTTCTTGGGCAAAGGTGCAAGCCGTCCTAATTCTACGTAAGGATTAGCTTGATTATGAAAATCAGACCCTACTGAACCGGCCAAATCAAAACGGCTTGCGTAATCAGCGGCCATGCGTATCTCATCGGCATTCATTCGACTGGTAATCACTTCCATCCCCTGTCCTCCAGCCGCCTTAAATTCAGTCAGTAACCGCTTCATCCAATTAGCCGTCAGCTTATAGCGTAATGGATGTGCCAATACAGCAATTCCACCTGCACCCGTAATCCAATTGATGGCAACTTCTAATTCGGCCCAAGAGGTAGACACATAAGCGGCTTTGCCTTTGGCAAGGTAACGATCAAACGCTTCCTGTTGAGTGGATACATGATTTTGTGATATCAAGAACTCGGCAAAATGCGTCCGGGTAATCATGCCTTCACCCGCTGCATTTTTTACCGCCTCAAACGCTCCCGGCATGCGTTTCTTTTCCAATTTTAGGGCAATTTTTTCAGCCCTCTCCAAGCGTGTTTTTTGCAATTTATGGGTTGCTCCTGCCAAAGGTGCATAAGTTGGATCAATATCCAAACCCACTATATGAAAACATTTGTTCTGCCAATTTGTAGATAACTCAATACCCGCGATTAATTTCGTGCCAAGTAGTGTTGCACAGCGTTGCGCTTCCGGTAAACCTGCTACGGTATCGTGATCTGTTAAAGCCAATGAGGTAACGCCTTGTTGATGAGCTCGCTGAACTAATTCAGTTGGAGAGAGTACGCCATCAGAAGCATTCGAGTGGCAGTGTAAATCGTAAAGTTCAGTCATAAAAAATCAGGTTAGAAATACAAAGTAAAGGTTCAAGGTTATTTACCCTGAGTCGAACGTTTTGTACCTGTTTTATTGATACTCACCATATAGTTTGGCATAAAGTCCATTTTGATTGATTAACGTGTCATGTCGACCTTGCTCACAAATCACACCCTGTTCAAAAACGTAAACATGATCAGCCTGCTTAACGGCACTCAAGCGATGAGCAATAATTATGGTGGTACGGCCTTTCAAAAAAACAGCCATTGCCTGATGTAAATTATGCTCGGTTTCACTATCCAAAGCAGAAGTGGCTTCATCTAATATTACCACTTTTGGATTAGCTACAATCATGCGAGCAATGGCCATTCGTTGCCGCTGGCCACCAGAAAGTCTCATCCCTAAACGACCGACAATCGTATTCAAACCATTTGGCAAATCTTTAACGGCATCTTCCATTTGTGCAATAGCCAGCGCTTTCCATAATACAGCATCACTAACGAGCTTGCCCAAGGTAAGGTTAGCACGAATGGTATCATTAAAAAGAACAGGATGTTGTAGCACAGTTACTACGTTTTCCCGAACAACTTCCAACCCTATACGTTCAATAGGAACACCGTCAAAAGATATCCGACCCTCAGACGGTATGTATAAGCCAATCAAGGTTTGTATCAAAGTAGATTTACCTCCGCCACTGGCCCCTACCAAGGCTACTTTTTCCCCGGTTTTTATTTTTAATTTAATACCGTTAAGTATTTTTTCTTCACCGTAACTGAAGTGTAAATTATCAACGCTAATTGCCACTGTTTTTTTATTCAAAAACGGATTTTCAAGATGGGGATAGTAAGGCTCTTGTTTTAATGCATTCAATCGATTAATTCTTGATAGGGCTGCTTTCGCAGCATAAAAAGCATATTGAATTCCAAGAATTTCCTGTACTGGAGCCATCATAAACCAAAGATAGCCAAATACAGCCAGCATTTGACCAATACTTAAATCTGAATAAAACACCATCAACATTGCGCAGGCGCGAAATATATCGAACCCAAACAGAAAAACCAAAAAACTTAAGCGTGAAGCGGCATCACTTTTCCAGGCATAAGCCCCGGAAAATTCTTTAACCGATCTCGCTGATTCAATCAATTGATTACAATAATAATGCTCACGGTTACTTGCGCGAATTTGATTAATTGCTTCCAATGTTTCCGTCAGTGATTGCTGAAAAACTTCGTAAGCAGAATTTTCCTTATATTTTAAATCCTTAACGCGAGAGCCAACCACACGCGTAAAATAAATAACCACCGGATTTAGCAATAATATAAATAAACCCAGCTGCCAGTGCATCCAAAGTAAAATCACCGCCGTTCCGATAATTGTCAGACCAGCCACCAGTAACTTACTAACAGTTGAGCCAATAAAGGTATCGATTGTGTCCAAATCTTTTACTAAATGACTAACCACTGTTCCTGTTCCAAGACTTTCATATTCAGACATGGAAATGGTTTGTAAATGAGTAATCATATTTTTTCGCATACGAAAAATAATATCTTTCGCTATACAAGAAAAATACCTGGCTTGAATAATATTAAAAACGCTGGCAATAATTCTTAATATTAAACTGGCAACCAAAATGACAGAAATATATAAAACAGGGAGATGCCATTCCAGAGGAAAAAATGGATTTATAAAGCTAATTGCAAATCCCGGCTTGTTCAATAAAACCTCATCGACCAGTAAAGGCATTAACAAGGGAACCGGAACACTGGCTATAGTCGCCAAAATTGCAATCACATTTGAATAAATTAAAGCTTTCTTGTGTTCTAATGCAATCTTGTAGATGCTGCTCCAGGTATAATTGGGCGAAGTATGATTTGAATGCACGTGAATAACTTATTGTATTTTCTGATGACAGTGGATTGTAGCATTTCTACTTATAATCCCTACATGACATTTATATCAGCATTAAAATAATTAGCCAAAAAAACAAGTCCTTATACAGTTAGAATTTACTTAATTGCGCTAGGATGACGAATTAACATTGAGAAATGCCTTTTACTGTGATTAAGCCAACCACGGACTTCGATAGTTTTTCCTAAATAATCATTCACATCTGGAAAAAGGAAAAGCCATTTGCGTTCGATACGCGCATCAATCTGATCAGAAAAAACCAGATAGACAAATTTTGAGGTATTACGAATATTGACGACTTTACCTGTCAATCTCGTTCAACCTTCATGGCAGGCATTGTGTTTTTAAGCTGCATGTACATTTAGTGTTTGTAACTAAATGCCGCCGTGGTGTCTTCACAAAAGAAGTGCTTAATGAGCTGCGAGAAATCTTCTCTGCTGTGTGTACTGACTTCGAGGCAGGTCTGGTAGCGTTCGAGGGCGAAGATGACCACGCTCACCTGTTAGTGAACTATCCACCCGAGGTCGCGGTGTCGGCACTGGTAAACAGTCTGAAAGGCGTTTCAAGCAGAATGATCCGCAAAAAAAATTACCTTGAAATCGAAAACAAGCTATGGGGTGGTGCGTTAGGGTCGCCAAGTTACTTTGCGGGTAGCTGTAGCGGTGCGCCTATATCCATTATTCGTCAGTACATTGAACAACAAAGAACACCTGAATGATGACTTTCGTGAGTTGAGCCGCTTACATCCCCGCCTTGAACGGCGAGGTTTTACGCTACACATGGATAAAAGACATAATTTATAAACAAGATTAATTTTACAGCGGATTTACAGGTAAATATTTTGACGACATGCGCACTTCAAAAATAAAGGAAACTCAAGGTGGAAATTGCAGCAACTATCAAAGACGTAAAAATTATTAACAACCCCCTTAAAAGAGTCAAGAGGCCATCATACAATAATGCTGGCGTTAGCCAGAACCTTTGAAGACAACCTCCCTGACCGTTACAAATTAATCTATTATCTTAAAGCATTAACAATAGCATTTCCCATTTCTATTGTTCCACATTTTGATTGAGGGTTAAGATCTTGAGTAACATACTTACCCTCATTCACAACCTTTTCAACTGCTGTTTTAATGCGCAAAGCTGCTTCTGTTTCGCCAAGATGATTTAACATCATCACACCTGCCATGATAACTGCAATCGGATTGGCTAAATTTTTTCCAGTAATATCGGGTGCGCTACCATGTACTGCCTCAAAAAGAGCTGCATTATCACCAATATTTGCACCTGGTATTAAACCCAAGCCGCCAACCAGACCTGCGGTCAAATCCGACAAAATGTCACCAAACATATTGGTGGTAACTACCACATCAAATTGGTGTGGATTCATCACCATATGCATACAAGCCGCATCAACGATTTTCTCGTCAAATTGAATATCCGGATAACGGGCAGCCGTTTCTCTGACAACATCCAAAAACAAACCTTGAGTATATTTTAAAATATTGGCCTTATGGCAAACCGTTACTTTTTTGCGTTGATTATCCCGTGCATATTTAAAAGCATAATCGGCAATACGCTCAGAAGCAACCCGTGTCACCACCGCCAAACTTTCCGCAATATCTTTTTTAGGGGTCAGATAATGCTCAAGTCCTGCATAAAGTCCCTCAGTATTTTCCCTGACAATAACAATATCGACATCGTCATAACGGGTTTTAATACCTGGCCAACTTTTAGCAGGACGGACGTTGGCGTAAAGTTCATATTGCTGACGCAAAGCCACATTTATACTTCTAAAACCAGTTCCTACAACCGTGGTCAAAGGTCCTTTAAAGGCCAAGCGGGTTTTATCAAATGAAGCCAAGGTTTCATCTGGCAGCGGTGTACCAAATTTCTCAAAAGCAGCTACACCTGCATACGCTTCTTCCCAATGAATTTTTACGCCTGACGCATCAATAACTTTTACAGCCTCATCCATAATGGAAGGACCAATTCCATCACCTTTTATCAACGTGACATTATGCATAATTATCTCCAGATTTTAATGAATAGTTTCGCCACAAGCTATAGTGATGCTTGATTAGGAATGAACAAAGCAGATAAAAACATCAGCACATTAATCGCTGTGTTAATCCTGATTGGATCAGTCTTAGGGATAATAACAATACTTAACGCATTGAGTCCAATATTAACGATAACAAGGTCAATTAATTGAATATAATCGTCAGTTTTAAGATCGGAAAAACTTGCCGTCCAATTATGGAGACCACTCAGGATCTAGCGAAGAAAAATCTTGTTTCCACTAACTAGAACAGCCCTCTCTATTTAGATGTATTAGCTAATGCTGTCTTTCTGATACATTAAAACAGGGGCAACATAAGGTTATTGTCCAATAAATTTAGATAGTTTCTCCAATAAGATCAACCCTGACCTCATTACCAATTTGAACACCATTGCATTCAATGGGTAACACGATAAAACAGTTAGCTTGGCTTATAGAACTGAGTATATTTGAATCTTGCTTGCCCGATGACTCTACAAAATATTTACCGTTAATATCTTGGGTAAGTATGCCTCGTTGATATTCTTGTCGTCCGGGCGATTTTTTTAATACTGATTTACAGATCGCTGTTAATTGTAAAGACTTTAATTCCGGAGCACCTGATAATTGTTTAAGTGCGGTCGCGACAATGTACTTAAAAGTAACTACAACGGCTACGGGGTTTCCTGGTAATCCAAAAAAACAACACTCGCCTATTTTTCCGAAAGCCAAAGGCTTTCCCGGTTTGATGGCAATTTTCCAGAAATCCACTTCCCCGCAACGACTTAGTACTTCTTTAACAAAGTCAGCCTCACCCACTGAGGCCCCACCAGTTGATATTATCACATCATGTTTTGTTGAGGCCTCAATAAAACTGGCTTCCAGTAATTGCTTGTTATCAGCAATCACTCCCATGTCTGTTATACAATAATTAGGGTCATTCAATAAACCGTTTAATGTATATCGATTACTGTCGTATATTTGCCCGGATGCCAAGGGCTTACCTAATTCGGTCAGTTCATCACCGGTTGAAAAAAAAGCTATTCTTACCAATCGCTTAACAGTAACTTCATAAATACCCAAAGAAGCTAATAAGCCAAGATCAATTGCATTAAGTTTTTTAGGTGAAGCATAGACTAAACTACCTTGCTTTATGTCTTCACCCACCTCTCTGATATGCTTTCCCAGTGCAGTATGTGCGGAAAAATGAATAGTTTGTCCCTTAGCCACAACCTGCTCTTGCATAATCACGGAATCAGCCTCAGAAGGTAATACTGCACCGGTGAATATTCTGATACATTGACCAGCCAGCAATGTTCCTTTAAAAGGTTTACCCGCCCAGGAAGTACCAATCAGATTCAAGGTAAAAGGCTGATCCTTATTAATGTTGGCGCTTGAAAATGCATAGCCATCCATGGCTGCATTTCTTTCGAATGGACTATTAACAGACGAATAAATCTGCTCTGCCAGTACGCGTCCCAAGGCATTTTTTAAAGTAACTGTTTCTGATCCTGTAATGGGTTGTATTGCGGTTTTGATTCTTGCCAATGCCTCATCGATAGACAACATCGGCTTTGATTCTTGGCTGCATAAGTCAATCATAAGCGCCCCAAAAATTGCTTTAATATAAATCCGGCTATCATTTGAGGCTGATTTAAATCTAATAACATTAATGTATCTGGTGTTTTCATTACACTATCTGTAGCAATGGCAATAACATTTGGGTCATTTGGGTAAAGTAAGGGGTTATTAAGCGAAGGTCGATGTACTTCAATTTTAGGAAATGGTTCTGTTTTAAAACCTTCAACTAAAATTAAATCCACTTCAGATTGGTCAAATAACTGTAATTCATCATCAAGACTGGGTTCTCTTTCTGGTGAAATTTCTGTAATAATTGCACGACGATGCGAAGATATCAGCATAACTGGCGAAGCTCCAGCCTCCCGCAAACGAAAACTGTCTTTTCCTGGCTGATCTATCTGAAAATCATGATGACTGTGTTTTATTAAACCGATACGCAAACCATGCTGCTTTAAAAGTGGAATTATTTGTGCAAGTAATGTGGTTTTACCCGTCCCACTAAAAGCCGCAAAACCTAACAAGGGAACTTGAGCATGTTGCATAGTAAATAAATATTAAGACTGTTGTCGTGAGATAGCTTATTCTAAGGTATTATTGAACAAGGATCATTAATCCTGGAGAAAAAGTTGCTTCGAATCTATCTTTTTTTATTGCTTCTCATCATTGCATTTTTTGGATTAAGAGCATTTCTAAAATCATCACCTAACCTATTGGCAAAATATGCCAGACTTACCTTGCTAAGTTTTTTTGGCATCGTGTTGCTTTATTTAACGGCAACAGGACGACTCAACTGGCTATTTGCTTTAGTAGGTATTGCTGTTGCATTTATCTTACGACTAATGCCAATAGTTCTAAACTATGCGCCACACCTGCAAAAACTCTGGCAAAATTTTTCCGGTTCAAAAAAAAATACATCAAAACAGCAAAGTAATACCAGTATTAAAGGCAAAATGTCACGTGAAGAAGCTTATGAAGTTTTGGGTTTAACCCCCCTTGCAGCACAAGAAGATATTATCGCGGCTCATCGTAAACTAATGCAAAAAATGCATCCGGACCGAGGCGGCTCTGATTATTTAGCAGCAAAAATAAATTTAGCCAAGAAAGTTTTACTCAACAAATAATGACTGCTTTTTCAATAAAAAAGCTAATGCCATCTTAAAAATAACGTTTGCTCCCCCTCTTTTCTGCTTCTGCTGATAACCCACCACACTCTTAGTTTTTTACCTCCCCCATTAATAAAATTACTGTTAACAGAAACAAGCCTGTTAACCAGATTTTTTTGTATAAAAAAATGCTCAATTTAGCATAAAAACATATTAATTTCACACACAACCACATCACTATATATATCAACAAAACAAGTAATTACAACTTATAAAGTAAAAAAATAGTAAATTCAAGCATGATAAAAATCAAGTGTTTTAACCCCAGAAAATTAAATGTTAAAGTTTAACTGCGGATAACGTCTTGAAGAAAAAGCTTTAAAACATTTTTCTCCGTTCCGAAACAATAAAACAGATCTAGCTGGAAAAATAGGCATTTGGTAAGAACTGCAGAAGCTGGAAAGATTGTATAACGCGTGTAATGACACTAAGTAACTAAGGTAAATCAATTATTGTTAAACACAATGATATTAATCAAGGCACATTGCCTATTACCGTGAACAACTCAACAATTGAGGGTAATCAGTACAAAAATGACAGGCAGTCACTACCATTAGCAAGAGAACTATTTAACACTTTTCACTCCACTTTAAAAGTAGAAAAAATGAAACCTTGGTAAATTCTCTAAAACTTTTACCAACAAGCAATCAAGCTGTCCGACTTAGACTAAGCAATTAGGAAATTAAAATGAATGACGCATTGTTTTATCCATCACACGACGAAATTGTAATCCTTAATGATCAAGATTTAACTTATGACGATGAAATTGAGGTGGCATTGATTGAAACAGAAAGAGTTGAATTACCTCAAACTAAAACTTCAAGTAATTTTGAATTTGATGCTACCCGCTCATATTTAAATGATCTCAGTCGCTCAAAATTATTGACTGCTGATGAGGAAAAAATATATGGTGCTCGCGCTTTAAAAGGTGATCAAGTAGCTCGAAAAATCATGATTGAAAGTAATTTACGTTTAGTCGCCAAAATTTCTTACCGTTATTTAAACAAGGGTTTACCTTTGCTGGATTTGATTGAAGAAGGTAATCTGGGTTTAATCCGTGCAGTAGAAAAATTTGATCCCTCAAAGGGTTTCAGATTTTCGACCTATGCAACTTGGTGGATAAGACAAACTATTGAACGAGGAATAATGGATCAAACACGTACCATTCGTTTACCGATTCATATCGTCAAAGAAATGAATACTTATCTTAAGGCTCAGCGTCATTTGGCACAAACATTGGATCACGATCCCAGTGCCCAAGATATAGCAGATTTCATGGATAAACCCTTGGAAAAAGTTGAAAGAATGCTCAAGCTTAATGAACGAGTCACTTCTCTTGATATTCCGGGAGCAAGAGATAGTGAAAACACATTAATTGAGTCAATTGCTGATGAAAATTGCCTGGATCATGAAGACCAGATACAAGAAGATGCAATGAAACAAAATCTGTATGAATGTGTACATGAATTACCAGAGAAACAACGAGAAGTTATCTGCCGTCGTTATGGGATTTGTGGCTATGAAGAAGAAACTCTCGAACAGGTGGCTCAAGAGTTATCAGTAACCAGAGAACGGGTAAGGCAAATACAAATTGAAGGCTTAAAGAAATTAAAAGACATTTTAAATACTAACGGTTTTTCTTTTGAGGCTGTCTTTAACTAACAAAAGTCGTTTGCAATGGCCAATCTCTGTAATTAAAGACTTGGCCATGCTCACGGACGGTTTTACAGGCTAGAGGTGATATCTCTTCAATAACCCATTGAACTGCATTAAATTGTCCGACCGATAAGATCCCGTTACTCGGAAAACCCCTATCAACAGGTGTATAAATTGCGGCTGCTCCAACATTAACATCCACTGCTTCTGACCAAGCCGCATCCCCCACCAGTGAAGCCTGAACTACATAACACTGATTTTCCAGTGCCCTAGCCTGACAGCCGATTTTAACGCGATGATAGCCTGCGATAGTATCCGTACAACTGGGCACTAAAATTATCACACAACCTGCTTCAACCTGCTTTCTTGCCAGCAGTGGAAACTCAGAGTCGTAACAAATATTTATGGCAATTTTTCCATAAATAGTGTCAAAACATTTTAATTCTTTACCCGGAGCAATTAACCATTGTTCATTTTCAAAACGGGTCATCATTATTTTATCTTGATAATCAAACTGACCATCTGGCATAAATAGATATCCTCGGTTTCTATAGATGTCAGAAGCTATGCGTACCGGAAACGTGCCCGCCTGAATAATGCACTCATATTTTTGCGCCATCTTTTTAAACAGCTCTATAAAATCATTATGCAATGCTTGCATTGCCTCTAGTTGTTTACTTAATGATGAATAAATTTCCGACCCAAACAATGATGCCAGTTCCATACTGAAATATTCCGGAAATACCAAAATCTTGGCCTCTTGAGTAATAGCCTCAACAACCCAACGTTCAATTTTTTGATCATAAGCCTGCCAATCTTCCAGAAAACTGATGTTGTACTGAGCCGATGCAATTTTAACGTTCATGTTTTAGCCAAAAAGTCATCGGTTTAGGCGTTTCTTGTATTTCATCCAGATCTTTCCAAGAGTAAGTTGTTTTAAGTTCTGGATGTTTAACATAGCCCCGTTTGTTCCAGAACAAATCCAAAGGAACATAATTTGCCGGACGGCGAGCATGATTTAACGGCCGTTCTACACAACAAAAAGTAATGACTTTAAAGCCACCCAACTCTTTAGCATGTGCTTCTCTTTGCTCAAAAAACTGCACACCTAAACCTAAGCCCCTATAATTCTTATTTAAAACGGATTCGCTGCAATAAAAGACCTCATCAAGAGCATAGTCCTGCTCAAGAAAAGGCCTTTTAAGTTGATCAGTTTCATACTGCATAGGAATGGCTGTCGAAGCACCCACTACTTTTTCACCATCAAATGCCAAGACGATAACGCTATCAGGTGTATCAATATAGGTTTGCAAGTATTTTTTTTCATAGTCATAATCCCCATCATATAAATAAGGGAAATCACGAAATACTTCAATCCTTAATCGAGCAAGTTCTGGGATGTAGTGTTCTAATGCGGTACCGCTAAATCTTTCAATACGAATATCTTTTGGCATGGGTTTGATCAAGGTAAATATAAAGAGTCAATTTTAGTCGAACTGATTAAAAAGATACATGGGGCTTTAGCCATTAGCTATTTATCAACTTACCGAAACTAAATTTATATAGCGACATGACTGCCATAAATGCACCGCTGGTATCTGCAACCCAATCAGCAACCTCTGACTCTCGGCCCATAATAAATGACTGATGCCATTCATCAGATAATCCGTATAAACTACAAAAGGCAATACTAAGCATTGCCAGTATAATGGGTACATCAAGAAAGCTTTTAAAAGCGCGCCATGCCAACAATCCCATAATAGAATAGGCACCTGCGTGATAAAGTTTATCCTGAAAATCAAAGCCAAAATCAAAAGGTTTTTGCAGAGATGATTGATCAGAAAGCCAATAAATAAATAAGCAATAAAGTACCAATAACGTGAAATCCAAAATTTTAATCATTTTATAAATAGACCATCATTAATGAGAAATGTATTTAAATTTGCCGAAGCCTGTTTACAAGGTATCGCTATCAATGAAAAACTGGCACTGACCCATCAAGCTTGGTACCTTTTAGAAAATAATCAACTAAGCTTTACATCAGAATTGCCGGCACTGCCAATTAACCAGGTAAAATTTCCTGACAAGCCGATTTTATTGCCTCCGCGTGACATGCCTAAACGAAAACTGGGCTCCTCTGATGGTATTGCCGCTTTTTTTCATGCCATTGCTCACGTTGAATTTATGGCTATTTATCTTGCGTGGGATTTGCTTTATCGCTTTCGCGGACTACCGGAACAATTTTATCAAGATTGGCTAAAAGTTGCTGATGAAGAAGCGCAGCATTTTGAATTAATCAGGCTACATTTAAGAACCTTTAATTTGAATTATGGCGATTTACCCGCCCATAACGGATTGTGGGATCATGCTAAAGATACCGCTGATGATTTACTGGCTAGATTAGCCATGGTTCCACGCTGTATGGAGGCGCGTGGATTGGATGTTACACCGACAATTATCGCCAAATTTAAGAATTTGGGTGACGATGCCAGTGTAACCTTGTTAGAACGTATTTTAAAAGATGAAGTAACTCATGTAGAACGGGGATCATTCTGGTTTAAATGGGCCTGTGAACAACAAGGTCTTGAACCTGAGGCTAAATATCGTCAGTTAATAAAACAATATTATCAGGGTGGCATGCCAAAAGGCCCTTTTAACCGAGAAATGCGTATAATTGCAGGCTTCACGAATGCTGAGCTGGACTGGCTGGAAAATACAAACCTATGAACACACAAAAAATTTTCAACACCCCTCTGTTTGGCTTGGGCTTTAGAGTTTTCTTTGCCATGGCCGGATTATCGGCGCTAATTTTAATCGTACTTTGGAATGCTATTTTTAAAGGTCGCTTAACCATAGATCATTATTTTGCTGATAATTATTGGCATGCGCATGAAATGCTATTAGGTTATTCTGTTGCTGTTATTGCCGGATTTTTATTAACAGCCGTTAAAAATTGGACAGGCAAACCAACATTGACCGGTGATAAACTTGCAGGCTTGGCTTTACTTTGGCTTTATGGCCGCATTTTGCCTTTTTATGCCGGATTATTACCCAACGCTCTTATTGCAGCCATTGATTTTGCTTTCTTACCCGTTTTGGCTTATCAAATCAGTAAACCGATTATTCAGGCTAAGCAGTTCAAAAACCTTGTCTTCGTTGGCCTGTTACTGGTGTTAACACTTGGAAATTTCTTAATACATGCTGAAATTTTGGAACTATGCCCAAAAACGGCCTGGACTGGCATTCAATTAGTCGTCGGAACTATTATTATCATGATTCTTATCCTTGCCGGACGGGTGTTTCCTTTTTTTGTAGAACGGGGGTTGCATGGCACCCTGATCATAAGAAATCCCTTGCTGGATGCCTTATCTATTGGCTCTGCTTTCGCTGTTTTTGCAATGCAACTAGGTGCTATGTCCGGCAATATATTAGCGCTAACAGCCATTTTTGCTGCGCTTGTAAACAGTGCCCGCCTAGCTGGCTGGTATGTGCAACGGATATGGTATGTACCTTTATTATGGATACTTTATATTGGTTATGGCTGGATTATTTTGGGTTTTATATTAACTACATTATCCGCTTATTCATGGATTTTACCTTCATTAGCTCTACATGCCTTTACAGTGGGTGGTATAGGCGTATTAACATTAGGCATGATGGCTAGGGTATCATTAGGCCACACCGGACGTGCACTCAGAGTCTCCAATGCCATGGCTATCGGGTTTATATTAGTTAACTTAGCTGCCTTACTAAGAGTGTTATTACCACTGGCGTTATCCAACTGGTACAACATCTTAATTTATGCTTCTACACTATCTTGGCTTGCGGCCTTTTCTTTATTTATGTTCGTCTACGCACCTATATTAACCAGCCCAAGGATAGATAAAAAGGAAGACTAAGCCTATCGCTGTTAGCTTAGACTTTTAGTTGAACGAATTTGAAGTGAATATTACAGCATACTACCAGTTTCAAGAAATCTGACATGCATATCAAACGCATGATGTAAATCATGTGGTATGTGACTTGGCTTACATTTAAAAAAATACTGATACAAGGATTCTTTATACATTGGGTGAGCGCAATTTCCGATAATAGCTTTGGCTCGTTGGCTTGGCGATAACCCCCTCAAATCAGCAATACCCTGTTCCGTGATAATAACTTTGACACTGTGTTCACTATGATCGATATGCGCACACATCGGAACAATAGAAGATATCTTGCCACCCTTGGCTATAGAGGGCGCCATAAAAATAGACAAATAAGCATTACGCTCAAAGTCGCCACTACCTCCGATACCATTCATTAAACTGGAGCCCAACACATGGGAAGAATTGGCATGGCCATAAATATCAAATTCCAACCCCACATTCAAAGCGATCACTCCGAGGCGTCTGATCAACTCAGGGTTATTTGAAATTTCCTGCGGCCTAAGCACAATTTTATCGCTAAAAAATTCCATATTATCAAAAATGGTTTGTAATTTACCGGGCGTGACTGTCAGACTAGACGCGCTGATTCCAGTGACCTTGCCCGTTAAAATCAAATCAACAACCGATTCTTGCAACACTTCTGAAAACATAGTGAAATTTGGGATATCAGGATTTTTACCCAAGGTACACATCACCGCGTTATTGATATTACCGACACCGCTTTGTAGCGGTAAAAACGTGTTAGGGATACGCCCGGAATTAAGCTCGTTCAATAAAAATTTTTCAACATTATGCGCTATCAGGACACTGGTCTCACCATTTGTTGTAAACGAATCAATTTGATCAGCTTGATTAGTTTCAACAATACCTATTATTTTAGCCGGATCAATTTGCACATAAGGCTTACCTATTTTATCCATCACACCATAAAGTGGAATAACAGGACGCTTGGGGGGATTTAGCAACGTCAAATTATCGGCAAACTCCGTAATTCGTGAAGAAAAATAACTATTTCTTTCAATAATGATTTTTCGTGCATGCTCCAAAAAAGTCGGGGCATTACCAATACCTGAGGTCAAAAAGACACGGCCATCACTAGTAACATCAACCGCCTCGATGACTGCCACATCAATCTCGCCAAAGAAGCCGGCACGAATCATTTGTGCAACTTCACCCAGATGCATATCAATAAATTCGACTTCATTATTATTAATTGCTTTACGCATAACGGATGCTGACTGATAAGGCGCACGCCATTTTACGCAATTTGCAGTTGCAAGCTCATCATCAACCTGGGCGCCTACAGAAGCACCCGTAATTAATCTTATCGCAAAGTTTTCACCCTTTGCATGAAGCGCTTTAGCGCGCTGGGCAAGTGCAATGGGCACTACCTTGGGAGACCCTGCTGCAGTGAAGCCACTAAAAGCAACCATATCATTATTGTTAATAATGCTGGCCGCATCTTCCGGCGTTAATAATGAATAGCGCTTCATGATTTAATCCTGTTTAGCGGCAAGACCTTATTTTCCTATAAAATTAGGCTTCCTCTTCTCAAAAAAGGCAGTGAGACCTTCCTGATAATCAAGACTATCATAAACATATCGTCTAAGCCCTTGAATCCGTTCAAACTCATCTGGATTAATAGCATTTGCCTCACAGAGAACACGCATCTCTTCTTTGATAACAGCGATGGCTAGTGGTGCTTTTTCACAGATTAAGTTAGCAATTTCAAGAGTTTTATTTTCCAACTCTTCATCCGGAACAATATGGTTCAATATACCAATTTTTAATGCTTTTTCAGCAGTAATAGGAGTCGCGGTAAAAATAACTTCTTTCATTACATGCAAACCTGCATCACGTATCAAGTTATGAATACCTACAACATTATAAGGAACACCCAAATTGACTGGTGTCATGGCAAATGTCGATTTATCACTGGCAATAACGATATCGGTACTCATGATAAATTCAAATCCACCGCCCCATACACTGCCTTGCACCATGGCAATAACAGGTTTTGGATAGCGCTGAATGGTTCGCGTGAGAATACGTAAGGGATCTTGATAACTGAGTGGATCCCGATGAGTCTTTGGCAACTCACTGATATCATGACCGGATGAGAATACCTTACTGCCCTTGGGTGCTCGCAAAATAACACAGCGAACTTCGGGAACATTTAGCTCTGTCAATGCTTTCAAAATATCTTGAATAAAACATTCACTCAACGCATTCAATTTTTTAATATAATTAAACTCAATAATACCGACTCTGTCTTTAAGTTCAACTTTTACAAATTCATAATTATTCATTTTAGGCCATCATTGAGTTAATTTTTTAGCAATGTATTGACTGACAGCCTCTACGGCGTTTCGTGGCGAAAGCTGATTACTTTCTAAACTGGCTTTGGTTTTACTATATAACTCTTTAATATCCGAAGTGTTATAAATCATATTGATAACATTTTCCTCAATTTGTCGTTTCATCCAGCGCACATTTTGCCCCTTCCGCAGCAATGCCACTTTTCCGGCGGGCTCCATAGTGGTATAAAATAGCTCGACAACCTCCCAAATATTTTTTATTCCCGTATTATCTCTTGCGCTACATGTTAAAGCTGGTGCCTGCCACTCCACATATTTAGGCTTCAAAATATGCAACGCATTTTTAAGTATATTTCTGGCAATTTCCGCCTGCATTTTATTATCGCCATCACACTTGTTAATGACAATGACATCAGCAACTTCCATGACTCCCTTTTTAATACCTTGAAGCTCATCCCCTGCCCCGGCAATTTGCACCAGACAAAAAAAGTCCACCAAATCAGCTACCTCAATTTCAGACTGACCCACACCCACCGTCTCAATAAAGACGACATCAAAACCTGCCGCATCCAAAAGAAAAGTCAGTTCTCGAGTTCTTAGGCTGGTTCCGCCCAAATGCCCACCCGCGGGTACCGGACGGATAAAGGCGTTATGCTCGCGAAGCAATGTGGTCATTCTTGTTTTATCAGCAAGAATACTGCCGCCGCTGATACTGCTACTGGGATCAATAGCAATAATGGCTATTTTTAAGCCATTATTGATCAAATACATGCCCAATGCTTCCAGCAGGGTACTTTTGCCAGACCCCGGAACACCCGTAATACCTATCCGCTTGGCTTTACCAACCAGCGGCATAATCTTATCCAGAATTTCACCGGCTAGTTTATGGTGCTTGGGGTGAGTACTTTCAATCAGAGTCATTGACCTAGCAAGAATAGCTCTATTGCCCTTTAAGATCTCGGCGACGATTTCATCGGCACTCATAGCATTGATCATGCTTGGTTCAATAACTCCATCGCTTCACGGACACACTTAATCATCTGCGTTCCCGGCCCATAGATTTTGGCTACGCCTCGTTCCAGCAAATAATCATAATCCTGTGGCGGAATCACCCCACCAACAATGACTTTAATATCACCCCGCCCATAAGCCTGCAATTTTTCAATCAGCGCCGGCACCAGCGTCTTGTGTCCTGCTGCAAGCGAAGAAGCGCCCACAAAATGAACGTCATTTTCTACAGCCAGCTTGGCGATTTCTTCAGGTGTAGAAAACATTGGACTTAAATCAACGTCGAAACCAAAATCGGAATACGCGCTGGCGATTACTTTTGCCCCTCGATCATGACCATCCTGCCCCATCTTGGCAATCAATATCCGTGGTCGACGCCCTTCGTTAATCGCATACTCATCTACCAACTGCTTAACCTCATCAAACTTGCGCGCCCCAGCTTCACTATTATGATACTCTCTGGAAATAACACCCGTTACACACTCGCTAGGCACCAGATAACGGCCAAAGACATCTTCCATTGCATCAGAAATCTCACCCAAGGTCGCCCGAACGCGTGCAGCATCGATAGCGGCTGCCAGCAGATTACCACCCTCTTTGGCAACCACACGAATTTTGTCCAACGTCTCTTTAACCTCTGAACTATTACGGGTTAGCTTAATTTTTTGCAAGCTAGTTATTTGCGCTTCACGAACGGCTTGATTGTCAATTTCCATGACATTAACGACTTCTTCTTTTTCCAGTTTATACTTGTTCACGCCCACAATAACGCGCTTGCCTTGGTCAATCTGCGATTGGGTTTCTGCCGCAGCTTCTTCAATCATGCGCTTGGGAATACCCAGTTCAATGGCTTTGGCCATCCCCCCCGCATCATCGATTTGACGGATAATTTTACGGGCTTCTTGCACGATATTATCTGTCAATGATTCAACATAATAAGACCCCGCCAAAGGATCGACAGTCTGACAAATTTCAGACTCTTCTTGCAAAATAATCTGGGTATTACGGGCAATACGAGCCGAAAACTCCGTTGGTAATCCCAAGGCTTCATCAAACGCATTGGTATGTAAGGATTGCGTTCCTCCCAGCGTTGCCGCCAACGCTTCAATGGTGGTTCTGATAATATTGTTATAAGGATCTTGCTCGGTTAAACTCCAGCCTGACGTTTGGCTATGGGTACGCAGCGCCTTGGACTGCTCATTGCCGCCTAACTGTTCAACTGCATCGCTCCACAGGTAACGCGCCGCACGCAACATGGCCACATTCATAAACAAATTCATGCCAATGCCGAAAAAGAACGACAGACGCGGCGCAAAATCATCAATTTTTAAACCGGCATTAATAGCCGTCTTAATATATTCAATACCGTCAGCAATAGTAAACGCCACTTGCTGAACACAGTTGGCACCCGCTTCACCCAGATGGTAGCCACTGATACTGATGGTATTGTAGCGAGGCATATTATGTGAACAATATTCGATTATGTCAGAAATGATACGCATCGAAGGTTTTGGCGGATAGATATAGGTATTACGGCACAGATATTCTTTCAAAATATCGTTCTGGATAGTACCGGTCAATAACCCTTGTTCGACACCCTGTTCTTCTGCGGCAACAATATAAAAAGCCAAAACCGGAATAACGGCTCCGTTCATGGTCATGGAAACAGACATTTCCTCAAGGGGAATCTGGTCAAACAACACCTTCATGTCTTCAACGCTATCAACCGCAACACCAGCCTTGCCTACATCGCCTTCTACACGCGGATTATCCGAATCGTAACCCCGATGGGTGGCCAAATCAAACGCGACAGAAAGCCCTTTTTGGCCGGCCGCCAGATTCTTGCGATAAAACGTATTGGATTCTTTGGCTGTGGAAAAACCCGCATACTGCCTGATCGTCCAAGGCCTGGCGGCATACATGGTGGCTTTTGGGCCACGAACAAAAGGAGAAATGCCCGGCAGAGAGTCGATTGTTTCCAAGTTCTTGGTATCTTCAGCGGTATAAAGTGAATTAATATCAATGCCTTCCAACGTCTTGGAAACCAAATCATCGACCGTCTTACCCATTCTTTTTACTTCAGAGTTAGCTAATTCTTTCCACTGATCTAATTTCCCAGCCATCTTATCGCTCCATTAAGATCTTAAATTTGATTAATAAATTGCAACAGCGCTTTTTAAAAGATTAGAAGCAATAGTTCCATCGGAAAATAAAAAAACCAAAAAAGATTAACAACTTGTATAGTCAAACCTCTAATTCAGCTAAAATATAACATATTTAGTAGGGTATTAGAAAAAATATTGTCTTGGTAACGCTTCCAAAATTAATCTTTGGCTACCGATATTGGGCAAGCGTGTGAGCCATCAATACACTTTTTAAGCCAGCTCTGCTATGGCATCTTCGGTACAAAAAAATACTTTGCCTGGCTTGAGTTGGTCCACAAAGTTGGTTCGATTTAGTTTATCCAGAACAGGGCCTTTTACTTCTGTTAGATATAATGTGATGTGAGCCTCTTGTAAGGCACGATTCAAATGCTCTAAGGCTTCCAAAGCGGTCAGGTCTATATTACTGACCGAAGTAAAAATCAGAATAACCTGTTTAATAGTACTCTGACGTTGTAATTCTTTCGACATAAATTCTTCTATAAAATTCACATTCGCAAAAGTAATATTTTCATCAATACGAAGTAATAACAAATGTGGCCAAGTTTCTACTTCGTGACGCTTGATATTTCTATAATGGGCTGTATTAGGAATACGCCCAACGACGGCTATATGGGGGTGACTTGCTTTACGTAAATAACAAAAGATGGTAAGAATAATGCCCAGGCTAATACCTTCTTCAATACCCAAGATTAAAACACCTAGTAAGGTAACTGTTTCAGCAATTCCATCACCAACATCGTACTTCCAAGTGTGAATAATGTTGCCTAAACGTACCAATGGAATAATGGCAACCAAAATAATGGCGGCTAAAGCAGTTTTGGGTATATTTTCAAACCACGGACTAAAAAAGATAACGGCCAAGGCCAAGATGCCTGCCGCGATAAGCATCGCCATTTGCGTTCGCGCACCGGCAGAAAAATTAACCATTGTTCGGCTAAAGCCGCCCGCAACAGGCATGCCGCCAGAAATAGCCGTGGCAAGATTAGCCACACCCAGCGCTATTAACTCTTGGTTAGGTACTATTTTTTCACCTCTTAGATTTGCGGTAACTTTGGCAATAGCGACACTTTCTACGTAAGCAATTAAAGCAATAAAAGCAGCCCCTGGCAGTAATAAACGCCATTTTTCAAGACTAATAAAATCCAGACTTAACGCAGGAAAGCCAGTCGGTACTTTACCGACAACTGCGACATTATTTTGAGTGGTTAAACCAAAATAACTCACCACAAGAGTTGCTAAAAGCACTGTCAATAAGGGCCCGCACTTACTGATTGCCGTCACTAAGGAAAGTTTACAACCGGCTTTTTTTAGCACTGCAATAAGTGGCTTGCCAAAAGCTATCAATAGAGTTAATGCTGATATGCCAACCAGTAATGTAGCCAAGTTATAGCCCAGTAGATAATCCCTGTAACAATCGAAATCGAAACCACAACTTGGGCTTTTTAAACCCAGTAATTGAGGTAATTGACTGCCGATAATTAAAAGTGAGGCGCCGCTGGTAAAGCCGGTAAGTACCGGATGACTGATAAAATTAACCAACCCGCCCATTCGTAGGATAGCCATCAGCAACATGATCAATCCCGATTCTGCCGACAACATTAATGCACTTTGGACCGGATCTCCCAAGGCACTAATCTCAGGCGAGTTTAAAATACTGGCAATCATGATGGCGGCAATTGAAACCGGCCCGACTGATAAAGTTCGGCTAGTACCTAAAAAAGCATAAAATAGCGGTGGAAGAATACTTGCATAAAGTCCTAGCTGAGGTGGCAAGCCAGCTAGAATTGCATAAGCAATGCCTTGTGGAACAAGTAAGATAGCGGTGATAATGCCAGCGAACAAATCACTGTTAAATTCATTCCGAGTATAGGTCTTAAGCCATTCTGTAATGGGAAAGAATCTTATTAATCGTAACATATGAGATTTTAATCCGCTCATTGCAGTCTTAACCTTTTTAGCTTGCGCGTGTTAAAAAAGTCATCAACTGTATGCTATAAAAGGTTGATGGGGCATACCCCGGGAAAGTATCAACAGAGTTGCGAAAATTCAAGGTGAAAAAGCGTCGGCACCTTGAATCGTCCTCTTTACATTAGGTAATTTATTCTTCTTTTAGGAAGCGTTTAGCATAAGATTCTAAATGCGGTATATCGATACGATAACCTTTAAGCATTAAATGCCAGTACATCCATGGAAAACCTATTTTTTTACCTATCCACCAAATAAACAAACTTTTTCTTGGATCGAGCATGGGAAAAGAAGGTGTTATCTTACCACCGTAGGAAAACTCCGCTAAAATCACGGTACTTAGCGATGGTTAACGGACATGAACCGTAACCGTCATACTTTTCTTGTAGTGCTTTACCTTCAATAAGATGAAAAATATTATCGACCAATATAGGCACCTGTTTTCTGACTGCCGCTGCAGTTTTGGCATTTGGCGTTGACGTTGCATCACCTAAACTAAATATATTTGGAAATTTAGTATGTTGAAGGGTATTTTCATGGACATCTACCCATCCGGCAGCATTGGCTAAAGGACTATTTTTAATGAAATCAGGTGCACTTTGTGGTGGTGTTACATGGATCATGTCAAAAGCTTTAACGACTTGCTGTTTGTTACCTTCAGTGTCTGTGATTTCGAACGTGGCAGTTTTAGCCGGACCATCAATAGCAACAAGATTTTGATTGAAATTGGTTTTTATTCCATAACCCGCTACTATTTTATTTAAGGCTTTTGCAAAAAAAGGAATGCCAAATATGACAGGTCCGGCATTAAAAAATTCAACGTTAATTTTTTCTAAAAGACCTTTTTTACGAAACCGGTCTGCAGCCAAATACATTATTTTTTGTGGCGCACCGGCGCACTTGATAGGCATGGGTGGTTGGGTAAAAAGTGCTGTTCCCGATTCGATATTTTTAATGCATTCCCAAGTATATTCAACGGTATCTGGTGAATAATTACTACAGACATTATTTTTACCCAGGGTTTCCTTTAAGCCGGCAACTTTGTTCCAATCTAACTGAAGACCCGGACAGACAACTAGATAATCATAACTAATGGTTTCACCCGAACGTAAAGTTATCGTGTTTTCATCTGGCTGAAAAGTTTCTGCGTAATCTTTTATCCAGGTAACCGATGGATGTATTAAATCTGCTTCATTACGCGTGGTTTCTTTTAATGTATAAGCACCGCCACCAATAATGGTAAAGCCTGGCTGGTAATAATGCTTGTCTGATGGCTCAATAATTGAAATATCAATATTGGCGTTTTGACGACGCATATTATTAGCGACGGACACTCCCGCTGCACCGCCACCGACAATCAAGATAGTATGATGTTGTGCCATAATTTCCTCCAGTTATTATTTTAATTATTTATTGAAGATTGCAATAAACAAAATTATATTCTGCAACCCGTTCCAGTTTAACTAATACCTTGCATTTTTACACTCATGCTTTTTGCCAAGCATCAAAGCCACCAGCCATAGACAGTACATTTTTATAACCCAATTGCTGCAGGGTATGTGCTGCCAATGCAGAGCGACCGCCAGTACGGCAATAAATCAATACTGCTTTGGATTTGTCAGATAATTCAGGACTGTTGCCAATTTTAAATTCCAAAACACCACGAGGTAGCAACAATGCATTATCAATATGTCCCGCTGCATATTCGCTCTCTTCACGAGTATCAACCAATACAATATTGCCTTCTGCAAGTAGTTGTTTAGCCGTAAGCACTGTCACTTCAGTAATCTGTTTTTTTGCCTCAGCCACCAAATCTTGAGGGCTGAGTTCACTGCGAACAGGACGTGAAGTATCTCTTAACGCAACTGCATCCTGACGCTCATTTTCATCCAAACCACAATAACGATTGGCAGGTACAGCTTCATCAATTAAACGTGGTTTTGGTAAATTAAGATTATTCATAATTACAATAAACTCTTCACGTGTTTTCCCAGTCAAGCGGGGGTTGCTAGTTCGCTCCTGTTTGATACTACTAACCCACCGCCCTTGATAATCATGACCAGGATAGACCAGTGTTTCATCAGGCAAGGTAAACAACCGTTGCGTGATACAATCGTAAAGAGCACCTGGATCACCGCCTTGAAAATCGGTACGGCCACAACCACCAACGAATAAAGAATCACCTGTAAAAACTCTATCATGCCATAAAAAAGAAATACTGCCTCGAGTATGTCCTGGCGTAGCAATTACTTTAAGCTGCTCAGTGGAGCCTAAAGTAAAGATATCGCCATCTTGGATCTGAACATCAGCTGTTTCAGCGCCACACAGTTGGCTAACAGCTGTTTGCGCGCCCAAGCGCTGACGTAACAAGCCACTTGCCGTGATATGATCGGCATGAACATGTGTTTCCAATGAGTATTTAAGCTGTAAGCCATTCGCTTCCAGTAAGGCAATATAGTCATCAATATGTGTATTAACAGGATCAATAAAAATCGCTTCTTTACTGATCGAATCAGCAATTAAGTAAGTATAAGTCCAAGTTTCTGCGTCAAATAATTGTTTAAATATCATTAAGTCTCTCCAAATAGTGCTTTTAATTGATTAGATTTTCATACTCAGCGTCTGAAAATAATGTGCTTTTAATTAATATAAAAGCAAAGCCTGTGCCATAACTCATAAAAAATTAACTTATTGTTTTATATAATATATTTAAAATTATAATAATCTATTATTAAAACATGATGTTTCATACTGAAGTATTGCCCGAAGACATCATGTTTCAGTGAAACATAATGTCTCATCCTTCCTCGGTATGAAATACTATTAATTATTGCTTGGTTTTTTTAATATGTGCTAAAAAAACTATAACATCATGTAACCTGTAAAATTATTAAGTATTTCTGCAAGGCAGAATATTTTTGGGGGGGGATTGGGGATTGAATGTTTTTTGATTTAAAAAACGACTATGGGGTAAATTTAAGTAAGCCACTAAGATTAGGTGGCATAAATTTCTATAAAAGCTGTTTTAAGGTAAAAACCAAGATGAGGGAATTAACCTACCCAACCAAGATTAACCATTACAAATAATAAGCCACCGGCAAACAAAGCGGCCAAGACATCATCAATCATAATGCCAAAACCACCGTGAACTTGCTGGTCCAGCCATTTAATTGGCCATGGCTTTAAAATATCAAAAAATCTAAACAACAAAAAACCAACCAACATGGTTTGCCAAGTAAGAGGAACTAACCACATAGTTATTAAATAACCTGCAATTTCATCCCAAACAATACCACCAAAATCATGTTCAGCTAACTTATCTGCCGCTATTCCACAAATCCAAATACCACTTATAGTGGCAACAACAGTAAGCAGGCTATAAATCAACATATTGGTTTGTGCAAACAACCAATACACAGGAATTGCCGCTAAAGTACCCATTGTACCCGGTGCTTTTTTTGCCAACCCGGAACCAAATCCAAAAGCCAGAAACAAAATAGGATTAGAAAGAATTTGCCGAGGTGTTAGTTTGTTTTTTCCGTAATGACTGTTAAGAAAAATGCTCATATCCTTTACTATTTAAGGGTTGAAGATTACCTGATTTATATAAGCGTAAACCCAGGGTCGATTCAATGACGCCAATCTGTGTGCAATTAATAGTTAACCGGGATGCTTTTTCGGGACTTACTGTAAAACACAATTCGTAATCATCGCCAGCAACAAGTGGCATAGCCCAGTCACCGGTATCGTTGATATAATCAACAACAGCATCAGCTAGCGGCAACTTATCCCAATCAAGACAAGCGCCAACATGACTGCGCTCAAGTATATGTCCCAAGTCAGCAGTCAAGCCGTCAGAAATATCTATACAAGCATTGGCAATATCCAGCAAAGCCATTCCCGCATTAATCTGCGGATTAGGTTTATTAAACCGTTGAAGTGCTGCTTCAGGATTACTGCAAGAATAACCTTGTTTGATTTTTAAGCCCAACCCGGCATCACCTAATGAACCCGTTAGATAAATAAAATCACCCGGTTTTGCACTTGAACGCAAAAGTGCCTTACCCTTTGGTACCAAACCCATAGCTTGAACCGTCAATGTTAAGGGGCCAGAGGTTGTATCCCCACCAATCAAATCCACTAAATGCAGTTCTGCCAGACTTAAAAATCCTTTTGAAAATGCTGCCAACCAAATTTCATCAACCGTTGGCAGTGTTAAAGCCAGCAAAACCGATACTGGCTTTGCGCCCATACTGGCCAAATCACTTAAATTAACAGCCAGTAATTTATGTCCCAGTAGTTCTGGATTTGCATCTGCAAAAAAATGAACATTTTCGACCATGGTATCAGTGGTTACAGCAAGTTCATAACCCTCAGGCAATGATAATAAAGCACAGTCATCACCAATACTTAATTTAGTTGAATCATTTCCTACCACCTGCCGGGTAAAATAACGCTCAATAAGAGAAAACTCAGCTATAGACATAAGAATGATTTAAAGTTCAAAATTAAAAAGGCTTCAAAGCGCTTTACCTTCCACCCTGCGCCTTTGGCCTTTCCACTGACACTTTACTTTTAATTTCAACCGCCCGTTTTTGCTGGGCTATTTTATCTAATATGCCGTTAACATATTTATGACTACCATCAGCACCAAAGTACTTGGCAAGATTAATAGCTTCATTTAAAACAACCCGATAAGGCATATCCAAGCGATTAAGCAATTCATAAGCCCCTATTCTCAATATAGCCCGCTCAACGGGATCAATCATGTCAACCGGACGATCTACAAATTCAGTCAAGGTTTCATCTATAACACCCAAGTTTTTAGGCACGCCATGAAAAAGCTCAGTAAAGTAGCTTTTTTGGGCATCTTTAAGACGCTCTTCTTCAAGAAACTGCCGTTCAATTTCAACAAGACTCTGCCCTGTCATCTGCCATTGATATAAGGCTTGGACAGCTGCTTTGCGGGCATTAGTTCGTGCTTGACTCATTCGGCTTCCAGATTGTTAAATAAACTGACCATCTCGATGGCTGACATTGCCGCTTCTGCACCTTTATTACCCGCTTTTGTCCCGGCTCGCTCTATTGCCTGCTCAATTGAATCAACCGTTAAAACGCCAAAACTTACCGGTACATTATATTGCAGGGAAACTTGCGCAAGACCTTTTACACATTCACCCGCAACATATTCAAAATGTGGTGTACCTCCTCGAATCACTGCCCCAACTGCGATTATCGCATCATATTTATTGGCTGCTGCTATACGTTGCACCACCATAGGTAACTCGAACGCACCAGGGGCTTTAACAAGATGTATATTGTCTCTATCGGCGCCGTGACGAACCAAGGCATCAATTGCACCAGCCTCTAACTGCTCAACAATAAAACTGTTAAACCGGGATGCTACAATACAAAATTTACCGCCTTGTACCAATAAATTGCCTTCGAAGGTTTTTATAGTTGACATACTATTTCTCTACATTAATTACGAAAATTCAATTTTTAATGACAACCTAACTTATGTGTCATTCAAACCACATGCTCAGAGACTTCGAGATCGAACCCCGACAAACCGACATATTTTTTATGAGTTCCTAGCACTTTTAATTTATGCACACCCAAATCAGCCAATATTCTTGAGCCGGTACCGGTCATACGCCAATCCGCTGCTGCCTCTTGGATATTTACAGCACTGGTAATGCCATTATCTTCAAGTTGATAACGATGAATCAGTTCTGCTAGTGATTTATTATCTTCACTTTGTCTGATGATAACTAAAACACCACGACCTTCTTCAGCAATTTTTTGCATGGCGGTTCGAATTGAAACACTGGAATCATTTCGTTTAGAGGAAAATACATCATCCAACAAATTACGCGCATGAACGCGCACTAAAACCGGCTCTCCATCTGAAACCTGACCCATGACCAACGCCAGATGCAGGTTATTATCGTTTTTGTCTTGATACGCATAGAGTCGAAACTCGCCAAATTCAGTAGGATACAAACATACACTGATGCGTTCCAACGTATTTTCATGCTGAATACGATAATGAATTAAATCAGCGATAGTCCCCATTTTTAGCTTGTGCTGCTCTGCAAAGACCTCTAAATCAGGACGTCTTGCCATACTACCGTCTTCATTAAGGATTTCTACGATAACCGCTGAGGGATCTACACCCGCTAATTTAGCAAGATCACAACCCGCTTCAGTGTGACCAGCACGTCGTAAGACCCCCCCCGGATTAGCCATTAACGGGAATATATGCCCGGGCTGAACCAAATCATCCGCGCTTGCATCCGGTGCTACTGCACATTGAACAGTGCGTGCTCTATCGGCTGCGGAAATACCGGTAGTTACTCCCGTTGCCGCTTCGATAGAGACAGTAAAATTGGTAGAATGTGCAGTTTTATTTTCATTAACCATTAATGGTAAACGTAACTGCTGACAACGCTCACTGGTTAAAGTTAAACAAATCAAACCACGACCGTAACGAGCCATAAAATTAATATCTTCCGAGCGGGTAAAAGCGGCTGCCATTAACAAGTCACCTTCGTTTTCACGGTCTTCATCATCCATAATGATAACCATTTTACCTTGACGTAAATCGTCTATAATTTCTTCAATTGTATTCATTAACCAAAAAATCCACTCTTTTGCAATAATTCTTCTGTAATGCCGCCCTGATGATGAGCTGCCGCTTCGCCCAGCATTAAACGCTCCATATAACGCGCCAACAAATCTACTTCAAGATTAACTTTTGTGCCGACTGTCGCTTCGCCCAGTGTCGTATCTTTTAAAGTATACGGAACAATATTAACACTGAATCTAGCCCCATTAACTTCGTTAACCGTCAGACTAATGCCGTTAATACAGATAGAGCCTTTTTCTGCAATATACTTAGCCAGATTATCCGGTGCCTTAAAAGTAAAACGAATAGACCTCCCATCAGCCTTCTTTTCAATAACTTGACCAATACCGTCAACATGACCACTGACAATATGTCCGCCCATTCGAGTTGCAGGCGTTAAAGCCAGTTCCAAATTTACGGCTGTTCCGGTTGTTGCATTACTTAAGATAGTTCTGGATAAAGTTTCATTGGAAACATCCGCACAAAAATAGTGAGCATCCAATTCTACAGCCGTTAAGCATACACCATTAACTGCAATACTATCACCCAAGGCAACATCCACTAATGATAATTTACCCGTATCTATCTTTAAACGACAATCCCCTGTTTTACGCTCGACTGCAGCTATTTTACCAATAGCCAGAATAATACCTGTAAACATTAAACCCCTTTAAAACTCTGATGGAGAAGTAATTTTAAACTCGTCAAAAGCACTCCTGCGACAATGTTAATTTCAAATCTGACCCAACCTGCCTGACATCACGCAACGTAAACTTTTTTTTATCAGCGATGTTTTTTAAGTCTGGTACGACAAATAGTCCTCTACCCTGATCACCCAAAATACAAGGTGCTATGTAAACCACCCATTCATCGACTAAATTTTCTGCTAACAATGCACCGTTTAGCACTGATCCAGCCTCAATCAGTAATTCATTAATTTGTTGCTTAGCCAAAAAGTCCATTACAGCATGTAAATCAAGTCTCTCATTTTTTTTAGCCAGCGTATAAACTTCAAAGCCAACTTCCCGCAAAGCATGAATCTTTTCCTGATCCTCAGAGCAGGTCAAAACAAGGCTACGTCCTTGCAGCTTAACCATCTGCGCATCAACCGGCATGTTGAGTTTGGAATCAAGAACAACTCTAATGGGCTGCAACACATCCCAAGCAACTCTGGCATTTAAAGAAGGGTCATCTGCCAACACCGTATTTATACCCGTCAAAATTGCCGAACTTTCTGCTCTTAAGCGATGCACATCAACTCTAGCCTCTGCTGAAGTGATCCATTTACTTTCTCCGGATGCCATTGCTGTACGACCATCAAGACTCATTGCCAACTTGCTCCTTACAAAAGGACGATTTGCCATCATTCTTTTAATAAAGCCACGATTTAAATGCTGAGCATCTTCCTCTAAAACGCCGCAGCTTACTTCACA
Source organism: Methylococcales bacterium (assembly GCA_026399095.1). Classification (GTDB taxonomy): domain Bacteria; phylum Pseudomonadota; class Gammaproteobacteria; order Methylococcales; family Methylomonadaceae; genus Methylobacter_C. Next base: position 51,845 of record JAPLRP010000077.1, on the reverse strand, counting down.
ACCCGCTTCTTTAAGTTTTTCAAGTCCACGACCGGACACCAATGGATTAGGATCTTGCATGGCAATCACTACACGATTAATCCCTGCTTTGATAAGGGCATCGCAACAAGGCGGCGTTTTGCCATAATGACTGCAGGGTTCTAAAGTAACATAAGCGGTTGCACCATTAGCATCAGGGCAATTTTTTAAGGCTTCAACTTCTGCGTGTCCAGAGCCTGCTTTAAAATGCCACCCTTCTCCAATTATGTTACCGTCCCTCACTAAAACACAACCAACGCGAGGATTTGGATCCGTTGTATAGCGGCCATTTTTAGCTAATTCAATTGCTCTGGCCATATAAAAGCCATCCTGACTGGCTATCATTATTTTTTTTGCAAGTTTTGAATCATGTCAGTAAACTCACTCACATCCTGAAAGCTTCGATATACCGAGGCAAACCTTACAAAAGCGACGTGATCCAAAGAGCTTAACTCTTTCATGACTTTTTCACCCAATTGTTGCACAGGTATCTCTCTATCCCCTGTTTCCATCAATTCTTTTTTTATTCGATTGATTGAAGCCTCTATGGCATCACTGCTAACAGGTCTTTTTTCAAGAGCTTTAAGCATACCTGAACGTAGCTTGTGCTCTTCGAAAGGCTCTCGATTCCCATCGCGTTTAATGATACGAGGCATCATTAATTCAACCATTTCAAACGTAGTGAAACGCTCTTTACAAACATTGCATTCCCGTCTCCTACGAACCTGATCACCTTCACTTATTAATCTGGAATCAAGAACTCGGGTATCTTGTGCCGCACAAAACGGACATCGCATAAATAGGCCACTATTTTATTAGCCGAAAGCTCGGCCTTTAAATTCAAAACTTTGTATTTTATAACATTTCCAACTCGTCTGACTTTTATTTTCTTATAATAAATTATTTATTACCGCCTAATTGAACAACTTGTCCTTGCGCAGCAGATTTAAGTGCAGCAACAATTACTTGGCAATTAGATTTAGCATCGTCGAGTGACAACAGCGGCTCTTTATTATTCAACACGCAATCACTAAAATGCTCAATTTCAAGCTGAAAATGATTAGCAATTGGTAAACGCTCTTCACATTGCAGCCCCTCTTCCGTCCACCATGAAATAACAGGGACATCACCTGGCAGCTGCCAAACAGCATGACATTTAATACCACCTTTAGTACCGACAATTTCATATTCACAGCGTCTGGCACGCTCAAAACTAAAATCAAAATGCGCGTATCTACCCAAACCAAAATCAATAATTCCGCTAGTCGCAATATCAGCACCACTATCAACATACTTGGCAATCGCTGTCACAGCTACCGGCTCTTGGTCAAAAAACAACCTTGCAGAATGGATTGCATAACAACCGATATCCCACATGGCGCCGCCACCTCGCTCAACATTTTCCATCAAACGATACATCCTCGCTGGGCGCATCATAAAAGAATAACTGGCTCGCACTGACCTTATCTCTCCGATTGTACCTAAAGCAATCAAATCCTGCACTCGTGTATGCTGAGGGTGAAACCGATACATAAAGCCTTCCATAACAGTAACTTTATATTTAATTGCAGCAACTTTAATAGCTTCAATATCAGCAACGGTCAGTGCCATAGGTTTCTCACACAGTACGTGTTTGCCACATTCTATTGCACGCAATACCCACTTGACGTGCTCATGATTGGCAAGCGGAACATACACCGCATCAACAGCAGTATCGGCCAACAACTCATCAAGATCATCGTACATTCTTACATTCTGTTGTTGCGGAGCATACTGCTCTACTATTTTTACTGCAGCACCCTCGCGACGACTGGCAACAGCAACTAATTTAGCATTTGATGCTTGAACAATCGCAGGTAATAAACGCTCATTAATTCTGGCCGCCCCTAAAATACCCCAACGTAATTTTGTTTTGATAGTCATAGCATTTAATTAGTGTGTGTGACAGGAACTCAAAAAAAAGGCTCAAATACTTATTTAAGTGTCAGTTAGGGTATTTTTTGATTGGGCATACAATGCAGCCCCAACAATACCCGCTTGGTTTAAAAATGCAGCTGGCTTTACCGGTGTTTCTATAGTAATTTGCGATTTAAACTTTACAAAGCTATTACTGGCACCGCCGCCTAGAATTATTAAATCCGGCCAAAACAGCTTTTCCATCACATTAAGGTATTTGTTAAAGCGCTTACCCCAGCGCTTCCAACCAAGACCCTTATTTTTTCGGGTCGCATCCGATGCATAATGCTCTGCTGTTTTTCCATTTTTCATAAGCAAGTGTCCTAATTCTGTATTGGGCAATAATTTCCCATCACTAAAAATAACCGTACCCAAACCCGTGCCAATGGTTATTAGCAAAACTACGCCAAATTGATCTACTCCTGCGCCAAAGTGTATTTCTGCCATACCGGCCGCGTCTGCATCATTAAGGCAATAACAAGGGCATTTCGTAGCTCTTGAAAATAATTTATCGATATTAGTTCCGATAAATGAAGGTGAAATATTGCTTGCCGTTCTTGGTACTCCGTGCAAAATAGCTGCAGGAAAACCACAGCCCACAAGTCCACTCCAATTAAAGTGACTAATTATCTGTGCAAGACTAACTGCTATAGCATCCGGAGTTGCGGGTTGAGGTGTCTCTACACGGTAACGTTCAGTCACCAATTCACCTGTGACCGTGTCAACAATAGCGCCTTTAATGCCTGAGCCACCAATATCTACCCCAAGTATTAGCATAATATTTCCTAAAAATAAGTTGATTTATGCATTGTAAGCAAAGTCCTTATAAATGCAATAGGTTCGGCACTCTCAACTTCACTCGCTTTGGATAGAAAATTAATCGGCTACTAGATAATTGTAATAATACTCATAAAAACAAGCATAAAATAAAATCTAAGCCACTGGATTTGTTATGATAAAGATCTATAACAAACTATTTGGAAACAAAATGCAGGGGCAACGCGAATCTGAACAACTTAAAGCTGATCTTTTTCTTCCTTGGGTTTTTCAAGGAATTTTACTGACGACACTACTTGCCTATATCGTAGCTTGTTTTGCTTTTGGTGATCAAATACAAAACACTCTCCCTGACGATCAGCGAATATTAATAAGAACGATATTATACGTTGCCGCCATTATTACCTTCCCAATGACGAATTTAATTCGCCATATACAGCTACGCCTCAATCAAACGATGCCATTCTCAGGCATAAAACCACAGGCTGTTGCAAAAAGACGTTACTTGGTCACCACTATCGTATCAATGTTGCTCATTGAAAGTATTGGAGTTTTTGGCTTTGTCATGTTTGTACTGGGGGATAACTTCAATACGTTATTTATTTTTTCAGGACTATCGGCTTTAGGATTTTTTTTATACCGACCTAAGCTAACTGAATACATCAGTATTGTTGATGCACTGACTCAAGCTAAAGATAATTAAGATAGACACATAAAAAATCTAAACAGCAATTGAGGATATACAATACATTAAACAAAGTTAGAGATACGCTTAATGAATCTCTAACGCCTGGTTATCTTAAGTATTTTGATCGGCAACTTTTAGTTTTTTACGTCGATAATTATGACCATAGAAAATTTCAGCTACTTCTCTTTGTAACTTAACTTCTATCTCTGTTTTTTGCTCATCAGATAAATTACTTTCTTTCTCAAAAAGATAGTTTTCCAACTCGGTTTCCTTAAGCATCATTTTGGTATGGAAGATATTTTCCTGATAAACATTCACATCTATCATTTGATAACTTTCCTGAGTATCTTTGGCAATATAATTTTGGATAGAAGTAATGTTGTGATCTATATAATGCTTTTTACCGGATATATCCCTTGTAAAACCTCGCACCCTATAATCCATTGTTACTACATCTGATTCAAAGCTATGAATCAAATAATTAAGTGCCTTTAAAGGTGAAATTCGACCACAAGTTGATACATCAATGTCTGCGCGAAACGTACTAATACCATTATCTGGATGGCTTTCTGGATAAGTATGAACAGTAATATGACTTTTGTCCAAATGCGCCAATACAGTTTCTGGCAAAGGACCGGGAGATTGGCTGTTCATACTGGGAGGCGGAGGTGCATCTCCTTCTGAAATCAACATAGTTACGCTGGCGCCTTGAGGATCGTAATCCTGATGGGCAATATTTAGAATTTGCGCGCCAATAATTTCGGCAACATCTTTTAGTATTTGCGTCAACTTTTTGGCATTATAAGCTTCATCAATATATTCAATATAAGCCTGCTGCTGCTCAGCGGGCGCATAACAAATATCATATATATTGAAACTAAGTGACTTTGTTAAATTGTTAAAGCCGTGTAATTGCAACTTATTCAAAACTGTTAAACCTCAATAACTTCAAAATCGTGGGTAATTTCTACCCCGGCTTTACCTAACATAATGGAAGCAGAGCAATATTTCTCTGCCGACAATTTCACAGCCCTCTCTACAGCTGATTCTTTCAAATCACGACCGCTAACGACAAAATGCAAATGGATTTTGCTAAACACACTTGGCACAGTGTCAACCCGTTCTGCAGATATTTCTGCTACGCAATTAACAATATTGTTTCGGCCTTTTTGTAAAATCTGCACCACATCAAATGACGAACAGCCACCCAAACCAACTAAAATCATTTCCATGGGACGCATACCCATATTACGCCCGCCATAATCCGGAGATCCGTCCATCACAACCGCGTGGCCACTGCCCGTTTCGCCGACAAACATAACACCATCGACCCATTTGACTGTTGCTTGCATTTCTTTTACCCAAGTTAAAATGAGGCATAGATTAGCATATAAATATACATAGACAGAATTTTCAATGCTAAATCTTTACTATCAAGGCATGAGGTTAAATCAACCTTGGCTTATTAACTCGGTTTAACGTGGATAAACGTACATAAATAAATTGGATTCGTTATTTATGGCATTAAAAATCATTATCTTACTAATTACAAATTTGTAACACCTCTACCCATACCGTAGTAGGTGATGCCTTGTTTTTTAAGCAATTCAGGTTGATATAGATTTCTGCCATCAAATATAACTGAATCTTTTAACGTATTTTTGATTAAATCAAAATCCGGACTCCAAAAGTTTTTCCATTCTGTTACTACAATCAAGGCGTTAGCTTCTTCCAATGCTTCTTCTGCAGTATCCACAAGAACTAACCCGGGCTTATCGCCATAAATACGCTTAGCTTCCGCCATGGCTTCAGGATCAAAAGCCCTAACAGTTGCACCGGCATTAATTAATGCTTCAAGTATGACGCGACTCGGTGCGTCTCTCATATCATCAGTTCTGGGCTTAAATGCCAAACCCCAAAGCGCAAAGCATTTGCCTTGTAATTCGCCTTTATAATGCTGAATAACTTTATTAAATAAAACCTCTTTTTGTCGATTATTAACATTTTCTACTGCATTAAGCAGTTCGGCCTTATAGCCCAGTTGTTGAGCAGTTCGCTCCAAGGCTTTCACATCTTTAGGGAAACAGGAACCGCCATAACCGCAACCTGGATAAATAAAGGAATAGCCAATCCTAGAATCAGAGCCTATACCATTTCTTACATGTTCTATATCAGCACCTAACAGTTCAGCTAAATTGGCGAGCTCATTCATAAAGCTGATTTTAGTCGCCAACATAGCATTAGCGGCATACTTTGTTAATTCAGCAGATCTCACATCCATCGTAATGATACGATCATGACTACGATTAAACGGCGCATAAAGTGCCTTTAATAATTCTGCTGTTCTAGGATTATCAGTGCCAACAATAATTCGATCCGGCTTCATAAAATCGTTGATAGCCGCACCTTCTTTTAAAAACTCCGGATTTGATACTACGTCAAAATCAATTGCTAACCCTCGTTCTTCCTGAACTTTAAGAATAATTTCCTTAACCTTATCCGCTGTACCAACTGGCACTGTAGACTTATCAACAATAATACGATACTCATTCATGTTTTCAGCAATGGATTTGGCCACTGCTAATACGTATTGCAGATCAGCCGCACCATCTTCATCAGGAGGAGTTCCTACGGCTATAAATTGAAAAACCCCGTGACTAACTGCTTCATTGATATCTGTGGTAAATTTTATTCTTCCTGTCTGTTGATTATCTTTAACCAACTCTTCCAGTCCCGGTTCATAAATGGGAATGATGCCATTTTTTAAGTTATCAATTTTGCGCTTATCAACATCAACACATAAAACATCATTACCAACTTCCGCCAAACAAACACCAGTTACCAATCCTACATAACCAGAACCAAATACAGTTACTTTCATTAATATTTCCCAAGATTTTTTAATCAATTTAGTATAGATTTTATGTAAAAACTGATTTTTCTTTTAATTAAAATAAAAATCAATCTGTAATTTACTCTTAACTAATATTACTTTTTTACTTCCTTAATAATAACTTAAACAAATGAAATCGACCTGTTATACAATAATTATTCAAAATTGGTAAGATTATAACGCACACCCACTTTAAATAGCAGTTCCGTACTTAACTCCAAAATACTTGTCAAAAGCGCTACTATCTCAAACCCAAGAAATATTATACCTATGCATCGACAGGCTAGATAGGTTGAGCGACCAAGTAATAATGATATCTCTGTTCGCACAAAATTATAATAGTTTATAATTATCACAACAAAACCATTCAACCCATTCATTTATGAAGTCCAAAATAATCGTTAGTGCCATTCAACAACTCTGTGATAAAGACAGACAAACGAACCTTGATTTTTCTATCGAAAAAATACATGAAGCAGCGGCTGCTAATGCAGACTTGGTAGTATTACCAGAACTGCATTTAGGACCCTATTTTTGTCAGAATGAAGACTATAATAATTTTGATCTCGCCCAAACAATTCCTGGACTTACAACTGATATCCTTTCTGCCATTGCCAAAAAACTAAACATCGTTATTGTCTCAACCCTTTTCGAAAAAAGAGCGCCCGGCTTATATCATAATACAGCTGTAGTTTTTGATAAGGATGGCAGTATTGCAGGTAAATACCGAAAGATGCATATACCGGATGACCCTGGTTTCTATGAAAAGTATTACTTCACCCCAGGTGACCTAGGATTTACACCCATAGAAACATCTATCGGCAAATTAGGTGTGTTAATTTGTTGGGACCAATGGTTCCCTGAAGCCGCAAGATTAATGGCCTTAGCTGGTGCAGAAATTTTAATCTATCCAACGGCTATTGGTTGGGATCCTGAGGACACAAAGGAAGAACAACAACGACAATTAGATGCTTGGATAACGATTCAGCGCTCACATGCTGTTGCGAACGGTATTCCGGTTATTTCCTGTAATCGTGTAGGTTTTGAAAAAGCACCTAATTCAGGCAAAGGCATTAAATTTTGGGGCAACAGTTTTATTGCCGGACCTCAAGGTGACCTAATAACGTTAGCTAATGACTCAGAAACAAAACTATTAACATGCAAGCTTGATACTGACCGTATTGAGCGAGTCAGGCAAATATGGCCTTATTTACGTGATAGAAGAATTGATGCCTACAGTGATCTAACTAAACGATTTATCGATTAACAAGTATATCAATCAGCTAAACCACAAAATGATTAATAGCTTTTCGTTTTAGCTATATAACTGGCTACAGCTTAATTCTAATTATTTTTTAACTCAGAAAAGCTATACTTTAAATTCAGACCGATCATGACCCTCATTTGTGAGAGCTTGCAACCATGCCGGCATTACTCCACGCCCGGTCCATGTTTTTTCAAAATCTTGTGGGTGGCGGTATTTAACTGCCACCTTAAGACCTTTACGCACTGATTTTTTATCACTCTCATAAATTTCAATAGCAACATCAATCGAAGCGGCTAATTCTTTTATTTTTGCAATAACTTCTTTACGTTTATTAATCTGTATATTTTTTAATGCTTTTTCTGCAGCATCAATAACCGCCTTTAATTCATTTTCAGTCAGTTTTTGATAATCGGTCATAATAATTCCTCAATAATATAAGCCCTAATTATAGAGCAATATATTAATGTGGGTCATTATTCATATCCATTAATTATTGGTATAAAACGTTAAAGCGTATTTCATTTATTATTTGACCTGTTTCGTCAACCAGTCTTGCTGTCCAATCAGTTTTTGTACTATCACCAAATAACTGTCTACTTGAAGTAGGCCAGAGATCTTTTGATATATTTACTTTCTTTCTGGTAATCAGTTTATTTTCAAGTAACCATTCGTGATAAATCGTTTTTCCTTTCATTCCCGTTAATTCTACAAAATAATAAACCGATGTTGGTTTCTTTTTGCTAAGTTTTAAAGGTAACTCAAGCTTTTCAGTAGGTTCATTATTAGTAATCTTATTGGTTAAAAATGCTCTGGATACATTTTTATGAATAACAGCATCTGGCTTCGCGGGAGTATTAACAACTGTTTCTAAAACCTTTGGTGCGATTACTACAGTAGAATCATCAGTATCTGGTGTTGATATAAAGAACAAAATAACAATAAATGAGACTAAACCCAATAATGCCAAAGATATTCGTTTGATATTCCATTCAGTTATTACTTTTGAAACAGACAAATCTTCTAATTTTTTGTTAGCGTTAGGATATTTAACCTTAATAACAATATTTTTTTTATCAACCATAAATTACCTGTAGATTACCGCCATTAAGAATAATAGCGCCTTAAAAAACTTACCCTCCGAAAAGAAAGACAATTAGGATTAGAGGTATCACTTATACTTATACCTATTTCTATTCTTTCTAATAATCACGCTAGTAAACTACCAAAGTATAGCAAGATGAGTAAAGCACACCTCCACTCAACAAATCTAGCTAAACTTTATGGTAAATATCTGCGCCTTCATCAAGAAACTGTTTTGATTTTTCATCCATTCCTTTAATTAAGGCTTCTTGCTCATCTTTAATCCCTTTTGCAGTTGCATAATCACGCACATCCTGACTAATTTTCATCGAGCAAAAATGTGGCCCACACATTGAGCAAAAATGTGCCACTTTCGCTGAATCTTTAGGCAAGGTTTCATCATGAAACTCACGCGCTTTTTCTGGATCAAGCCCAATATTAAATTGATCTTCCCATCTAAATTCAAAACGGGCTTTGGACATCGCATTGTCACGGGCTTGTGCACCAGGATGACCTTTTGCCAAATCAGCCGCATGAGCAGCAATTTTGTAAGTCACAATCCCTTCACGGACATCTTGTTTGTTAGGTAAGCCTAAATGCTCTTTTTGAGTAACATAACAAAGCATGGCGCAACCATACCAACCAATATTTGCAGCACCAATCGCAGAAGTAATATGATCATAACCTGGCGCAATATCAGTTGTTAGAGGCCCTAATGTATAAAAGGGAGCCTCACCACATTCTTCCAGTTGTTTTTCCATGTTAACTTTAATCATGTGCAAAGGCACATGCCCTGGCCCTTCGATCATGGTTTGTACATCATGTTTCCAAGCAATTTTAGTCAGCTCACCTAATGTTTCCAATTCACCAAACTGCGCTTCATCATTAGCATCATAAATTGAACCCGGACGTAATCCATCGCCCAAAGAAAAAGATACATCATAAGCTTTCATGATTTCGCAGATTTCTTCAAAATGCGTATATAAAAAGCTCTCAGTATGATGCGCCAAACACCATTTAGCCATGATGGAACCGCCGCGAGAAACGATACCGGTCATGCGTTTTGCGGTTAAAGGCACATGGTGCAACCGCACTCCAGCATGAATAGTAAAATAATCGACGCCCTGCTCTGCCTGTTCTATTAAAGTATCTCGAAATATTTCCCAAGTCAGGTCTTCAGCTTTGCCATTTACTTTTTCGAGGGCTTGATAAATCGGTACAGTGCCAATTGGCACTGGTGAATTACGTAAAATCCACTCACGGGTTTCATGAATGTTTTTACCGGTAGACAAATCCATAATGGTGTCACCGCCCCAACGTATCCCCCAAAGCATTTTTTCAACTTCTTCATCAATGGATGAAGTGACCGCTGAATTCCCTAAATTACCGTTAATTTTAACCAAGAAATTACGACCAATAATCATTGGTTCCAGTTCTGGATGATTAATATTACAAGGAATAATAGCCCGACCTCTTGCTACTTCATCACGAACAAATTCTGCTGTAATAACATCAGGTATCGAAGCACCTAATGAATCCCCCGGATGCTGATCTTTCCATAAATCACGCATTTCTTCCATTTTCTGGTTTTCACGAATGGCAATAAATTCCATTTCCGGCGTAATAATACCCTGACGCGCATAATACATTTGCGATACATTTTTGCCTGCTTTGGCTCGACGCGGCTTACGAATGTGTTCAAAACGCAAACTCGCCGTCGCTGGATCTTCTAGGCGCTGACGACCAAAATCCGAACTAGGTCCATTCAATTCTTCAGTATCGTTTCTTTCATCAATCCAGACTGAACGTATTGAATTTAAACCTTTCTTTAAATCTATTTCAACATTGGGATCAGTATAAACACCGGATGTATCGTAAACGTAAAGTGGACCATTTTTTTCTACAGCTCCGAAATGCACAGGCGTATCTGACAAGGTAATCTTACGCATAGGGACCTGAATATCAGGCCGACTACCTTGCACATAGATTTTTTCTGATGCAGGATATGAATCAATCTTCACACTATTAACTTCAGTAGCGTCTTTTAGAACAGCGTTCATGCTTATCTCCAATAACAATAAAACAAGACGCAGGGAAGTTTGGGGGCTTTCCTACGCCGGTATTAACCGGGGTCAGGTTCAAAGGGTTTCTCTCAGCCTCAAGTACCTACGCAATGCGAAGTCACAAAAAGCACCCCTAGCCTTTACGGATGTTGGACTAAGTTAAAGGATAATCACATGGATTGCAAGTAGAGCCAGTATAATTAGTACCTATTTCGGAAGATAATTTTAGGACATTTGAGGCATTTTTTATATCATATAGGGTCAAGAGTGATTGATTATTGGTACAAAAAAAATGATAAACTCATTTTTACCTTGATAATACGCTATAAATAAAAAATATTTAGTTAGGATGGTCTGTGAAAATTTCTATAGTTGTTCCCGTTCATAATGAAGCTGACAATATTGTCTCTTTAATTCAAGAGATTGTTAATGCCATGAGTCAGGCGGAAGCCTATGAAATTATTTATGTCGATGATGGAAGCAAAGACCAAACAGCAGACGTATTAAAGCAAGCACTTCTTGATTTTAAGGCGCTGAGGGTAATCCATCATCAACACAGTTGTGGACAAAGTACAGCCGTCCATACAGGTATTAAAGCAGCAAACTATCCATGGATTGCAACTTTAGATGGTGACGGTCAAAATGATCCTGCTGATATCCCTAATCTTTATCAGGTTCTTATCAAACAAAGAGAAACGATCAGCAACTTATCAATGGTCGCTGGCTGGAGAAACAAACGTTATGATTCCAAATGGCGGCTTTTTTCCTCCAAAGTAGCTAATGCCATACGCTCCAAGTTACTAGGCGATAATACGCCCGATACCGGTTGTGGCTTAAAAGTGTTTTCTAGGGAGTGCTTTCTTGAATTACCTTATTTTGATCACATGCATCGATTTTTACCTGCCTTAATATTACGAGCAGGCGGGCACGTCATTTCAGAACCAGTCAGTCACAGATCTAGAACTAATGGCCAGTCAAAATACGGAACATTAGATCGTCTTTGGGCCGGAATTACCGATATTGCCGGGGTCATTTGGCTCCAAAAACGCGCCAAACTACCTGTTATTAATGAAATAAAAGTCTAGAAGGCTTTAACCATAAAAGGAATAAGAAGAATCTTTAATCTTCGTATTCCTTGATTTTTTTTACTTTAATTCACTTATACTTACCAATTATTGAAGCTTGTCACTTTTTATCAAGCCTTTAAGATAAGTAGAAAAATCATCTTTTAACTCCTTATTTAATAAGGCCAACTCAACATTTGCAATTAAAAAACCCAATTTAGTACCACAATCGTAACGCGTGCCTTCAAATTCATAGGCTAAAACAGGCTCGTCATTTAATAGATCGGCAATAGCATCCGTTAACTGAATTTCACCGCCCGCGCCTCTGCCAGTATTTTTAATCTTATCAAAAATAGCCGGCGTCAAAATATACCGTCCAACAACCGCAAGATTTGAAGGCGCATCCACAGGCTTGGGCTTTTCAACAATGATTTCAATAGGTGCGTATTTATCCGTAGATTCAGGGGTTTTAACAATTCCATAACTGGCAGTATCGGCTGGATTAACACGTTCGACGCCTAATATAGACGATTTCTTTTGCTCATAAAGCGCAACCATCTGCGCCATACATCCACGCTCGCCATCTTCAACCATATCATCTGCCAAAATGACTGCAAAAGGCTCATCGCCTACCACTGGCCTTGCACAATAGACTGCATGCCCTAAACCCAAAGCCTCTGGTTGTCTAATAAAAACAAAAGAGACATTAGGCGGCACAATATCCTTAAGCAATTTCAATAAATCCGCTTTGTTTTTTGACTCTAATTCTTTTTCCAACTCATAAGCTTTGTCGAAATGATCAGTAATGGCATTTTTACTACGTGAAGTAATAAAAATCATGGTATCAATACCCGCAGCAACTGCTTCTTCTACCGCATATTGAATTAACGGCTTATCCACTACCGGCAACATTTCTTTAGCTATTGCTTTAGTAGCTGGTAAAAAGCGCGTTCCCAAGCCAGCAACGGGGAAAACCGCTTTGGTAATTTTTTTAGTCATTAATCATTTCCTTTATAATTTAGCTTGTTTAGGTTTAAACCTTCATTAATATAATATCAAACACGTCCGTATTGATCATCAAAACGCACAATATCGTCTTCGCCCAGATAGCTTCCTGTTTGCACTTCAACAATTTCCAACGGGATAACGCCCGGATTTTCAAGACAATGTACAATACCCAAAGGAATATAGGTCGATTCATTTTCGGTAATTAATAGCTTTTCGTCCCCTTTGGTAATCAAAGCCGTACCTTTGACAACTACCCAATGTTCTGCGCGATGATGATGTTTCTGTACAGACAACTTGCCGCCCGGTTTAACCACAATTCGCTTGGTTTGATGGCGCTCTCCGGAGTCAACCGAATCATAATGCCCCCAAGGTCGGTAAGCTTTACGATGAATATCCGCTTCGCTTCGACCTTCCGCCTTCAATTGAGCCACAATTACCTTAACATCCTGAACCCGATCCTTAGCAGCAATCATTACTGCGTCATCTGTTTCCACTACAATCAAGTCACTAACACCAATAACCGCAACCAGCTTACTTTGCGCATGAATAAATGAATTTTTGGTATCAACTGTAAACACATCACCACTAATGGCATTACCGAAGGCATCTTTATCAGTAACATCCCATAAAGCAGACCATGACCCGACATCATTCCAATCAGCATCCATGGGAATAACAACTGCTTTAGCTGTTTTTTCCATCACGGCGTAATCAATAGAATCAGATGGACAAGTGGAAAATATATCTTTATCCAAACGAATAAAGTCCATATCAACTTTTGCGCTTTTCAATGCCCGGCGACAACTTTCCAACATGACCGGATGGAATTTTTCCAACTCACTTAAAAAAACGCCCGCCTTAAAAGCAAACATACCGCTATTCCAATAATAATCACCACTTGTAAAATAGCCTTTTGCGGTTTCCAAATCAGGTTTTTCAACAAATGAAGCGACTTTAAAAGCAGCACCTTCTTGCTTAACATCACGCTTGATATAGCCATATCCTGTTTCTGGCTCAGTCGGAACAATCCCAAAAGTAACCAAAAAGCCTTGCTCGGCAGAGACCTTTGCCTGCGCTACTGCTTTATGAAAAGCCGGCACATTATTGATGACATGATCTGCAGGTAATATCAATAAAATATCATCGGGGGATGACGACGTTAATGCCGCCATCGCGACGGCAGGTGCTGTATTTCTCCCCAATGGCTCAAGAATAATAGCGGCCGGTTTAGCATCTATTTCCCATAACTGTTCCGCCATCATAAAACGATGATCTTCATTACAAACTGCGATGGGAGCTTTTAAACCTTCAATTCCAGTCAATCTTAATAGTGTTTCCTGAACCATGGTGTGACTTGAAACCAAGGGCAGAAATTGCTTGGGGTAATGTCTACGCGAAAGTGGCCAAAGTCTTGTTCCTGAGCCACCCGATAAGATAACGGGGATCATAATGTTATTTTCCTTAACTTGAATTGTTATATCAAAAAATAGATAAATTTAATGGGGTTATATTAACATTTCTTAGTGACTGCTTTACAACTTTGCTTTTGTTATAAACACTTAATAATGCCACGCTGTAAAAGTAGATCCAAGACTTTATGAACGCTTTCTTCAAGGCTTAATTCGCTGGTATTAATTACCAATTCAGGTCGCTCTGGCGCTTCGTAGGGTGACCCTATACCGGTAAAAAAAGGTATCTCACCGGCCCTGGCTTTTTTATAAAGCCCTTTTACATCTCTTTGCTCACAGGTTTCTATCGGACATTCGCAATAAATCTCTAGAAAATCGCCATGTGGCAGGCCCTTTCTGGCCTCGTCTCGATCCGCTCTAAACGGTGAAATAAAAGCCGTTAAAGTAATTACCCCTGCTTCTGTTAATAACTTTGCGACTTCGCCAATGCGTCTAATATTCTCAACACGGTCAGTATCACTAAAGCCCAAGTCACTACACAAGCCATGACGCACATTATCCCCATCAAGCACATAAGTGGAACTTCCGTTCTTATGTAACCGTTCTTCTACAGCATGTGCCAACGTAGACTTACCTGAGCCGGACAAACCGGTAAACCATAACACAACACTTTTATGTTTATGCAAAACCTCCCTGTCGGCCCTAATAATAGAAGAATGATGCCAGACAGTATTTGTACTTTCTTTTAGCAAAATTTATTGTCCTTTTTTAAAGTTAAGAGTATTTTTCTGACAAGGCATCTATAAAAACCGATAACGCCTCAAATGGCAAATGATTAATGCCGGCTGCACTTTTGCGCCCACCTCCGGTCGCAAATGACGAGCATAATTCATCAGCCCCTGCTTTGGTTATCAATGGCGCACGAACACTCACTTGATAGCCTCCTTTAGCATTGTAACTCAGAACGGCATGAGCTCGTTTCGGATGCTGATTTGCCAGTTCGTTACCCAGCACACCGCTAATGCGTCTTGCCCAAGCCTTATCCGGCAAAATATAAACACCAATAGTATTCGTCTCGTATTCGGGTTTGATTGACTTGGCTTGCGTCATATCATCTGCATAACCGGACAATAAATGTCCGTAAATATCAGCGTTATCGATCATAAAGTCAAAAGGAGACTCATAATATGACAAGTGGCGAAATAGCACTGCGGGATCAAAATGCAGATCAGCTATACTATCACCATAGCCGTTATAATTGATGCACACACCCAAATCTTGAAGCTGCTTGAACTGATTTGTCCTTAATGAAAGAGTTTGCGCCAACTGTTCTGCACTCTTAAGCAAATTATCACCAAAAGCGGCCGTCACAGCCCAAGCTCGATACTTACCTGCAAGATATTGATCTACCAACAAACTGGTACACGTATCGGCCACTGTATTGATAATACATTCAAAATTAGGATGCTCAGGAATTTCACCTGATTCATGATGATCAACATAAAAAACAGAAGCGCCTTGCTTTAGCATTCTATCCAGAGAATTACGATTCTTTTTTAAAGAAATATCCAATACCGTTACAAAATCATTCACATCAACAGACAGGTGCTCCAATAGCTGGATATCCCTTTTTACTCCGGTAACCAATTTAGCATTGACTGGCTTTGCTAAACGCAGCTGCACAAGTGCACAAATGCCATCAGCATCACCATTAAAAACATCAATTTGCATAACTTGTTCCAGAAAGTTTCTATGGTTAATTGGCTGAATTTGTTAATTACAAAACATCTTGGCTAGAAAAGCCTTATTAGCTGTAGAATATTAACAATAAAAACAAAATAATTCTGTTATTAATGACAACTCAAGCACGCTCCGTAAATATTCGTTTTTTCTCTGAATCCATCAAACGTTTCTTGCCTAACTCCCAAGCAGTCTCTCTGGCAATTATATTAATTGTTAACTTTGTAATGATTTATTCATTATCAAGTATTTTAATGCCTGTTTTTGCATCAATCGTGTTTGCCTATTTACTTGAAGGTTTGGTGTGCAAAACAATAAACTTGGGAATGCCCCGCTTACCGGCTGTCTATCTGGTATTTTCCGGTTTTATGGCTTGCCTGGGGTTTTTATTGTTTTATTTAATGCCGCTGGTTTCACAACAAGCGGTTGAGCTTATCCAACATATTCCGGAAATAATTAGTCGCGCGCAAACCGGGATCTTAAGCTTGCCTGAAATGTATCCTAAATTAATTTCCGAAACCAGAATACAACAGATGATGTTCGCTGTTCAAAAAGAACTATTAACCTACGGCCAAAATATATTAACCCTATCAGCCGCATCGGTTGTCGGCATAGTTAGTGCACTAATTTATCTATTTCTGGTACCGATGATGGTTTTTTTCTTTTTAAAAGATAAAGACTTGTTAATTTCCTGGTTTTTACAGTTCATGCCCAAAAACAGAAACTTAACCGTACGGGTATGGGAAGACGTTGATATTCAATTAGGTAATTATGTGCGTGGTAAATTTGCAGAGGTCTTTATTCTCTGGTTTGTCAGCTATGCAACCTTCGCCACGATGGAGTTAAATTATGCCATGTTATTGGCGGTATTAATGGGTGTTCAGGTTATTATTCCTTATATTGGCGCAACCTTGGTTACCTTCCCAGTACTGGCTGTCGCTTACTTTCAATGGGGCTTAAGTGGCGATGATTTTATGTATATTGTAATCGCCTATTCTATTATTCAGGCTTTGGATGGCGTGGTATTAGTTCCGGTATTATTTTCAGAAGCCGTAAATTTACATGCCGTGGCAATTATTGTCGCTATTTTGTTTTTCGGTGGCTTGTGGGGCTTTTGGGGTGTGTTTTTTGCCATTCCCTTGGCAACAGTTGTTAAAGCCGTTTTAACTGCGTGGCCTAGACTGGGTGACATGTCTAAGGAAACCCTTTAGATAGAAGTTATTGAACCAATCCCATTCTATTCAAATATAGCTTGCTTAGCTTTTTCTCTGGTTTGATAGCGCTGATAATATATCAACTCTATTTTCATGGTATGAAAAAAGCTTACTGATAGGGCATTTTTCAACAATTGCCTTTGCAACTCGATCTGGGTAATTCCATGATCGGTCAAGAGCTCGGGATGGCTATTGGAGGCTAACTCACTGCCTCTATTTGCGCTTCCGCTGTGTTTTAGACAGCGGGCAAATGTTATTAAACCGCGGCTTATCGTCCATAGTACATCGCATACCAGTCTTTAGCAGTGGTTTGATAGGTTTTAACCGCGTTTAAAACCTGGCATTAGCGGGCTTAAGCCTTTTAGCCGCGGTTAAACATCCGTTTGCCACGGGCTATAAATGACAAGCAGCGTATTATCAATGGCAAGCAACGGCTAATAACTCGCGGCAGTCTTCCGCAAACTGACAAACAACTGATAACGACTGGCTATACAACTTGACTATCTTGGCAGGAGACTCCAATTACTATGAGCACTTCGCATTTCTTTCCCACGACTGAGGCGGCGCAAATTATCTGACTGACTCATTACGCTTTACAACTGCCGGTTAACGGCCCCACCTGTGGCATTGGCCTCAAGGAGATTGCCAACACACAAACCGATATTTTTATGCTGCAGCAATGGCATCCGGCTTCGCAAAGAGATGGCAAAGAATTTACTGCCCATAAACAGCTGATGATATTTGGCAGTAGCTCTGAGCCGGTTCCTTATCCTCAACCGACGCTATTTCCCAATCCACCGCCTGCTTCTATTCCCGTTATTCAAAAACGACTATTTAGCCAAATCGCCCGTATTTAGGGCTGGCCTTAAATGTAAATCACTAACCATTTTTAATATTCTATTCATTATAGTAAAACCCCATAAATGCTTATAAAAATATATGTCGTTTCCTGGGTTAATGATCGCCAAGTAAGTGCCATAAAGACACATTCGCCAACGGCAGCTTTATGGCGATCTAAATGGATATATGAAGGTAAATGATTACAAACCGCAAATAAAGTTTGCGTTAAACCGACTGCACGGTTTCCAGTACCAGTATTTTCAGCTTTACAAGCAAAGCCTCTTGCCGTTCATGAAGTTCAGGTAAGCCTGCCAGTGCCGGTTGGGTTTGACCTGCATCATGGAGCGCTATTAACTGTTCAGCATAGGCATAGAGTGCTTGGTGCAGGGTTAAGATAGTCTCATAATTACCCTTTTTAAGAGTGCTATTGTTAGCTAACCATAAACCAAAGCGAGAGTTTGAGTTCTCGGGCTTGGGACCTTTGTTCGCTAAATAATTTTCTACACCATTTAGCCAGGTTTTATATTCTGCATTGGCGAATAATAACGGTAAATTGGCTCGTGTAAAAGAAGGTCGATCCACCCAGCTCGGGTCAGGTTGCCAGGTAGTGAGCCATTTCTCCAAAGCAGCCGCCGGCATGGGACGAGCAATGGCATAGCCTTGTGCCAAATCGCAGCCGAGTTGGAGCAGCATTTCACCATGATCAGTCGTTTCCATGCCTTCAGCCACCACTTCAAGGCTAAAGGCATTGGCTAAAGCCAACACCCCTTCCACTATAACCAGATCATCGACATCACTCAGCATATCACGGACGAAACTCTGATCTATCTTAAGTTGACTGATGGGTAAACGTTTCAAATAAGTCAGCGAGGAGTAACCGGTGCCAAAATCATCCAGAGAAAATAATATACCCATATCTCGACTATCGGTTATTAATTGAGATATCTTGCTTAACTCTCTCATAGCGCTGGTTTCCAGAATTTCCAGTGCCATATCCCCCGGCTTAACCGTGGGATGGATTTTTAGTAATTGACGTAAACAGTCAAGAAAACCGTCTTGTTGAAGTTGCTTGGCACTAATATTGACGCTGATTGGTAGATGTAAGCCGACTTTATGCCAGCTTTCTAGTTGGTTCATGGCGGTATTGATGACCCATTCACCAATATCAACAGAAAGTGCGTGATTCTCGACAAAAGGCAAAAACTCTGCAGGTGCGAGAAGACCTTTAGTGGGATGCTGCCAGCGAATCAAGGCTTCTACCCCGACAACATTACCCAAGCGCAGGTTAACTTTAGGCTGATAATAAAGCTCAAATTCATTGGCAGCCAAGGCACAGCTTATACTCTCCAGGCTTTCATTATGACTGCGTGTCAGCTTGTCCAAATCCGTATCAAAGATATGATAACGATTTTTTCCACTCATCTTGGCTTGATACATGGCTTGGTCAGCTTGACGTATGAGAAGGTCAGCATCCACATCGTCTACTTGCGGATAGTAGGTGACCCCCATACTGGCAGATACTTGCAAAACAATCGTATCAAAGATCACCGGTAAGGCGGCAGCATTTAATAAACGGGTAAATAAAGGCTCTCTGGTTTCAATATCACCGACATTGATCAGTACGACAACAAATTCATCACCGCCCAAACGGGCGAGGGTATCCACCTCACGTAGAGTTTGCTGCATAGCATTCGCCACACCAATGAGTAATTGATCGCCCACTAAATGCCCATAGGTATCATTAATCACTTTAAAGCCGTCAAGATCAAGAAATACCAAGGCAATAATTTCCGCCGAGCGACGAGAATGCGCAATCGCTTGTTGTATTCGATCAGCCAACAATACGCGGTTAGGTAAATTGGTTAAAGGATCAAAGTGAGCCATATGTTCCAGTTCAAACTGATGTTCTTTGATCTTGGTAATATCCGATATGAGTGCTACATATTGCGTGGAGTTGTCCTGGCTATTGACGACGGCCGTGATATTTTCCATGGCGGCATAGACCTCACCGTTTTTACGTCGGTTCCAAATTTCACCGTACCAATGGCCCTTGGTCTTTAAATCCCGCCACATAGCCGTGTAGGCTTCCATTGCCATACGACCGGAACTCAGTACGCGCGGGTTTTTGCCCAAGAGTTCTTCTCGGCTATAGCCAGTTATTTCAGTAAAAGCATCATTAACGTCGATAATTTCACCATCTTTTTGCGTGATCATAATGCCTTCTTGGGCATGACTAAACACACTGGCGGCTAGTTGCAGTTTTTCATGCGCTTGTTTCTGCGCAGTAATGTCGCGCATCATCACCAGCATTTCAGAAGCATTTATCTGTTCGTTATAATATAAACTGATATTTAAAAGGACATCCAAACAGGTCTTTCCTGAAGCTTGCTGAAGTTGTAAATTATAGTCACCAATAAAGCCTTTTTCGAGTACGTCTGGGTAACAGGACTGTATATTTTCCGGTTTGATAAAATAAGTGGAAAAATCGCTACCGATCAGCTGATCAGTGGTTTTACCGGTAATAGATTCCATCGCTTTATTAACAGACACTATTTTGCCAGTCATCGTGAGGGTGATGACAGGGTCTAAACTGGCCGCAAGTAAACTATGAATATAATGAGCGCTGGCTCGTAGATTTTTTTCTGCCAATCTACGTTCGGTGATGTTATGGAAAAAACCAACTATATACTCTTCGTCTTGGTAGGATAGATAGTTGGCAGAAACCTGAACAGGTATTTCTATCTCGGAACTCAAACGATGGCAGGTCTCAATAATAATGCCTTTTTTGGCTTTAATTGTTAGCCATATCGCATCCAGATCATTTTGCGTCTTGAAATTAGGATCCCAATCCGAAATGCATGATTGTAATAATTGCTCGCGCTCTTGACCAAAATGCCGACAAGTGGCCGCATTAACGAATACAAATCTAAAATCTTGTTTAGGACTAATCATAAACATGCAATCAGAGGTCATTTCAAACAAATTTTCAAAGAGTCTCAGTTGATTTTCTATGAGTTGCCTTTGCTGTATCTCCTCTTGAAGTTGCTTGAGGGTTGGCAAGGCCAATGCTTTTGGAATAACCCAGAACATCATGGTTGCGGTGGTGATAGAAATAACAGCGGTAAAGCCTTTAACCCAACCCTCCAACCAATACAGCGGTATCCAAATCGTCAGTGCGGATAATAAATGCCCGATCCCACAGGCAATAATAAAGCCGGCAAACATAAAAAGGAGTCGTGGATAGGGTATTTCTTTGCGTTGCTTAATAAAATAGATAAGCGCTGCAGGAATAGAAAAGTAGGCCAGAAAAATAAGAAAATCGGAGGCAGCATGTAACCAAAGCAATGCCGGACTCCATAATAAGCAATAGCCATGAGGAATAAAGCCTTTAAGTCCGAAGAGTTCAATGATTGCTGTCATAAGTTTTCAATTTTGTTTGATTGCTAATGAAAGATATAGTTTGGTGTTATTAGCAAGGTCTAACTACCTTCGATACTTTATCGTTCAACTCAGGGCGCATCCTAACCGTGTTAAGTCCTGTGGTAGTTGTAAGTCAATACTCACGAATTAAATGTTCGATGAGACTAGGTAAAGTAAAAATAAAATTGTATTGTTTTTTAATAATAAAACAATACGTATAAATACTTATAGAAACTAACTTTAAAAGTTAGGGGCGTATGCTTGCCGGTAAGCAGTAATAACAACATACAACTCTTTGGAGAGCCTTATCGCTAATCGCCCATCAAGGTTTTAACGTGAACAGCAACACTGGAAGCCAGCGAGTTAAGGTGATAACCGCCTTCCAAAACTGAAATAATTCTGCCTTTACAATAGCTGTCTGCAATCTTCATTAATGCTTCCGTCAACCAGCGAAAATCATCTTCTACCATCATGATTGAGGCGAGTGGATCGTCTTTATGAGCATCGAAACCTGAGGATATAAGCAGTAAATCGGGTTTGAAATGTCTTAATGCGGGGAAAACAATAGCGTTGTATTTTTTTCTGAATTCGACACCGGTATCACCTGCTGACAACGGCACATTGATAATATTGCCAACACCGGTTTCTGATGGATAACCCGTGCCGGGGTAATGGGGCATCTCATGGCTGGAGATATAAAGAATAGCAGATTGTTTTTCAAATGTCGCTTGTGTGCCATTGCCATGATGGACATCAAAATCGACAATGGCGATGCGTTGACCAGGATAATGGCAGCGAGCATATTCAGCGGCTATGGCAATATTATTAAATAAACAGAAGCCCATGGCCAAGTCTGGTTCGGCATGATGTCCGGGAGGGCGGATGGCACAAAAGGCATTGTTTGCCTGACCCGTAAGGACTTTATCAACCGCATCACACACTGCACCAACAGCACGAAAAGCAGCTTGCTGCGAACCCGGTGACAATACCGTATCTTGATCCAAATAATGATGACCGTGTTCCGGTATTGCTGCGAGAATTGCGTCTAAGTGATAAGACGGATGAATCAGTCTGATTTGTTGTTCGTTGCCGAGTGGCGGTGATACCCTGATTAAGTTTTTGAACTCGGGTTTGTCAAGCGCTTTGCTAATGCTTCTAAGTCTATCAGCACATTCGGGATGGCCTGCACCTGTTTCATGAAACAGGAAATCCGGGTGACTATAGTAAAGTGTCGTCATAATGCCTCACTTAAGTGTCTGCTTGATTTATACTTTTCACCCCTCTCCAATCGGATAGGAAACTATTACTTTAATACAAACCCAATTGCAATTGCGCCACTTCGGACATCATTTCCCTAGACCAAGGGGGATCAAGAACAACTTCAACATCAACACTTTTTACACCAGGCAAGGCGCGAATGCATTTTTCAACATCACCTTGTATTACAGGGCCCATTCCACATCCTGGCGCAGTCAGTGTCATAATCACATGGACCGTATTTTCGTCGTCATCTAGTGGTTTTACATTGCAATAATAAACCAAACCTAGATCAACAATATTCACTGGGATTTCTGGATCATAGACGGTCTTCATCACTTCCCAGCAATTTTTTTCAACTGCTTCTGCACTGGTTTCTGACACCAAGGTATGCAGTTCATGATGTTCTTTGCCTAACGCATCCGCATCCACACCGGCAATACGAACCATGTGGCCTTGCTCGGTGACAACGGTATAATTATTGCCCAATGATTGATGTATGGTCACTTCTTCACCTTTACTTAAGGTACTAGGCGTACCATCAGGAATAGTGACGATATTAACATCTCGGGTTAAAAAAAAGCTTTCTCGTTCTGCCATAAAATTGAGTTATAAGTGAAAAGTTGCAGCATTAATCAGCTGCCCTGTTACGCCAATGCTTTGAGCACCAAACAAGTAAAGGTATGCGGGTCCCAGGGATTCCATTGTCGGTAATTTGGTTTTATCTTCTGCAGGATAGGCGCGTTTTCTTAAGGGTGAATCAACCGCACCCGGCACTAAGGTATTAACTCTTACTTTGTTACCTGACTCAAGCTCTTCAGACAGGATTTTAGCCAAACCTTCCATGGCTATTTTAGAAACGCCATAGGCGCCTGAATAGGCTTGAGACTTTCTGGCTGAAGAATCTGAGGTAAAGACAATCGACGCATGTTGACTCTTTTCCAGTACCGGCAATAACACCCGCGTTAAGAGAAAGGCAGCGTTTAAGTTTACATTTAAGGTATGTCCCCACTCTTTAGTACCAAATTGGGAGATAGGTGTAAATGAACTAAACTCAACCGCCGAATGCAACAAGCCTTGCAATGAACCATACTCTTCAGTAATTTTATTAGCTAATTCCTGATAGTCATTTTCATTGGCACCGGCAAGGTCAAATGGATAAATAATAGGTTCTGGGGCAGAAGCCGCCAAAATAGCATCATAAACCACTTCTAATTTAGTGATGTTTTTATCCAGTAAAATGACATGCGCGCCGTTTGTAGCAAGTGTCAAAGCTGCAACACTACCTAAACCACCACCGGCTCCAGTAATTAATATGACTTGTTTTTTTAAAGACATAGAGCTGAATTTATCCAATCAGTTAGTTGCTTAGGGGACTTGATTAAAGCATCAGCCCCCCAGGTTTCTGGCGTGTCATCTGCGTTAATGTAACCATAAAGAGCGGCCAATGTTTTCATTTGTGCATTTTTTCCTGCTTTTATATCATGACTGGCATCACCAATGTAAACACATTCCTGAGGTATTACGTCTGCTCTTTTGCAGGCTGCCAACATCGGTTCTGGATGAGGTTTCGGGTTTCCAGTGGTATCGCCACTTATGATACAAGCAGCACGATCTGTTAAATTTAAGGCAGCCATCAACGGATCGGTAAATCGTTCACGTTTATTAGTCACTACCCCCCATTTAAGTCCTTGTGCTTCTATAGCATCCAGTGTGTCCAAGATACCCTCAAAAAAAACTGAATGTTCTGCAATGTTGTTTTGATAAATATCAAGCATGGTTTCCACAACTGTTGCCTTAAGCTCTTTTGATGCTGATTCTTTAAGGCTTGCATTAACCATTGCCACTGCACCAAAGGAAATAAAGGGTTTTACTTTGTCGCTAGTAATGACTGTAAATCCATGTTTTATTAATGCCTTGTTTAGACATGAAACTAAATCCGGGGCGGTATCGACTAAGGTTCCATCAAGATCAAACAATACACAAGATAATTTAAAATCAGTCGGCATCAACCACTACTCAATACGTTTAAATGCCGCGATGTAATTAACATCAATATCTTTGCCAAGATTAAATTGTTTATTAAACGGATTGTATTCAATCCCTACCATGCCTTGTAGCTCAAGACCTGCAGCGCGTGCAGACTGACTCAATTCAGATGGTTTGATAAACGTTTTATAATCATGGGTGCCTTTAGGCAACATTTGCAGCACATGTTCTGCTGCAACAATCGCCAATAAATAAGCTTTAGGTTTACGATTTAAGGTAGAAAAAAACACCATACCACCAGGCTTTACCAAGGTAGCGCAAGCTGCAATTATTGAACCGGGATCAGGAACATGTTCAAGCATTTCCATGCAGGTAACATGATCAAAAGCTTCAGGTTGCTGCTGTGCCAAGGTCTCTGCACTAATCTTTTCATATTTTGCATTAACCCCTGATTCTAAACCATGTAAATCAGCAATATCAATTAACTCTTCACTCAGATCAATTCCCAGAGCATCAGCGCCAAGTTTAGCTAAGCCCTCAGTTAAAATACCACCGCCACAACCAACATCAACAACACGTTTACCGGCAATATCAACAAAACTCTGGATAAATTGAATACGTAGCGGGTTAATATCATGCAGGGTTTTAAACTCTCCCTGAGTATCCCACCAACGCTCTGCCATAGAGCCAAATTTATTAATTTCGTGTAAATGTACGTTGTCTTTTGCTGTCATTTTACTTAACCGATTGTGTATAGATATAGTTTACTATAATAGTGGGGAATTAGTTATATGTTGTTCTGATGAACACTGTTTTTAATTAAATAATTATAATTGAAGGCTAATCTGCCGCTTTCTCTAAGGCTTGGATTTTTTCTTCCAGCAACTTTACTTTCTTTAATAACTCCGGCAGTTTACTCAGTGCAATCTGTTCTTTGTAGGCCGTCTTTTTATCTTTTGCCGGACTACCAAAAACATGAGCACCGGCTTTTACATCGCCAGCAACACCTGAACGTGCCATTACTACGGCCCCTTGGCCAATAGTAACATGATCAGCGACACCGGAACTGCCCGCCAAGATGGCATAATCTTCAATGTTACATGAACCGGAAACGCCGGTTAAACCACACATAATGACGTTTTTTCCAACCTTGTTATTGTGACCCACCTGTACCAAATTATCGATTTTAGTACCCGACCCTATTACCGTACTACCTAGCGCACCCCTATCAATACAAGTGTTAGCGCCAATTTCAACATTATCATCAATAACAACATTACCGACTTGTGGCACTTTAACATGTCGATAATTTCTAAATTTATACCCGAAACCATCAGCCCCAATAATCGCCCCAGAATGAATAATGACATTATCGCCCAGCACCACATCATCATAGATAACCGCATAAGGATAAATTTGACAGTTTTTACCCACCTTTACATTTTTACCTAGATAAGCGCCTGCCAAAATGGTGGTTCCATCACCAATCGTTACATTCTCACCGATGACCGCATAAGGCCCAATATAAACTTTATTACCTAAGGTTACATTATTTTCAAGCACGGCCTGAGGGGCAATTTGAGGACTATAAACCCTGGCTGGGTGCAGTATTTCCAAGGCCTTTATAAAGCTCATCTCCGGATCCTTACAAACCAGTAAAGCTATGTTTTCAGGGATAGTATCAACCGTAAAACCCTCAGCAATAAAGCAGGCAGAGGCCATTGAACTTTCAAAGTGCTTAACATATTTAAGACTGGTCAACTGTGTTACCTGCCCTGTCTTTGCCGATTGTATATCCGCAGCAGAATAAATCACAGTTGCTATATCCCCTCCCACAATCTGTGCATCACAAAAACTGGCAAGCTCTTTTAAGGTAATCGGCATAATTGTCTCTAAGGTAATCTTGTTTAAGTGTCTAGTGTATCAAATTCAGCTAATCAATTGCTGGCTATAATGGCTCAAACACGTTGCCAATGACCTGATTTACCCCCCTCTTTCTCCAACAACTTGACCGACTGAATAACCATACCCCGATCAACCCCTTTGCACATATCATAAATAGTTAGCAGAGCAATTTGCGTAGCACACAAGGCTTCAATTTCTATACCGGTTTGACCGGTTGTTTTTACGGTCGTTTGACAACGAATTCGGTTATTTTGAATATCAGCATCCAGGTTAATTTCAACATGCGTAATGGGCAAAGGATGGCAAAGAGGAATTAAATCGGCTGTTTTTTTGCAAGCCATAATGCCGGCAATTCTGGCTATTGCAAGAACATCACCTTTTTTGTGTTCGTTGGCAATAATTAACTGCAACGTATCGGGGTGCATTTCAATATAACCCTCGGTTACAGCTGACCGCTGAGTGATGGCTTTTTCGCCAACATCGACCATATGAGCTTCGCCAGCTTGATTAAAATGTGGTGTGTACGTCATGTGTATATGATAATTAATAAGAAAAAGTACCTAAAGTGTTTTATTATCTATTGTTTTGATAATTCGGTGAATCATTATGTCAATTAAAGTGCGTTATTTCGCCAGCTTAAAAGAAAGCCTTGGGCGCTCGGAAGATGACCTAAGCTTTACCTGTTCTTTAACTGTCCAAGAAGTCTGGAATCTAGCCAACCCTCACAAATCAACACCCGACAATATCTTGGCAGCCGTTAACATGGATTATGTTGCCTGGGATTATTTGGTTATAGACGGTGACATAGTCGCTTTTTTTCCACCGGTTACCGGCGGCTAAGAATGACTATTAAAATCTGCTCGTCGCTATTTGAGCCTTACCGGGAACTCCAGGCTTATGAGAACGACAACACTTTAAATTCTGGGACTGTTGGTGCAACCAGTATTTTTATCGGTACGATGCGAGACTTTAATGAGGGTTCTAATGTTATAGGTATGACGCTGGAACATTACCCCGGCATGACTGAAAAACAACTCGCCAACATTGTTATTGATGCACAGAAGCAATGGCAACTAATTGATACTTTGATTATTCATCGAGTGGGTGATCTTTTGCCCAACGAAGCTATAGTCTTAGTGGCTGTGTGGTCATCTCATCGGGGCGATGCATTTGACGCAAGCCGATTTATTATGGAAGCACTTAAATCAAAAGCACCTTTTTGGAAAAAAGAACGTTTAAACCAATCAAATGAGCGTTGGGTTACCCATAATACAGATGGCTATAAAGCCGTGTGAGTTTATGAAACTATCCCGCACAGTCATTTTGGCGCTGTTACTCAGTAACTTGCTTGGTTGTATGCCTATGACTTATCCGCCAGGCACTAAAACGAATACCGCACAACTTAAAGAAGCCGTTTTTATAACAGAAGATGGTGTAAACTTACCTTTGCATCGATGGTTACCCGACTCATCGCCCCAAGCAATCATTATTGCATTACACGGTTTTAATGATTACAGCTTGTTTTTTCAAGGGCCTGGTCAGTATCTAAGCAAATTAGGTATTGCCTGTTTTGCTTTCGACCAGCGTGGCTTTGGTGCCTCACCAAAACTTGGTTTATGGGCAGGCACAACTGCTTATAGAAATGACTTACTGACTATGATCCAGTTAGTAAAGAATCGTTACCCCAATCGCCCCCTTTATCTGGTTGGTGAAAGTATGGGTGGTGCAATTGTTATAAATGCAATGAGCCAAGCTAACAGACCGGCAGTCGAAGGCGTTATTCTAGTTGCGCCTGCACTTTGGGCGCGATCAACCATGCCTTGGTATCAAACTAGTTTACTATGGACTGTAGCCCATAGTTTGCCATGGCTAACCTTAACAGGTAAAGGCGTAAAAGTTATGCCCTCTGATAACATCGAAATGCTTCGCGCTTTGGGACGAGATCCCCTGGTTATCAAAGCAACTCGCGTAGAAACAATCTATGGCCTTACTGATTTGATGGATGAAGCCTTTAATAGCGCAACACGATTAAACGGTAATACGTTAATGATGTATGGCGAAAATGACGACATTATTCCCAAAGAACCGACTTACCAGTTCTTGAAACGGTTTCTTGCTAGAGATAAGTCAGAAAAAACTGTCGCCTTATATTCAAAAGGTTACCATATGTTGCTTCGTGATCTACAAGCACCGACCGCTTGGAAAGACATAGCGGCTTGGATAATAAGTAAACCCGAAAAACTCCCCTCTGGCGCTGACATTAGAGCCCAACAAATCTTAACTGAGCTTAATGTGCAAAATACCAAAACCGACAACTAAGCCAAGCTGAGTAAGCATGTTAGCTATTAGTTAGCCGTCTTTTTCCCGTGACAGAATCAATCGAATAAAGATAGTCGTCTATACTCTTTAGTTGTCGCCTTTGCCTGTTTTGTATAGCGCACACTATAAAATCAGCATGAAACCATTATATTCGATTTATAAATTAAGGAATTTATATGAGTATTATCGCAATTGAACCCAACAATACTAAATTTTCCATTAAAAATGCTAACGCTCTGGCATTATGTTCACAATTAGCTTACGAAAAACCTGATGTTATTTATCAGAAAATGACAGAGCACGGATTCCATTCTGAATTTATTACCAGTGGCGCCAAAAAATCGCCAATTGATACTGACAGCCAGTTGTTTATTGGCCATAACGGAACAGCAATTGTTATTGCTTTTCGAGGAACCACAACTATTCAAGATTGGATGATTGACGCAAAAATTGGTTTTACCAATACCCCTCATGGTAAAGTCCATCGCGGATTTAACACTGCACTAGATTCAGTATGGCCAACATTAATGGATACCCTTAAGCAGAAACAAATCTATGCACAATCCCTATGGATTACCGGACATAGTTTAGGTGGCGCGCTAGCTACTTTATGTGCGGCACGATTGTCATTGGATGAACACAAGCCCATTAACGGGCTTTATACTTTCGGACAACCACGCGTAGGCGATAGGCAATATTCAAGGGAAA
This sequence comes from Methylococcales bacterium, assembly GCA_026399095.1. GTDB lineage: Bacteria > Pseudomonadota > Gammaproteobacteria > Methylococcales > Methylomonadaceae > Methylobacter_C. The sequence continues at coordinate 22,230 of JAPLRP010000077.1, read as the reverse complement.
TTGATAATGAGCTAAAGCATCGCTACTTTAGATTCGTCAATAACAATGACATTGTTACCCGCCTTCCAACTCGACTTGGCTCTTATAATCACGCCGGATCCGTGCTTTTTTTTGATTCTGCCGGTAAATTACATGATGATATAAGCTACTGGTATACTTTTCTGGAATCAATAAAAGGTAGTTTCGAGGATAAACTCGACTTAATACCTGCTTTTGCAGAAAATCATTTAATGACCCGCTATCTTGAGAACATCAGCAAAAATTACAGTAGAATAACCGGTTTTTCTCTTTAAACTATAATCAACGCCTAAACTGAAAGCCCCAATAAGGTCATTTAAGCCTCTAGTATGCTAAATCAATTCTCGCACAAGTCTTAGTGCCGTCATTGATTCAGGGATTGTAATGACGTAATATCCAGTGACGTTTTTTATTAGAAACTAATTTACCAGTGCCTATAACATTGTTACTTGTTTCATTGTTAAGTGGACGTTATGCTAATGCCCATTAATTATCAAACCACGACCCATACAGTCTCTATCGAGAATAAATCATGCAAGCTTTTACCAATATACGCGCACTCATTATCGATATGGACGGGGTTTTATGGCACGGCACAGAGCCTATGGCAGGCTTAACTGACTTCTTTGATACCTTATATAAGCTAAATATTCGCTTCATTTTGGCTACCAACAATGCCAGTTTAACGCCAGAACAGTATGTGGCCAAGCTGGCAAAAATGGGCGTAACCGTCACTCAAGACCAAATACTGACTTCAGGAACTGCCACAGCACTTTACTTAAGCAAACAAGTTAAGCCCACCGAAACTCGCGTATTTGTAATCGGTGTAGAAGGTATTACCCAACCACTTATTGAACTTGGCTTTACCTTAACTGACCTCTATGAAGTGAGCAATAAAGACACCAACCAAAAAGGTGCTGACATTGTTGTATGCGGCAAAGATGAAACCCTAACCTGGCATAAATTAGCAACAGCTACCTTAAATATTCGTGCGGGCGCGAAATTTATTGGCACTAATGGCGATACTACTTTACCCACAGAATTGGGGGTCACTCATGGTAATGGTGCAATTTTAGCAGCCTTGGAAGTCGCTACCGGTGTAACACCATCTATCATCGGAAAACCCGAGCCGATTATCTATCAACAGGCGCTTGTGTTACTAAACGCATCACCGGAAGAAACCGTCGCTATTGGTGACCGTCTTGAAACTGATATTTTAGGCGCTGTTCGCACTGGTATCAGAAGCATTATGGTGTTAACGGGTATCTCTTCAGAAGACGATTTAAAAGCCTCAGATTATCAACCCACTTGGGTTATGCCTGATATTACAGCCATTACCCATGCTCTAAAAAATCAAACACTAAGCTAAGGAATGACGAGGATGAAAAAATTTATTAATTCCATCGACACACTGTTAGACGAAAGCTTGCTGGGGGTTGCCAAAGCACATGCCGACATTATAAAACTAAACAAGCAACCCCGTTTTATCAGTCGTAATAACCCGACCAAACCCGGTAAGGTTGCTTTAATTTCCGGTGGTGGTTCTGGTCATGAACCTTTGCATACCGGTTTTGTGGGTATCGGTATGTTGGATGCTGCATGCCCAGGGCAAATCTTTACCTCACCTAGCCCCGATCAAATGTTAGCGGCTGCGCAGACCGTTGAAAATGGTGGTGGTGTTTTGTTTATTGTTAAGAATTATGCCGGTGATGTCATGAATTTTGAAATGGCCGGTGAAATGCTTGATTGCCCTAATGCAGCTGTTTTAGTCAGTGACGATGTCTCTTTACCCAAAACTCACAGCACAGGCCGACGTGGTGTTGCCGGCACTTTAATTGTTGAGAAAATAGTTGGGGCTGCTGCAGAACAAGGTTTTGACTTGGCCACTTGCAAAGCCCTAGGCGACAAAGTTAGTCAAGCCACTGCATCTATGGGTGTTGCATTGCATAGTTGCACCTTACCGGCTCTGGGGAAACCCAGCTTTATTATCAGTGATAATGAAATGGAAATGGGCGTTGGTATTCATGGTGAACGGGGCCATGAAACCATCAACTTAACGAGTGCTACAGAAATTGTAGAACACATCGCCACACTGATTAATAAAGACTTAAACCCTCAAAAAGGCCAGACAGTATTACTGCATGTCAACGGCTTTGGAGCAACGCCTTTAATGGAGTTGTATCTTATTTATGATCTGGCAGCGCAATTCTGGGAAAAACGCGGCATCATAATAGCTCGTTCTTTGGTCGGTAACTTTACCACCTCACTCGATATGACGGGTTGCTCCATCACGTTAAGCTTGATGGATGAAGACCTGCTAAAACTATGGGATGCTCCGGTGCATACCGCTGCTTTACGCTGGGGTTGTTAGTTGTTTAGTCAATACATCAACAATGGCACAAATCATTAATTGACCGGTTTTAGCACCGGCATCAATGTGACCTCTTGAGCGCTCTTCTAAAAATGAAGCACGCCCCTTGGTTGCCAACATGTCGCGTGTTGACTCCATACCTGCAATAGCAACTTGCGCAACAGTGGCTAATACGTCAGATAATGGCACTGACTTTGAGGCCGCTGTTTGAAGATAATCTGCGACCGGAATATAAACATCCAACATTGTTTTTTCGCCGGCAACTGCCCTACCCCTTTGCTTAACCGCATCAACCCCACGATTAAAAATACCAGCAAAGCTATGTAAGTTTAAATCTTGGTCTTTTGCGGCTTTACTGAGCGCTAAAAACAAAGTGCCATACAAAGAACCGGAGGCTCCTCCCACTGATGACATTAAACTCATACCCATTTTTTGAAAGGCAGCGGCCCAATCCATTTCACTTAACTCAACACGCTCGGCCATTAATGCTTCAAGCCCTCGCTGTAAATTGGTGACGTGATCACCATCACCAATTGCTTGATCCAATGCTGACACTTCTTCAGCATTTGCTTCGATAACTAATTGTATAGCCTCAATCAGGCTGGGCAATAATGCGGGAGTAAAGCTCATGATAATCTCCAGTTGATGGATATTTTTATATTTTTAAGAATAATCTGATTAATCTAAAAACCTTAATTAGTCCACGAAAAGCACGAAAGTAATTAATCGGTTATATTCCAAAGCCTATCACCCATTAGGTAACGAGCAACTTATTATAGCTTTTTGAAACGTTAGTACTTTTTGTGTTTTTCGTGGATCAAATGATTTTTCCAGAATTAATTGTAATCGGCTATAAAAGATACAAGAATCAATTAATACTCATTTTTAGTGCGGCTGCTGTTGGCCAAGGAGCAAGTACTGTCGCCATAATTAAAATTGAAATTAAAATATTAATCTGAGCAGTAACAGGCATGCCACTACCGGCAATTTCGACGGCATTACTGGCAAAAATAAGTACCGGTACATATAACGGCAAAACCAGTAAAGACAAGATCATGCCGCCTCTACGCAAGCCTACGGTCAGCGCAACGCCAATGGCACCTATCAAACTTAATACCGGGGTTCCCAGCAATAAGGTTAGTAATAAAATGCCTAAAGAATGCGTGGGCATCCCTAAGAAAATAGCTAATAATGGCGCAACAATCAATAAAGGCAAGCCGGTGACTAACCAATGCGCAATAATCTTGGCCAAAACTAAAATTGAGGCGGGATGTGAGCTTAATAAAATTTGTTCCAATGAGCCGTCATCAAAATCTGAACGAAACAAACTATCCAATGACAACATAGCCGCCAACAAAGCAGATACCCAGATTATCCCGGGAGCAATGGCTTGTAATAAATGCGGTTGAGCACCAATTCCCAAAGGAAAAAGCGTAATCACCAAAATAAAAAACAATAAGGGATTAGCGACTTCTGATCGACGGCGTAAAGCCAAGACTAAATCTCGTCGGATGATGGCGAAAAATGCGTTTGATAAAGACATTAGGATAATAAAATACGCTGCACATCAACCTCGGGTAAGTTGATGTCGTGATGCGATGTTAAAACAATCATACCGCCGACTGCACAATGCTCAATCATTAACGCTTCAATTAAAGCAATACCGGCTTTGTCCAGTGAGGTAAAAGGCTCGTCCAAAATCCATAAGCGATTTTTGGTTATTAATAATCTGGCTAGTGATAAGCGTCTTTTTTGTCCTGCTGACAAGGTTTGTACCAAAGCATCATCAAAGTCATCTAGGTGCACTTTAGCGAGTGCTTGCTGAATGGAATACTGCCCTGCTTGACCTAAGGCTAAAGAGACTCTCAGGTTTTCTAATACCGTTAATTCTTTTTTTACGCCATCCAAATGACCGACATAAGCCATATCGACGTAATAGTCAGCATCATTAATCGCATCACCACACCATTTTACCTGACCGGCATCCGCTTCTCTAAAGCCACATAAAATACGTAACAACGAGGTTTTACCACTGCCATTTTTGCCTTCCAACAATAAGACCTGACCGGCGTTTAACTCAAAAGAAAGCCCTTCAAATAATACCCGATCATCTCGGATACAGCTTAGATCAACACCTTGCAACAAGACGGTCGATTTTATCTGCATTACTTAACAGCCGATAATCTCTGACGCACGGCTTCATAAAGCAGCACACCGGTGGCAACTGATAAATTAAGACTTTCTACCTGCCCCATCATGGGTATAGCGACCAACATATCACATTGTTCTTTGGTTAAGCGTCTCAAGCCTTTACCCTCTGTACCGACTACCAAAGCCAAAGGAAGGGTAAAATCAGTGGTATAAACGGTTTGCGAAGTTTCCCCATCTGCACCCATAATCCATAAGCCCTCGCCTTTTAACCAGCGCAAGGTACGGGCTAAATTGGTGACTTGATAGACCGGTACGGTTTCCGCTGCGCCACTAGCCACTTTACAGACCGTCGGCGTAATACCGGTCGCATTATCTTTGGTAATAATAACGCCATGTACGCCGGTTGCATCGGCTGTTCTAAGACAGGCGCCTAAATTATGTGGATCTTGAACATTATCCAGTACTAAAAACAAGGCCGGACTTGCTAAGTTTTCAACAGCTGCTTTTAAGTCACTCTCTGACAATTCACCCGGCATTTCAACTTCAATAACGATACCTTGGTGATTATTGGTATCCGCCAAACGATCGAGTCTTTTTCTATCAACTTTTTCTGGCTCTATACCCAAGTCCAGTAAATCATTTACCGCCTGCGTCAGGCGTTTATCTTGCCGACCGCTATCCACCCAGGCCTTGTGAATTTTTTTAGGGGAGTAATCCAGTGCGGCTTGTACTGAATGTAGGCCAAATAATCTGCTTGATTTCATGTGTTATAACGTTGGGGATTCTTAGATTTGATTGTTCTTTGGATAAGCGATACTAACACTTAGTCAGGTTGCTTATTCCCAATATTCAGATTGAAAATAAGCAGGTAATATGAAGTTTACATTAAAACAAACTTAACTTGGTTTCTTTTTACGACGTCTTTTTTTAGGCTTATCACTGGCAACTGCTTTTTTTGCAGCACTGTCTTTTTGCAGCAATTCAAAATCCATTTTCTTTTCATCAAGATCAACACGAGCTACCTTGATTTTGACGCTATCACCCAAGCGAAAATTCATTCCTGTACGTTCACCTTTTAACTGGTGACTGGTTGGATCAAAATGATAATAATCTTGCCCCAAATTACTGATGTGAACTAATCCTTCTACGTAAATTTCTGCCAGTTCAACAAAGAAACCAAAAGAGGTGACTGCTGAAATAATACCGGAGAACTCTTCACCGATTTTATCCATCATGTATTCACATTTAAGCCAACTGACCACATCGCGGGTCGCCTCATCAGCTCGTCGCTCATTGGCTGAACAATGCTCACCCAAAAGAATCATTTCAGGTACGCCATAGACAAAATTTTCTATTTTTTTATCCAGTAAACAATGGCGAATAGCTCTATGTACCAATAAATCGGGGTAACGTCGAATAGGCGAAGTAAAATGCGCATAAGCATCCAAGGCTAATCCAAAATGACCTTTCATATCCGGACTATAGACTGCTTGTGACATCGAGCGTAACAAAACTGTCTGAATTAAATGGGCATCCGGCCTGTCTTTAACAGCATCAACCAAGTGCATATAGTCCAATGGCGTTGGATGAACACCACCCCCGAATTTTAAGCCCAGCTCACCTAAAAAGGTTTTCAGGTTAAGTAATTTATCGACACTGGGACCTTCATGTATTCGTAACAGTTTGGGTATTTTTTTTGCGTTTAAATATCGGGCAGCGGCACTGTTAGCGGTGATCATAAACTCTTCAATCAGTTTATGAGCGTCGTTACGCACTACCGGTATTATTTTCTCTATTTTACGGTCCTTACCAAAGAGTATGCGTGTTTCCTGGGTATCAAAATCCATTGCTCCGCGCTCTTCACGACTGATACGCATCACTTTATAAAGTGCGTAAAGTTCACGTAAATGCGGCATCACATGCTTGTATTTTTCTGCCAGCTTATCATCACCATCAACCAATATACTGGCGACTTCTGTATACGTTAAACGTGCATGAGAACGCATCACTGCATCGAAAAAGCGCGTGCGTAATACTTTGCCTTGTTCATCAATAAACAGCTCACATACCATACATAAACGATCGACATGCGGATTAAGCGAGCATAAACCGTTTGATAATATTTCCGGCAGCATGGGGATAACTTGCTCAGGGAAATAAACAGACGTGCTGCGATTTTTGGCTTCTTTGTCTAATTCACTGTTAACTTGCACATAATGCGAAACATCGGCAATGGCCACCAGTAACTTCCAGCCTTTGGGTGTTTTTTTACAATATACAGCGTCATCAAAATCACGGGCATCTTCACCATCAATGGTTACTAAAGCAGTATCTCGCAAATCAACACGATTTTCTTTGGCTGATTCTGGTACTTCAGCGCTTAAGGATTTGATTTCTTCAAGCAATGCTTCTGGCCATACATTAGGCAATTCATGAGACCGAATAGCCATTTCAATTTCCATACCAGGAGCAAGATGGTCTCCCAAAACTTCAATTATTCTGCCGATAGGTTGTCTTAATTTAGTTGGTTGGTCAGTAATTTCAGCGATAACAATTTGACCTTGCTTGGCCTTGCCTGCACCACCTTTCTGGACTAAAAGGGTTTGCGCTATATTCTTGTTATCGGGTACAACGTAGGTAAAGCCGTCTTCTTTATAGAGTCGACCGACTATTTGATGGGTGTTTCTTTCCAGAATCTCAACAATAGCGCCTTCACGGCGGCCTTTTTTATCGATACCTGCAATACGTACCATTGCTCGGTCATTATGCAGTAAAGGATTCATTTCCCGGGGCGACAAATACAAATCATCCGAACCATCATCGGGCCTGACAAACCCAAAACCATCGGGATGACCTATAATTCTGCCTACAATTAAATCTTTATTATTAACCAGACAATATTGCTGACTGCGATTAAACAATAGCTGCCCATCTCTTTCCATTGCCCTTAAGCGCCGCCGGAGTGCCTCCAAGCCTTCTTCATTATCGAGCTTGAAAGTTTCGGCAATATCAACGCGAGACAAAGGTTTGCCGGCGTGTTCTAGGGCAGAGAGTATTAACTCACGACTAGGAATGGGGTTTTCATACTTTTCGGCTTCGCGCTGAGCGTATGGATCATTTGTTGAATTAAAATCAACGTCTTTTTTAGACTTCGAGGGCATTTAAATAATAAAATACAATATGATTGACATGATTAATATATTCATATCATACATGCTTAGCTTGATGATATGAATTGAAAATAGATAATTCCTTTATTTAAATCACTAATCTTTCAAATTCACTTAATTAAGTTTATTAAAATACTCACTCCAAACAAAGTTTATTATGAAAAAATGGGATGCATTCCCCCCTTTCAAAAAAACTCTATTTTGTTGTAAATAACTCTCAATACTGCCCTGCTTTTATTAGTCCTTTTAGCAAGCGAATAGGTCTACCCCCCAGCAGATAAACTTTATCAACTGACTCTAACAAGAGTCCGGCAGTATGAGAATTAAGTTTAAACACTTGAGTACGACTACCAAATCACTTCAAGCAGTTAAATATTAGTACAAATAATTATTTTTTCAATCCTGCCAAGCTTTAAGCATTCAATAATCTAAAAATTGTAGGCATTTTTTTTAATTATGGGTATTACTGAAGAATTGGGTCAAGATATTTGGCTATCTTTTATTCAGAGCGAGTAAAAAATAAAAAGTACCGATAAAAACAGCCCTTGCTTTTGTGGTTCTTTTACGCAGTAATGCGCACTAACGCAGGCTTCCATACCAATTAAGCAAGGGGATGTTTTTACAAAATAAGTCACCATTTGCGACCTTCGTAATTATTTACGTACGAGTACCTTTTTTGGGCTATCCACTCAGTGTACTTGAAAACTTCTTTTGCCAGATCTATACCTATTCGTTTAATATTCATCCAAGACTCCTCCTCTAATTTATCTGACAGCAGCATATCAGTTTGGCACATCGATGCCGATAGTAGGTGGGATGGGCCATCCCAGTGGTTTTCATGAACTACCGAGATCCAGAAAACTGGGATGTAATCATAAACAATAGAGAACTTATTTTGAATATTAAACATAAACTGAGCTTATTACTATCCATTGTTGCTTTAATAATGGTTGGTTGTTCTAAAACAGAAGACGCTAATGTTATCAATGTATCAGTATCGCCCTCGTCACCGCCTATGCTCTTTGAAGAAAATGGAAAGATTGACGGCGTAGATCTTGAGATTTTTAATGGCTATTGCCAAGCACGTAACTGTTCTCTTAAAATCACACCTTATGATTGGCAGGGCATGCTGGGCGCAGTTTCCAGCGGGCAAGCCGACGTTGCTTTTTCGGGTATTTCTATTACTGATAAACGCAAAGAAGCGATGGATTTTTCAGAGCCATATTACGATAATGCTTGGCACTTGGTTAGTTTAACTAACAGAAATATCAAAATTACTGATCTTGCTCAATTAAAAGATTATTCAATTGGCTACCCTCGGGGCATGGCTTATAACGACCTGATTAAAAATGAACTAGAGCCCAAGGGCTATTACTCACTCAGTAAGGTCAAGCTTTATCCTTCTTACAGCGAGACAATTACTGATCTTCAAAACGGCAACCTTGATTTAGCTTTTGTTGAAGAACCCGTACTGGCTAATTATCAAAACAAATTGAAATTGCCCCTGGTAAGCAGCTATGTTTTTACCGGTTTCGACAAATTAGGGTTTGCTTTTGCCAAAGGCTCAACAAGGCGTGATGACTTTAACAAATACCTCACTGAACTCGGCCCGGAAAAGGTTAAGGCGATAATCGATAAATGGATGAAATAAGTCAATTACGATACGGCTTATGAGCTTTCTTGATATTGTTTTACAACTCATTCAAGGTGTCAACTATACGGTCCTGGTTACGCTAACATGCAGTGCCACTGGATTGGTCGTCGGCCTTATCGTCGTCGGTTTGCGTCGACTTAGCTTTCCAGGACTCCGATTTTTACTTGATAGTTTTACCTATATATTTCGTGCAATACCGGTACTGGTCTTACTTTTTATGGTCTATTTTGGCTTGCCCATGTCTGGCCTAAAAGTCCCCCCCTTATTGGCAATGGCCCTTAGTTTGGGATTGATTGCGGGTGCTTATATTGCGGAGGTCTTTCGCGGCGCGCTGGATTTAGTGGATGCCTCGGAAATTATTGCCGCCCAGTCTATGGGAATGAGCCGCCTACAAATCTTAATTTCTATAGAATTTCCCCAGATGATACGTTTTGCCTTTCCTGGCATGGTGAATGAGTTTACGACCGTTTTAAAATATTCTCCGTTCGCCTATACCGTTGGCATACCTGAAATCACCAAACAAGCAATGAACTTAGCCTCTACTACAATGCGGGGTATCGAAATCTATTTTGCTGTAGGCATTTTGTACTTTGTCATTTATCGTATTTTCCTCGCTGGCTTGCAATTACTCGAGCGCCACTACCGTGTCCCGGGTTTAGAGCCTAAATGAAAGCAAACATATCACCTCAAAGGAAGCTTCATGGCGTTGATTGAGATAAATAATTTGGTCAAAGTATTCGATAAACAAACTGTACTGGCAGGGGTTAATCTAAGTCTGGTTGAGGGCGATGTAAAAGTGGTGATGGGGCCCTCCGGTTGTGGCAAGTCAACGTTACTGCGTTGCTTAAACCGGCTGATCGAACCAACTTCAGGCACGATCATTTTTCGTGGTGAAGATATTACCAAGCCCGAGGTTGATGTGCGTGCACTGCGTCAAAGTATCGGCTTTGTATTTCAGCAATTTGCACTTTATCGACATCTAACTGTGCTGGAAAATGTTACGCTGGCACTGCGTAAAATACGCGGCATGAGCCGTAGCGAGGCTAAAGAAAAAGCTTTACATGAATTGTCTCGTCTTGATATGGCGATCCATTGTGACAAGTATCCTTCGCAAATTTCGGGGGGGCAAAAGCAACGTGTCGCTCTTGCACGTGCTTTGGCTATGGATCCTGCTGTGGTTGTGTTTGATGAACCTACCTCTGCTCTAGACCCGATCATGTCTCGTGAAGTGGCCATGCTGATTAAAAACCTCCATCGCGATAACGTAACGATTATGTGCGTGACCCATGATTTGTTACTGGGACGCTATCTATCCGAACGCGTTGCTTTCTTGGATCATGGCATTATCAAGGCGGAAGATACTTTTGAGAATCTTTGTAACAATCATTCTGACCCACAAATCCGCTCCTTCTTTGAACGTGAGGCTTCAACTTCGTGAGCGAATGGGCTAGATTTATAAGCGATTTGCTGGAACAAATGCCGTTAATTCTGACCGGCCTTGGCAAGACATTGCAATTGGCCAGCCTGATTAGTTTTACCGGTTTTTTAATGGGGGTTGTTGTCTTCTATCTTACCCTCAGCCAAAGGGGCATTATTAGGCGATTAATTAATGGCTATATCTCATTTTTTATTGGGATGCCGCTTATTGTTCTGCTGTTTCTTATGTATTATGGTTTGCCGCAATGGGGCATCAAGCTGACTCCGTTTACTGTCGCTGTTATTGGCTTTACGCTAAATGTCGGTGCTTATAATGCCGCTTATCTGACCTCTGCTTTTAATGGACTTGATCGTAGTGAACTGGAAGCAGCCAAGGCGCAAGGTTTTAATCATCGCCAAATATTTAGCCTGATTACCTTGCCGCAAGTATTACGTTTATCCATACCGGCTCTTACCAACCAGATCATAAATAATCTTAAAGACAGCTCGATCGCTTTCTTGATCCAATACACTGAATTTTTTGCCCGTGTTCAAGAATTGGCCTCTACCAACTTCCAATTCTTTAAGGCTTATTTTTTTGCAGCACTGGTTTATCTATGTTTAGTTTCCATTATTGTACTTATCGCGAGAGCGCTTGAGAAAAAGATCCTCATTCCTGGAATATTTCGCTGATAAACCCGGCGAGTAAAGCCGATTAGTGGTCGCTAACTTATAATCGAACCGCTAGTACATCACATTTGGCATGATGTAAAATACTATTAGCCGTTGAACCCAATAACAAAGCTAAGCCATGTCGACCATGGGAACCCACTACAATTAAATCAACCTGCTCTTTGTCTGCAATATTAATAATCTCATCTTTGGGAATACCCCAAATCATCCAGCGATTTTCAAGATTAACATCCAAATGATCAGCGATGGTCATCAGTTTGGCTTTTTCTGCGCCTAACAAGCCATCTAATGAATCTTGATCTAAAGGAATCACAACACCATAATTAGTATCCGGCATGGGTATGTTATCCAAAACATGAATAATGCTTAATTTAGCGTGATATTTATTTGCTAGTGCCTTGGCTTTCTCTGCGACAAAAAGACATTGTTCAGAAAAATCTACTGCAAGTAAAATATGTTGATAGTCACTCATCAATCTAATCCTTTATTTTTATAATAGAAATCCGGCTTATTAATACAAACCATATCACACCGCCCGTCATAGATAAAAGTATAAGCTGTTCATTATGATAAAATACAACTTAAATAATTACTTAATATCGTTAACTGCAAAGTCTTATTAGCCTTTGTCTTTAGCTTAATTAGCCAATAGCCTTCATGCAACCAGAATTTATTCACTTAAGACTTCATACCGAGTTTTCCCTGGTTGATGGTATCGTAAAAATCAAACCGCTGGTTAAGCGCTTGGCTGATTTAAACATGCCCGCGATTGCAGTCACCGAACATGCCAATCTGTTCTCGCTGGTCAAATTTTATAAAGCAGCAATGGGGCAAGGCATTAAACCCATTAGCGGCTCAGATGTTTTAATTTTTAATCCGGAAGAACCTGCCACTCCGTATCGTTTAACTTTGCTGGTCAATAACCACGCCGGCTATATCACCCTCACCGAGTTAATTTCAAAAGCGTATCAAGAAGGCCAACATCAAGGTGTCCCGATGCTTAGGCAAGAATGGCTGGAAGAAAACCATAAGGGTTTAATAGCTTTATCGGGTGCAATGAGTGGCGATATAGGCAAAGCCTTATTGGCAGATAAACCGGACGAAGCTAAACGCCTGGCAGAACAATGGGGTACATTATTTGAGCAAAGCTTCTATCTTGAGTTACAACGAGTTGGTAAACCAGATGAAGAACGTTATATAGCGGCTGCAATTGATTTGGCGCTGGCAACTGATTTACCGGTAGTTGCCACCAATGATGTCCGTTTTATTTATCAAAAAGACTTTGCCGCTCATGAAGTGCGCGTATGTATTAATCAAGGTCGAGTTTTGGATGATAACCGACGGCCAAAAGATTACACCGATCAACAATACTTGCGCAGCACCGAAGAAATGCTGGCCTTGTTTGCGGATATCCCGGAAGCCTTGGCAAACACGGTTGAAATTGCTAAACGCTGTAACTTAAAACTGACTTTGGGCGAAAACTTCCTCCCTGATTTTCCGGTTCCTGAAGGTATGAACCTGGGTGAGTTTATGGCTGAAGAGTCCATGAAAGGCCTTGAAGAACGCTTAACGCATTATCCTGCCGTTGGCAAAGGCACGGACCAAGAAAACCGTCAGGTTTATTATGACCGTTTGAATTTTGAGTTAAAAATGATCACTCAAATGGGTTTTCCCGGTTACTTTATGATTGTTGCCGACTTTATTCAGTGGGCAAAAAATAATCTTATTCCGGTCGGTCCTGGCCGGGGTTCAGGTGCGGGCTCCTTGGTGGCTTACGCGTTAAAGATTACTGATCTTGACCCCATTGAGTTCGATCTTCTCTTTGAACGATTCTTAAATCCTGAGCGGATTTCCATGCCTGACTTTGACGTAGATTTTTGTATGGATCGCCGTGACGAGGTGATTGATTATGTTGCTCGTCATTATGGCCGCGATCATGTTGCACAGATCATTACCTACGGTTCGATGGCCGCTAAAGCCGTTATTCGTGATGTAGGACGGGTATTGGGTTTTGCATACGGTTTTGTTGACCGTTTAGCCAAACTTATTCCCTTTGAAATTGGCATGACACTCACCAAGGCCTTGGCGGATAGCCCGGATCTTAAACATCTTTATGACACCGAAGAAGAAGTCAAAGCCCTGATTGATATGGCGCTTTCATTGGAAGGTACAGCCAGAAATGCCGGCAAACATGCCGGTGGCGTGGTTATTTCACCCACTAAATTAACCAACTTTACGCCACTTTATTGCGACCAAGACGGCAACAATTTAGTGACCCAATTTGATAAGGATGATGTAGAAGCGGTTGGCTTGGTCAAGTTTGACTTTTTGGGTCTGCGTACACTGACTATCATTGATTGGACCTTACAAGATATTAATGCCAAACACAAAAAACTAAACAAGCCGCTGGTTGATATCACTACTATCCCCCGAGATGATGCAGACTCTTATAAGCTATTAACCAACGCCCAAACCACTGCTGTTTTCCAGTTGGAATCTCGAGGCATGAAGGAGCTGATTAAAAAGCTTAAACCCGACTGCTTTGACGATATTATCGCGCTGGTAGCTCTGTTCCGACCCGGCCCCTTGGAATCAGGCATGGTGGATGATTACATTAATGTCAAACATGGTGCCAAAGCTGAATATGCCCATGCCTTGCTTGAACCCATTCTAAAACCAACCAATGGCGTTATCCTGTATCAAGAACAGGTTATGCAAATTGCCCGAGAGCTTGCCCACTATACCTTGGGCGGTGCCGATATGCTTAGACGCGCCATGGGTAAAAAGAAAGCCGAAGAAATGGCTAAGGAGCGGGAAAAGTTTACTACTGGCGCCGTTGCAAATCAGATAGATGAGTCTATTGCTACTTATGTTTTTGATTTAATGGAAAAATTTGCCGGCTATGGTTTTAACAAATCCCATTCTGCCGCTTATGCACTGGTCGCCTATCAAACCGCTTGGTTAAAGGCGCATTTTCCTGCTGAGTTTATGGCGGCCGTGTTATCCGCCGATATGGATAACACCGACAAAGTCGTGATACTGATAGAAGAATGCAGGCAGATGAAATTGGTTATTCTGCCACCAACTATCAATGTTTCAACTTATCGTTTTACAGCGAATAACGATAATCATATTGTCTACGGCTTGGGCGCCATAAAAGGTGTGGGTGAGGCGGCTATTGAAGACATGCTCAAAGAACGCAAGAATAATGGTCGTTTTTCGGGTTTATATGACCTGTGTAAACGTGTCGATTTACGTAAATTTAATCGACGCGTTCTGGAGGCCTTAATTCGCGCCGGCGCTTTTGATGAGTTTGACACCAATCGTGCCGGCCATTTAGCCGAATTACCCACTGCGCTCCGCGTTGCAGAACAACACGGAAAAATGGCACAAACCGGTCAAAATGACTTGTTCTCACTCACCAACCAACCTTCAGAAGACGCTGAGAACGATAGCAACCAAGATAACCCGCTTACTTATTCTACCGACATTGAACCCTGGTCGGATAACGAGCGCCTGGCTTCGGAAAAATTAACTTTAGGACTATTTTTAACGGGACATCCAATCGACCAATATGAACCGGAATTAAAACATTTTACGCATGGAAAAATAGCTTCTTTGCAAGTAACCCGAGGTAAAATGGAGGCGCGTATTGCAGGTCTGGTCGTCGAAGTGCGCACACGTCAAACCAAGAACGGAAAAACCATGGGCTTTGCTACCCTGGATGATAAATCAGGCCGCTTGGAATGCGCTGTTTTTGGGGAAGTGTATGATAAATACAAGAGTATTTTTAATCGAGATAGTCTCTTAATTGCCGAGGGCTCTTTGGCACTCGATAATTTTTCTGGTGCAATGCGCTTAACCGTAGAAAAACTTTACGACATAGAGCAAGCCAGAGAGAGCTTTTCAAGGGGACTTCAACTTAACTGGAATACCTCGGAAAATAGGCCGGAATCAAAAAAAGTCATAGAAAAACTGACCGAAGTGCTTAATCCTTTTAAAGGAGGGAGTTGTCCTGTCAGTATTAATTATACATCTGATGTCGCACGAACCTCTGTGCAACTAGGTGATGAGTGGCGAATCCATCCAACTGATGAGTTGGTTTCTCGCTTAAAATCGTTGTTTGGCTCAAACGCAGTCGAAGTGCGCTATAAGTAATAAGTAATCATCGGAACGTAAAGCTTACGCCCCGATGATTTTAATTGTTATTCAGTTCCAGCGTCTGGCTTGAATGCTTCAACTACTTTGACAACCGACTCAGGAGCGGAGGGTGCTGAAATTGACGTTTGAGGTTCTGAACGTTCCGCTCTTTCAACTCTTTGTGCAAAATCACTATCATAAGAAGTCACTGGAGCGGTTCGAGCTTCATCTGTTGATGCTTGATTAGTTTCACCATCATTTGAATCACTCTCACCTTCACCCTCAACCCTTTTGTAATTAGGATTACGGGGTCTCCTACGATTAGGGCCTCTTCTGGTATTATTTTTCTTCTCTGGCCGCGACTGTTCATCAGTTGCTACAGAAACATCCGCAGAACCTATTGTCGCATCTGGAACTGCCGTTTCCTTGACAGGAACTGCTTCCGTTGCAACGAACTGAGCCGTCTCAACTGCCGCTATATTAGCGGGTGCCAAATTACGTCTAACGTTGCGACCTTTACCTCGCATATTACGATTAGCGCGCGGTTCTTTATTTTCGGTTGGCTCCTTATTTTCTATAACGTCCTTATTTTCTTTGCTTTCTTTATTGACTTCAGGCGCGATGTTTCGCTCTTGATTGTGGCGATTAGCGCGTGGCTCCCCTGACTTTTGCCCTTGACCTCTACCACGTCTATTATTACGACTTCTGCTCGGTTGACTTTCTTCAACTGCACTGACTTTTTCAACAACAGGCGTCGATACTGCCTTTACTTCAGGCTCATCATTACTTGGGCCAACAAGCTTATCCCAGAAACGCTTGATAAGGCTGGCTGCTTCATTTTTGGCTTGCGCGGGAGCTGGCGAATCATGCATAAATTCTTTAACGGCCGCTCTTTCAAGCTTCGGTTTAATTTGTTGCGCAAATTCTGGAAGTGTAATGTCTTCGGCTTTTATTTGTAAATAACTGGGCTTATCATCAACAAATTCTTTTTCCTTGATTCGGTCGATATCATAAGCAGGTGTTTCAAGATGCTTGCTGGGCAGAATAATAATACCCACCTTCAGTCTGGCTTCAATTTGTTCAATGGCATGTCGCTTTTCATTTAACAGAAAAGTCGCACATTCAATCGGCAAATGGGCAATGACTTTTTCAGTGCCTTTCTTCATGGCTTCTTCTTCAAGAATCCGTAATACTGAAAGTGCAACGGATTCTACATTACGAATCGTACCTTGACCTTTACAGCGTGGGCAAGGCAGTTGGGTAGAATCGCCTAGTGATGGACGCATTCTTTGCCTAGACATTTCCAACAAACCAAAGCGAGATATACGACTGGTTTGAATACGGGCTCTATCAATTTTTAGCGCATCACGCAGATGGTTTTCAACCGTCCGTTGATTTTTGTTCGACAGCATGTCGATAAAGTCGATAACAAACAAACCACCCAAATCACGCAACCTGAGTTGACGGGCAATTTCATCACAGGCCTCCAAGTTGGTATTCAACGCCGTTTCTTCAATATCACTACCTTTGGTAGCGCGTGCAGAGTTGATATCAACAGATGTTAAGGCTTCGGTATGATCGATAACCAAAGAGCCACCAGAAGGTAAGGACACTTCACGGCAATAAGCCACTTCAATTTGTGATTCAATTTGATAACGGCTAAATAACGGCACGGCATCTTGATACAGCTTTGCTTTTGGCAAAAAGTGCGGCATAACTTCCTTAAGAAAGTCTTGCACTAATTTAAATGACTCTTCATTATCAATCAGAATTTCATCAATGTTACCGCGCAAATGATCACGTAAGGCTCTGATGATAACGTTGCTTTCTTGAAACACCAGAAAAGGTGCTTTTTGTTCAGTGGAAGAGCGCTCAATGGCTTCCCAAAGTTGTAACAGATAATTTAAATCCCATTGCAGTTCTTCGGCGTTTTTACCACAACCAGCCGTTCTGACGATCAAACCCATGGTTTCAGGAATTTCAAGCGAGGCCATTACTTCCCGCAAATCACTGCGCGTTTCACCTTCAATACGGCGAGATATACCACCGGCTTTCGGATTATTGGGCATTAGTACCAAATAAGTACCCGCAAGACTGATGTAAGTCGTTAAGGCCGCGCCTTTATTGCCACGCTCTTCTTTTTCGATCTGAACAATAATTTCCTGACCTTCCTTGATCATGTCCTTTATGGCCGGACGTCGACCATCGTCAGTGCCTTCCTGGGCTACCCTGTACAGCGGTGATATTTCTTTAAAGGGTAAAAAGCCATGTTTTTCAGCGCCATAATTAATAAATGCCGCTTCCAGACTGGGCTCTACGCGGGTAATGATACCTTTGTAAATATTGGACTTTTTTTGTTCTTTTGAAGGGATTTCAATGTCAAAATCATAAAGTTTTTGACCGTCTACCAAAGCGACACGCAGTTCTTCTGGCTGCGTGGCGTTGATAAGCATTCTTTTCATTTTATATCCTTGTAGTTCCCTGCTCCATTCTCAACCTTTACTGAACCAGACTGTTTTACTTGTTACATCAAATTATTTGGCAATACAAACATGAAGCGATATATCTAAAAAACAGAAACAACTTAGTTTTTATGGTCTTATGTTCCATCATCTGCGCACTTTTATAGTGTTGTTTAGCTTCCAGTTAGGTAAAGCCAGAGAAAGCGCGGCAGATGCTAATTTAATTTTTTTTACAGTCTTTAGTAGTAAATTCTGTTTTAAGCAGGTATTAAAAAATCGTGCGTCTAGGGTCGAACGATGAACCCGAAAATCGTATAATGAATTATTAATCACACACTCGTGTTATTTTAATGTTCATTAAGTAGCCCAAGCCAGTTTCATTAATGAAATCTGCCGAGCTTTAAATGTGTTTTTTTAAAAACTTGCCTAATATAGCAACCTTATCGCCTTACATCAATTTTAAAGCATCATTTATCATTATATGCTGTTATTATTTGTCTAATGAGTATAGAAGAAAATCAAACACCCAAAGTCATCTACGTCGAAATAAACGAAGACAATTGTGATCAACGCCTGGATAATTTTTTAATTGCCCGTTTAAAAGGCGTACCCAAAAGCAGAATTTATCGCATCGTAAGAAAAGGTGAAGTCAGAGTTAACAAGGGCCGCGTTGATGTTAAATACCGCTTGGCCGCAGGCGACATCGTCAGAATACCTCCCGTAAGAGTGGCAGAGCGCACCGAAGAATCTTATGTCCCACAAGGCTTACAAGAAGCATTAAAACTCGGCATTTTATATGAAGATGACGGTTTTATGGTTATCAATAAACCGGCCGGCTTTGCCGTGCATGGCGGCAGTGGCGTTAGCTCTGGAATTATTGAAGGACTTAGACTGATAAGACCCGAAGCGCGGTTTTTAGAGTTGGTACATAGACTTGACAAAGATACCTCCGGTTGCCTGTTGATAGCCAAAAAACGCAGCGCCCTTCGTAAATTACAAGAGTTTTTTCGTAACAGCCAAATTCAAAAAACTTACCAAGCCCTGCTCTCAGGGCAATGGGGCAGAAAAAAACTCATCGTGACTGCGCCTTTGTTAAAAAATGTCAGTAAAGGCGGCGAGCGCATCGTAGTGATAAGCCCATCCGGTAAAAGTGCAGAAACCTTATTTAGACGCTTGCAACTCTTTCGCAATGCAACTTTAGTCGAAGCATCACCAAAAACCGGCCGCACTCATCAAATCCGGGTTCATGCCGCCAGCCTTGGCCATCCTATCATTGGAGATGATCGCTATGGCGTGGATGAGATCAACAAAACATTCAGAAACAAGGGCTATAAACGCATGTTCTTGCATGCCGAAACCTTAAAGTTTCAACATCCTGTTACCGATTTACCCATGAGCATTACTGCGCCCTTACCCTTGCAATTAATCAATCTATTACAAAATGAAGAACCGGTTTGATCTACTTATTTTTGATTGGGACGGTACGCTGGTCAATTCAATAGGTTGGATTACCGAATGTCTGCAAAATGCCGCACGAGAATATAACTGCACCATTCCTGATGCAAATAATGCAAAAAATGTCATTGGTTTAAGTACTCCCAATGCCATAAAAACCTTGTTTCCTGAAGTCGACGAACAAACCCAAACCTCTTTGGCTGCTAGTTTTAGACAACAATCGGCCACTAAAAATTTTAGTAGAAACGACTTGTTTCCCGGTGTTTATGAAATGCTGATACAGCTAAAAGAAAGTGGCTATCAACTGGCCGTTGCTACCGGAAAATCCAGAACCGGCTTACAAGAAGCCTTAATTGAAACAGAGACTGAACATCTTTTTTGCATTACCCGCTGTGCGGATGAAACAGCCTCTAAGCCCGACCCACAAATGTTGTTTGAAATCATTCAACACACTAAAATAGCAAAAGAACGAACATTAATGATTGGTGATACTCAACATGACTTGCTAATGGCTATCAATGTCCCCATCTCAGCCATTGCTGTCACCTGCGGCGCGCAATCAGCCGATGTATTAAAACTATACAATCCCCTACTGTGCTTGAAACAGCCAACCGAATTACTGAATTTTATTTAAGGTTAAAAAGTCATGAAAAACCAAGAAGACCATCCCGTTAAAACTGAAACCAGCCAAGATAAAGACTGGGAACGTGCAATCATAGAGAAACTATCTTTAGCGGCAGTTACAGAACAAACAAAAGCAAGACGCTGGGGTATCTTCTTCAAATCATTGGCATTTGTTTACTTGTTTGCCCTGTTTGGTATGGCTATTTATCCAAAAATAAAACAAGATTTGGGGGGTGATGGCAAATATCACACCGCTGTTATTGATGTGGTTGGCGTTATAGCTGAAGATAAAGAGGCCAATGCAACAGATATCATTGAAAGTTTAAGAGATGCTGTTAAAGATGAACATACCAAAGGCATTATTTTACATTCAAACTCACCGGGTGGCAGTCCTGTGCAATCAGCTTATGTTTATGCAGAAATAAGAAAAATAAAAAAAGAACACCCTGCCCTGCCTATATTTGCCGTAGTTAGCGATATCTGTGCCTCCGGTTGCTATTATATTGCCTCAGCCACCGATAAGATATTTGTTAATCAATCCAGTCTGATTGGTTCCATTGGTGTAATTATGGATGGCTTTGGCTTTGTCGATATTATGCAAAAACTGGGTGTAGAACGTCGCCTTTTAACCGCCGGCGCACACAAAGCCATGCTGGATCCTTTCTCGCCACCTAAAGCCGATGAAACCCAATTTATGCAGACTTTATTGGATCAAGTTCATCAGCAATTTATAAATGCTGTTAAAACCGGACGTGGCGACCGCTTAAAAGAAACACCCGACATGTTTTCCGGACTGGTATGGACAGGGGAAGCAGGTGTTAAATTAGGTATAGCCGATGACTTTGGTAATGATGATGATGTCGCCAAAAACAGCATTGGTACAGAAAAGCTGGTTGACTTTACTCAACAAAGTAGCTTGTTGGATAAAATGACCGGCAAACTGGGCGCCTCTTTTGGAAAAGCCCTAGGCAGTTTTGTGCTTAGCCCTTCCTTACGCTAAGAAGCAGCGAAAAATGAGCGCTACAACCTCTTATGAAGCCATGTTCTCGACCGTTATTGGGAAAGACTATGACTTACTGAAACTGATTTGTCCGGCCGCAACGGAAATGAGTCGGTTGGTAGGTGAAGTCGTGCAGACCTATCCAAAGACCACTGAAACTTTACAAGTCGTTGAATTAGGTGGCGGCACAGGCATTACCACATTGGCACTCTTGTCCTCGCAAACCAACCTGCATGTGCTGAGTATTGATAATGAACCCACCATGCAAGAACAAGCCAAACATCACTTGCAGCAATGGGTTACGGATGGGCGCTTAAGCTTTTGTGGCGATGATGCCTTAACGGCATTAAAACACTTGACCGATAACAGCATTGACCTTATCGCTTCTGCTTATACTCTCCATAATTTCCTTAACAGCTATCGTGAGCAGGTACTTAAAGAAATTTTCCGCGTGCTAAAACCAAACGGGCAATTTATTAACGGTGATCGCTATGCTTTAAATGATATCAGACACCACACCCGCGCAGTTCAAGATGAAGTCAGTCAATATTTTGAAATTTTGACACCGTTAAATCGAACAGATGTATTAAAACAATGGATCGTGCATTTATTTAATGATGAATCAGAAGATCATGTCATGCGCGAAAATAATGCCTTACAGCAAATGCATCATTTCGGATTTATCGACATAAAAATCAATCACCGCATGACCGTAAATGCCTTGCTAACCGCAAGCAAACCCAAGCCATCGGCTTAAATAAATACAAAGCTCTAATTTTTATACCCATCATAAGATCTGGCAACGCCTTTTGTGCCCTTGGGCTAAACAAAACCCTGACCAGCCTTAGTTAAACCCATGGCAACATGAGGTGGGCAAAATAACCTTTGCCCATTAAATTATACACTTTGAAGTATTCAGGGATGAACGCGACCCCCCAGTGAAGTGGGTACGATTTTCTTAGCGCTGAGCGCGAGGGCCGATTTAATTAGCTATCCGCTTTCTGCTTTTGATGTGCTTCCAGCAGTTTATCGATTAATTTTGTCAATGGAATATCAAAATCAAGTGCGATTTGTTT
>JAPLRP010000056.1 GCA_026399095.1 Methylococcales bacterium | reverse complement strand
GAATAAGTTTACGGTACAATCCAGTCAGATTCGGTCACGAGTTTGCCGTCTTTGTCGAAATGCATCAAGTAAGCCCCTTTGGAGGCAAAGCGTTGTTTAACTCCCAAGCCAAGTCGGGGATAAATACTGGTACTTTTTTGCAATATTGAGGCGCCTGTTTTACCGCGCATCTGCCGTTCGCGGACTTGCTGCTCGGATTTTACGGTATCGCTTCTACTTAACATGCTTTCAGCTCGTTCAACCAGAAAATCGCGATAAATATTATCCAGCATTTCAGAGAGTGTTTCGGTTAAAAACTCAACTGCAAAAAAGGCTTCGGCTTGCAGGGGCTCATCAACCAACGGCAGTTTTTTTGATTTCAACCAAGCGTGAAAATTGGTTAAATTAGATTGACGTTTTTCTGGTAATTCGTAAGGATAAATAAGATGAGCTTTAGCTTGCCATGCTTTTTGAATGCTTTGTCCATCGCCTGTTAGTTCACCAGAAAAATAGAGCGCGTTGACTTCAGGTGGTGCAACCTTATCCAGATTCACTAAGTCGTTATCACGTAACCAAAACATAACGACATCATCATTGCTCACATTTACCACTGATTCTGCTGAAACTGTTTCACCTTCCTTAATGATTCTATTTTCAGTCGAAATGCCTACTTTGGTTAATGACTCACTCAAATGCTTGGCAGCGGCAGATGAAACAGCATCATTGCGATGAATCTGAACTACCCGTTTGACTTGATGTTTTTCTATTAGTGTTTGAGCCAGAACATCGGCTTCTAAAATGACACCTTTAGAAAAATATAGACTATAAAAAGATTGTGTAGTTACCGGTACCGGGGTGCTTGGGAACCAGCAGGGGATGTGATTGCTTTCACAAAAATTATGAACAGGTTCCCAGGTGCTTTCAGATAACCCTGATAATAAGGTAAACACCGGCTGTGCCTTTAACTTTTCATTTAATTGCGCTGTCCAAGTGTCTGACGCACCTTGCAACTCCCAGATGTGTAGAACCCATTTACGCTCTGTGCCCAGTACCAAGTCAGCGGCAGAGGCCATGTGATGGCGACCTCTTAGGCTTGATGAAGTGAGTGTGCTGCCATTTTTTTGAATAACTGCTTTTTGTAAGGTATCCAGAAAGGCTTTGCGACGTTCTGGATCTACCTCCGGTGTGATGACAGTTGCCAGATGAATGGTTTCGGCATCAACACCAAGCGACCAGTTAGTTGATAGCTGCTTTAAATAAGCAGAAAGTGCAGTCATATCTTGTTTACCTAAAGGATAATTAGGCATTAACGTTTGCATTTTCTGTCCGGCGTTATTGGTGCCTGTTGCAATGGCTGCAGCTAAACTACCTTCAGTATAAGCTGGATGAGTTTGATTAAATTTTTTGCCACTACGAGGATCCATGGTGCTTACCTGAATCTTGTCGGGATTAAAAAGATAGTTTCCGGTAATGGGTGGAATTAAAATATCACCTTCTACCGACCCCATGCCGCTGTGTCGATGGCAGTTAATGCAGGCGGCCTGAGCGCCTTTAAGATCAACATTTCCAGTTCGTGAGCCGGTTAATTCTGCTCCGGATGTTAATATGCCCTCCTGATAGATGCGTCGTCCTTGCGCTATCAGGTTGGCGTTATCAGAAGACATCTCCGCCATAACCTGAAGCGGTAGTAATGACAAAGCCCATAAAATAATCAGGATAGAGCCAGATTTGACTTGAGGTAAAGGGCGAGATGGTTTTAACATGCTTAATTCCAGAGACCCTCTTTAGGTAATAAACAAAGAGGGCTTAAATAATGAGAAACTTGGATTTATTTACTTATGTTGACCAGTTCGACGTCAAAAATCAGCATTTCGCTAGGGCCAATATCGTTGCCTACGCCTCTTTCACCATAAGCGCTTTTAGAAGGAATAAAAAGTTGCCATTTGGAACCAGTCGGCATTAACTTGATGGCTTCTTTCCAGCCGGGAATCAATTGCGCCAATTTTAAATTGGCGGGCTTGCCCTGTGCGCTGGCGTCAAACTCGGTTCCATCCAATAACGTACCTCGATAATTAACTTCTACAATGTCTGAGTCGATGGGTTTATTGCCGTCGCCCGCTTTAATGACTTTGTATTGAACGCCACTGGGCAAGGTAACTACATCGGCTTTTTTACCATTTTCAGTTAAAAACTCATGGGCTTTAATTTTGTTTTTATTATTTCTTTCTGATTGATTGGCGGCCATCTTGCGACGCATTTCACCTTGAAAACCGGACAACACAGACTTAAATTCTTTTTCTGACATTTTAAGTTTTGTACCAGTCAAGGCATCATGTAAGCCTTGAGTAAAAATATCTTGGTTGATAGCAAATCCGTCCTTTTTGAAGTTTCTGCCTACCGAAGCGCCGACGGCATAACTGACAGCCTCTTCGCTAGATTTAAAGCCGGCAATTGATGAAGTTTGTGTTTCAGCAACCACTTGTTGTGACAAGAAAGCGGCTCCCAAAATAAAACTTAACTGTAATTTATTGAAATACACGGTGTCTCCTGAAAAGTAAGGTGTTACTAACTGTAGCGATATGACTAGGTCGCTACAGTTAGCTTATGATTATTTTAATTATTTGATTTGTACATTATTGTTAATGTTGGAACGGATAGTCAAAATAAGATGACTGGAATCTACTTGAGCTTGACTGAGTTCTGTACCTTCTGGTGCGGGTAGGGTAGATACTGAAAAATTACCGTTCACATCAACAAGTTGACCACCTTGACTTAACGTGCCATAAATCAGGCCCTTTAAAATATAGATTACTTGGTTGTTTATGACTTGTTTGCCAAAAGTAACTTTGGCTATTTTACCATCAACATTACTATTGCCGTCATTGTATTGCAGGTCCCCGCTCATGAAACGCGCAGTCCCACTGGCGATGTCTCCAGAAGTTGGCGTTGTTGTGGTTAGGCTTACGGGACTGCCTGATACAGTGATTTCATCTTTAGCACTGATTTTAAAAGTACCTGATTCGCTTGCACTCGTCGCTGGATCAGGCAGTACGATCGGTAGGGCGTAGCTGGTTGCTGATGCCAATAGCATTACCATGGCAGTTGCGAGTTGTTTTAATATTGTTTTCATGGCGTTTATCTCGTATTAGGTTTAATTAATTAATTCAATCAGTTAATTGTGTTATTCGTTTGGCTTTCTTGTCTCGGAGCTCTCTAATTAAAGAGAGCTTAACGTATTGAAAGCGGGTTGCAGCGATACTGCAACCCTAAGTTACTTAAGGTAAAACGATGGACAGAACATTGGTAGATATAACAGAGCCTACACTATTAACTGCTTGAACCCGGTACTGGTAGGTTGCAGCAGTAGTGCCCAGAACAGTTTGAGTCGATGTCGTGGCATTACCTGCCAAAGTTGCACTGATATTTGACCAGCTTGTGCCCCCGTTGGTGCTAAATTGTGACGTATAACTGGCATTGTTGTTGGCATTGTCCGTCCAGCTCAGGTTCACTGTTGTGCCTAATCTTAAGCCAAATAGTGTGATTGGCGTTTTGGTTACCGTTAACAAACCCGCTGCTGCCGGTGCGACTGAGTCATTCAGTAATACACTTGCCGATGAGGCAGTTGTAGTGCTGTTGACAGCATTGACGCGATATGAGGCATTAGTGGAGTTACTGACAGTCAGTGCTGCTGTTAAGGCCGCTCCCGTTGAAGTTCCCTGTGCTTGGGTTCTGGTAATGGCGGTACCTACATTTGTCCAGGTTGTGCCGTTGGTAGAGGATTGCACCTGGAAGCTCGTCTCATTGTTGGATGCATCAATCCAGCTTAGCGTTGCCGCCGTTAAACTGGTGCGTTGTATCGAGACATTGCTGGGTGCGGTTAAATTACCCGTAACCGGTGAGGCCGTGGTTACAGAGACCGTATTTGAATTAGCCGATGCTAAAGTACCGTTTACAGCGACAATATAGAACTGATAAGTCGTAGTAGGTGTCAGTCCGGTGACATTATAAGTCGTTGCGGTATTGGCAAGTGTTGCAATCGGCGTATTGTTGCCTACTTGAAATACTTGAAAGCTTGTTATTTTAGCAATTGCAGTAGCTTCGGTCCACGTTAAGGTTGTGCCTGTTGTTGTGGTGCCAGTCGCTACCGCCAATACTGGCGCAACTGGGGCTGCCGGAACAATTCGATCCACCGTAACTGAAGCGCTATTACCTGCCGCACCAATTGCCGTTACTCTGTAACGGTAATCCGTGTTGGCAACGACTGCCGCTGTGTCAATAAAACTTTCGGCATTCGCTAACGGTGCATTTAAGAAAGTTTGTTGGGCTGGCAATACTGAAGCGGTTAAGTCAATAAAAGCGCCTGGACCGTTAGTTGTAATGCAGGTAGTCCTGCCGCGAACAGTTGTACAGGTTTGTTGCGGGAGAATAGCCGCTCGTTCAACCTTGTAAGTGTATTCAGTCGTTGCATTATCAGTCCAAGTTAATGTTCCTCCATTAATAGCTAAATTGCTTGGCTGAGTCGGTGCTCCTTCTTTGGCATCGAAGGCCACAGGACGCATAAAGTCATTTTCTTCATGCCCCAAGATATGACAATGCCAAACATATTCCCAGCCGTAGTTTTGCATGGCGTTGGAGACTACACTTGGCGTACCTGTAGCGGGATCAACTTGCGTAATACCAGTTAACGAGCCCTCAGGTTGTGTTGGATCCATTAAACGAACACTGTTGGGCAGGCCAAAGCTTTTGTTTGGAATTAAAGCTTTAGTGCTGCTATTAAGTGCGCCCAAGAGAGGCTTTTTGGCGCGAACAGCCACCACAATATCTTCTAATGGATGCATTTTAACAGTTTCTTTCCAGCCGGCTTCATCACCGTAAGGTTTTTTAACTGTGCCATCCCAGCCAATACGGTTAATGACTTGCACATTAACCAAATGGAAATGCACCGGATGAGAATCTACGCCATTATGAGTTATTTTCCAGAACTGGGTTTCACCGTCAGCTATTTTTTCAGTTACAGGATCCACATAACCTAAGGGAATAGTGGTTTGCGTTAGTGCACTGGTAAAAGGTAGTTCAACGCCTAAAGTTGCATTCATACGGCCATAGGTAGGGTCAAATAACTCTTGAATGGCTTTACTTTCAGTATAGGCACTGATGGTCGCGCCAGCAATTGCCGTGACCAAGCCATTGTTGGCTTTTGCTCTTTGTGTGGCTATGGCGGTATCGCACGCAGCGGGGGTTGAACAAACCGGTGCAGGTAAATAGGTAATAGACTCGGGTGTTTTGAAGCTTAAGCCATTGTATTTGCCGATATAAACCGATCCGGTGTAGATGCGGGCATTGGTTCGAGCCGAGGGTGCGACTGCCGTATAAGCGGTATCAGTAGCAAATGAAGTGTTATATTCAGGCTCTGGTACTATCGGCTTATTTTGAGAGCTGGCATAGGCTTTTGGTAAAGCCTGATTCAGGTCAGCGATTGACGGTCCTGGTGTGCCTTGTACACCTGGCGTACCTTTAACATGAATCTGCATGATGGTGCGGGTGTTAGGACCGTAACCGGGCTGGGTGTTAGGCGCGCCACCGGCCCCGGTTTGGTCACCGTTACCGGTATAGTAGTCTATACGTGGGTCTGAAGCCGGTGTGGGAGCCGGTGCGTCGTTATAGACAATTAAGGTTTGGCCAGCGTATTTTGAAAAATCTATTAAAACATCTGCACGTTCTGCAGGGCCCATGAACAAGCCGCGCTCTTGCACGTTAAGTACCGTAACGCTGCGTTTGTTGTATTCAAAGTTAAGCGGCGTAGAAGGGATATCCAGTGGAGAGGCCAATAAGCCGGCTTCATTACCGATTTGTATAATATTGGGTCCGGCTGTTGCAGGATCAGGTGCGCCTTGTGGGAATAAGCCATCAACTTGTGCGCCCCAACCAGTGTCGGTAATGCCGCCGGTTGTTGGAAAAGCCTGTGTCCCATCCGGTGTGTAAGCCGCGCCATGTGGTGGTACGTAACCTGAACCAAATACTACCATTTTAACTTCGGTACAATCGGTTGTCAGTAAGGGGGTTTGATCGGGACGCGTAGGCGAGCCGTCACACAGTACGGTGTTTTGTGAGTTGGTCGGTACATCTGGATCCGTTGTTTGCTTATCCGCCGCTAAATAAAGCCCTAAGTTAATAAAGCGATCATTCGCGGCATTTAAAATACGGAAACGATAGGCTTTTGCATCTACTTCCAAGGTAGGGTAGGCGACACCATTAATCACGGGCGTATCCATGAAAGCTTCGGGTGTTGTAGAGGACTCATGGAGCTTGGTTATTGTATTTATAGCTTTGACTTCACCGGTGGGTAAATCATAGACCGATGGAAAGACGGGCCAAAACCAGTTACCCCAATCCCAACGACCAACCGGATTAGTGCCATCCGCAGAGTTGGGATCTTGGTTGGTTTCATAGACGTGTGGATACCATAGATCACCTTCTTGGCCTAAGCGGGTGTCCCACTTGGCATCTTGCATGGCGATATCTTTAGCTACAAAAGTTTTGTCCTGAATGATCAAGGGGATTTGTTCGGTCGGCAAAAGAGCCTTAAGATCCGCTTGGTTTTCACCTACGCCTGGTAAGTCATTGATTAAATAACCAGCCGCTATACCAGAATAGACATTAAGACGGGTTATACCTATGGAGTGGTCATGATAAAACATCAAACGACCGCTTTGATTGTTTGGGTAGTAATACGTCATTGCGCCTGGGCCTGGATCAGGCATATCAGGTACGTTTTTGGCACTAACGCCGCGTGCCATCGCTGGATTTGTGGTTTTTAAGGCCAGTTCATCTGAGGCTGGTAATATCCATTGGTGTGGCGTGCCGTCGCTAATCCAAGGGTTATCGCCACCATGTAAATGAATTTCTGCACGGTTTTGTTGGTATATGGTTTTACCATCCGGGCCCACGCCAGCACCTGTAATAGTTTCGTCAACAGGAAGATGAAGATTACCTGCAGAGCCGGCAGGTAATAGATTATAAAACTTGATACGAACCGGTCTACCTTGGGTAGTGGAAAGAATAGGCCCTAAATAAGCGGGCTTGGCAACAGCGGAAGCAGCCGCGCCATTGGGTAAGTTTACACCCAAGGAAATCCCTGAGCCATTCGTTGATATTTGTACATAGCCACGTAGTGTTGTTGCTTTTGCCAAATCAGAGTGCATACGTTGTGTGTATTCAACAACGCCAATTTCATAATAGTCTGAGCCTGGATAAGTCGTTGTATCAGGTACCGCAACCGGTATGGATGCTACGGGATCAACAAATTTACGCAGTGCAGTGCCAGAGTCACAGGTTATTTGAATCGCTGTTCCGTCATTTGGCGTGTGTGGCACACTGGTGTCGAAAGGGCCGGAAGACGGCGGCTTAGTATCAAAACAATCCGCAGCCGGGAGTATGCCTGAAGGGCTGTTCGCGTAATAAGTTGCCGTTTTAATGGATTCGCCATTAGCATTAGTACTATCTCCCCAGCCTGCGCCTGCATTAGCTAATTGTGGCGCTGAGGACGCCAAGGTTAGTGCGATTGCCAAGGAGAGTTGGCTCTTTTTATAAATATTACAGTTTTGCATAATAATCCACCCTTTAAATAACTGCTTGATTAAGTTAAAATACTTTTTTAATATTAATTTTACAAAAAAAGTTTTTAAACATTATTTGTTGTTGTTGATTAGAATACATGGATAAATTGTAAAGGCAATAAATTAAATCTTTAATATTTAAAATAAGTAAATAAAATTTAACATGCAAGGTTGGTATTAAATTTTAACTGATTGATATATAGCTATATATTTAATAATTTAATAATTTAATAATTTTAATATTAACATATATTTAATATATCTTTTTGTTTAACGGCACTTTATGTCATAAAAATTAGGGATTTTATTGGAAGAATCAATTGAAAATAAGGTTTAATATTAAAATAAAATAATTTTTGTTATTTTTATTTTTTTAATTAAAGTGTTTTATGTTTTATGTTTCTTCAGGAAGGCGGGTAATATGAAGGTATAAAAACCTAGGTTGCAGGGGGATTATTACTGCTTCCGCGTCTAGGAATAACTGTTTGCCTTGAAAATAACAATGAGTTAGCTCAGCAAATGTGAACAGCAAAGTCGATAGCTGCGGTGAAGATAGGATAAGTTAGATGTCCAGCAATTATGAATAATCACTCCGCCATAGGGCGTAATAACATCAAACGCAATTATTGCCTCCTTGCCTGCCATTGGCAGCAGAGAGTGAGGGTAATTTGTCTTGAAGAGTAAAAATGCAGTAAATGGTTTTTTTACTGTAAAAAAGCTGTCATGCCTTTTTTTTAGTTTTTTTTAAAGCTTGTGCCTTTTTTTTAGTTTTTTTTAAAGCTTGATAGGGAGAGGAGTCGTTATAACTAATTGTTTTATTTTATATTAATTTCATTCACTCGACAGATAGGCTATTGATTTTCGCATCCATTAAGTACCAAAGGTTTAAAAATTTAATATTATTAAGTTTCTGTTATTGATCAATGCGTATAGGTATCCAATTTTGCCTTGGGAGTATTTTCCAACCAATAAGCGGCTGTTAAAACGTAAAGATAACCCGTTAGTTTGCCGTTTGCAGTTGTTAAAAATCATGTAGTAACGCGTGCAGGTCGTCATACAGCAGCCATTACTTCGTACACAGTAGAAACTGCTTCTTACAAAGCACCGACTGCTGCACACAAAGCAGTCGTTGCCAAGGTCGGCTTAGCCTTTTTATAAGCCCATTAGCGTGTCACTTTTGACCTTTGAATCTTATTAGGTCAATTAAAGAGCGTAATAAATTCAAAGTCTTGGTTTGCAGTGATTATGTGGGTATCTTTGTTTTTTAAGGGGGTATGACGGGTCGTCATTGTGGGAGGTTGGTTCATAAATTGAGCAATACTTTCTAGGTGCCGATGAAAATGATCTGCATTGGCTGCCGGCATAAGAAAAGTAAAGTTTTTGTCGTTTGCCAAGGCAGGATTTAGGTAGCCAGGGTTAAGGTTTGTAAATTGTTCATAACTCAGGTTGGCAATTTGTGCAATTTGTTTAAAGTCTTTGTGTGTCAAGTAATCAATATGCTGTTGATGATGTATTTTGACTTTAACAAAATAGGGCTCGTTTTTAATTCGGGCCAGTTTTAAATTATGAAAGTCCGGGTTGGCAAAAATACTGGATAAGGCCAAGAAGCGCGGCACATATTCCTGCGTTTCTTCTGGAAGCCTTAAAGACCAGTAATCAATGGCAAGACCTTCTGCTTTGTTACGGTTGATTGCATTATCAACAGCGCCTAGTCCACAATTATAAGCTGCCAATGCAAGCAGCCAGTCGCCGTTAAAATGTTTATTAAGAAATGTCAGATATCGCATTGCAGCTTGAGTTGAAGCGGTAATGTCGAGTCTCGCGTCATAGTGTACAGTTTGTTGTAAGTCGAAATCATGCCCTGTGCTGGGGATAAATTGCCAAAGCCCTGCGGCACTTTTGGGTGATAGTGCGGTTGGCTGATAAGCGCTTTCTATAATCGGTAATAAGGCGAGTTCGTAAGGAAGATGATGTTGGTTAAGGCTCTCAACTATATGATAAAGATAAGGGCGTGCTCGCTCTGTTACTTGAGATAGGTAATCGCTGTGCTCTTGGTACCAAGTAATATGTTTGTGTATTCTGCTAAATTTTGTGTTTTCTTGGCGTTGAGCTTGAATGGGGTATACAGCGTCAAATCCTGTTGTGTGTGTATTGATAACAGGTTGCTTAAATGAGTTTTTTGGGGCATTTTGTTTTAGCGATAATGGATTACTGTTAAAGCCATTTGAGGCTAAGGTGGCATTAAATCCGATTAATTGTGAGTGAGAAACTAGCTGGGTATGGATTCGGGTTTGTGTGCCAGAAAGGTCGGTGTTATCTAAAGTAATTGGATGTTCTTGTAAGGCTGCTCTCCTGCGCATGAGGGCGTTGTATTTTAGGCGTCCATAAGCTGTAGCTCTATATAGAGGCGTAATAGTCGTTTGCTGCTGATTAACTTGTTGATTTGCAAGCAGTCGTGTTGATCGGGCTTTAGAATAGCTAATTGAAGTGTTCCCTGTGAGCGTTTCCGGGTTGGTTGTAGCTTGCGTAGGTTGGGGAATTTTCATGCCTAAACGAATACGAGCCCAAAGATCACCCGAACTTTTTGAACGTTTTTGTTGAGCAGGTTTGCTGGGGTAATTGCTATTAAGGGTGTCAGTGGTTACTGAGGCAGCCAAAATATCAGTTGATTGAAGTAGTATGGTTGAGCTAGCCAGAATATTTAACACTAAAACAAAAAATCGCATTTTTTAACCTTGAGCCTATGTCCAGATCACCTTAGTCATCATTCAGTATAAAAAGTTTCATGTTGAATGTGGGTGTTTGGGTTAAGTCGGCAGTCTGGTTTTTTTAGAAATTGAGTTCTTAAAATATGTGCCGATTGTTTTAAATAATTATAGGCGCTTTTAGCCAAAACTTGCTGAATATGGATTTTTGAAGCGGTAGTGTGTTGCTTGGAATGTTTATAACTATTTGTTTTATTGAAAAATAAAAAGTTTGTTGAGGACTGATGTCAAGGCGTTTAACGACCTATTTTACTGAAATAACGGCTTTGTTTATTGGCTATTCACCTAAGGTGCTAAAATGGCAATAGATTGTGCGTCTGCTGATCAAAGAATAATTACTTTACCTAATACCTTACAGATATTTATGACAAAGATCCCTACCGTCGGCTTTATTAGTTTAGGCTGTCCCAAAGCGCTAGTTGATAGCGAGAGAATTTTAACCCAGCTAAGATCGGAGGGTTATGACATTTCACCGAATTACCAAGATGCTGATTTGGTGATTGTTAATACCTGTGGATTTATTGATGCAGCCGTTGAGGAGTCATTAGACAGTATTGGTGAGGCTTTGGCCGAAAACGGTAAAGTCATCGTGACGGGGTGCTTGGGTGCCAGAGAAGAAGAGATCAGAGCTCGTCATCCTCAGGTTTTAAAAGTGACAGGTGCTCACGCGCTAGAACAAGTGGTCGCTTCTGTACACGAGCATTTGCCGCCTCGACATGATCCGTTTACCAGTCTTTTACCTCCGCAAGGCATAAAGCTAACCCCGGATCATTATGCATATTTAAAGATATCTGAGGGTTGTAATCATCGCTGTACATTTTGTATTATTCCGTCAATGCGTGGCGACTTGGTCAGCAGGCCGGTTGATGATGTTTTATTGGAAGCGGAGCGACTGGCTAAGGCGGGTGTTAAAGAATTATTGGTGGTTTCGCAGGATACCAGTGCTTACGGTTTGGATTTGAAATATCAAAGCCGTGATTGGAAAGGACGTTCTGTTAAAACCCGGCTTTATGATTTAGCCGAGGCGCTGGGTGATTTGGGTATTTGGGTGCGAATGCATTATGTTTATCCGTATCCTCATGTTGATGAAGTCATTCCTTTGATGGCGGCAGGGAAAATATTGCCTTATCTAGACATACCTTTTCAACATGCTAATAGTCGTATTCTTAAGTTAATGAAACGTCCTGCCGCCACTCAAAACAATCTTGAACGCATTAAGGCGTGGCGTGAGATCTGTCCTGATATTACTTTGCGCAGTACTTTTATTGTCGGCTTTCCTGGAGAAACTGAACAAGAGTTTGAGGCGTTACTGCAATTTATGACTGAAGCGCAGCTCGATAGGGTGGGTTGTTTTGCTTATTCTCCAGTAAAAGGAGCTGTTGCCAATGATTTGCCGGATTTGATTCCTGAAGACGTTAAGGAGGAGCGTTTGGCTCGTTTTATGGCACATCAAGCTGAGATTAGTGCGGCGCGTTTACAGCAAAGAATAGGCCGTATTGAGACTGTTTTGATAGATGAAGTGGTTGAAGAAGGCGCGGTTGCCAGAAGCAAGGCTGATGCACCGGAAATAGACGGGCAGGTATTTATTGATGGAGCAACCCATCTTAAAGTGGGTGATTTTGTCGAGGTCGAGATTGAAGAGGCTGATGATTATGATTTATGGGGGCGATTGGTTTAGCGTTCTTTAGAGACGTTTTATAAACAAAAAACCCAGCCTAGGCTGGGTTTTTTGGTGTAGCAGTGTGTTTAGCTTAAAGTGCGATTGAGCTAGAAACTTTTTGTTTTGATCCATCTGGATCATCCATGCAGCCAGACAAACCAACAATCATTAATGCCATAGCTAGAAGTGCTAAGATTTTTTTCATATTTATATCCTCCAAAGGGTTTAAATTATTTTATTTATTATGCGCCTATTTGGTTAGGCACAGGTATTTTATATCATGACTGGAATGATGATGCAATACTAAAAGTTCTTTGGTCATTTCGAGGATTTATAAGGAATTGATATTTTCAGGTAAGTTAAACGAAATAACCTTGTTATTCCATTTCACAGAACCTATGGTAGCCCAAGGAGCAGAAAAGTTTTGATGAAGTTGATCATGAACCCAGTAACTAGGTGCATTAATTCTTTTAAGTTTGATATTAAATACAGTCTTGTCCAGATTTAAGCCTATTTTCAGGCCCCAGAACGCGGTCACTTTCATGATGAATTTTTCTAACCTTAAATTATTGATAGTCGGTGTTACCGCAATATTCGCCCACATGGAATGAACGCGCCCCCAGTTTGGGGCCAGTAATCGACCTTGCTCGTTTACAAAGGGCAGCCATTTTTCTACGCCATTTTGATCGGTGTAGGTGATTGCTAAAATACGATCGTAACCGACAAAGTGATCGTGAAGGTAAAGCGCATGCGGAGTAATACCTAAAAAGGTTAGTGATACCATAAGAAGCGCATTACTGGCTTCAGCAATGGGTGCGCTGATTGGGCTGTTTTTTACATCCAAATTAAGCCTGTAAAGGAGTCCGTAATGTATTGTGCTATTTAATTGTAAAACAATTATTGCGACCAATATTTTTGCAAGCTTTCTGGAAAAAGCTTTGGGCTTGCGGGTTGCGAATGTTTCAAAAATTTGACGATACAAGTTATTGTCTGTCATACCCGCTGCTATAAAGCATTCAGCATCGCAAGTGATGCGGGCGCGAGAGTCGGCAATTGAACGATACTTAATAACTGCCAGTGTATAAATGCCAGGCAAGCTTAAAATGAAGCCGATTGGATAGAGGTAGCGCATTTTTTTTAGGATTTGAATATAACTACCAACCCCTGAATAAATTCGATTTGAGTGGTCTACCGCATATAAATCTAGTAAAAGTGTATCCGGGCTTATTTTGCTGAGTGCAGGGTAGTTTTGGGCATATGCTTGTGCGCTTTTAAAGTCGATGCAATTAAATAAATCAAAATGATTAAGTGTGAGCACGGTACGGTTACATAAAGGACATTGTTGGTCATAAAACACGGTTAAGGAAGGCTGTCTTGCTGTCACTAATTTGCTTAGGCCACGCCACCAGCTAAATGGAACGAGTAATAGGTAAAATATAAGCATCCCCATGCCAAAGGGATAGATGTTTAAAGACAGTGTGATGCCCAGATGAAGTACGAGGCCAACTAATAAAAAAACAGTTCGTAACCTGGGATTTGAAAAAAAGAAGATAAAAGTAAATTGAAAAACTAGTACGGTATAGCCAATAATTTTTTGTAGTAGTTCATTGTTCAGCAGAAACGACATGTCAATGGCTGAAACATAGTAAGGTTGGGTTGAGGGTAACCAAGAGCCAAGGCCATTTCGCCAGTGTTCGGCAAATAGTTTATGGACAGCCGAGTCAAAATAAAGGAAGCCAAGACATATCAGAACTGGCAAGTAATATGAAAGACTAGAAACGGTAGGTTTTGGATAGGTATTGTAATGCGTAAAAGGCGTGCTGAGTTTGTATCTTAGTTGATCTATCGAAAAAGCTCTGTCTCCCGGCATAAAAAGCAGAAAAAATCCGGCCCCTGTCATAAATGAATCAAAGCCACCATCAAAATCACGCTGCATCGTTGTAAAATTAATGAAGATAATCCACAGGATGTAGTTACAAATGACTGCAAATTGATAACGATAGCCAATAATGATGAAGCTGGCGATTATTCCCCACAAACAGAGGAAGAATGGAATCATTGGAAATTCTACGTCTATATAGGGGATAGGGTCGAAAATTAAATGATTGAAATAGAGCAGGAATAAGATTTCTTGTAAAGTGATCAGTCCGTAAAAAATACGAAATAAACCAATACCTGTTGCGGGGACTTGTTTGGATTGGAGTTGTAAAATGGAATTTATTAGAGAGTTATACATTTTCATTAATGAAAATGCGTGAATTATAATACAGTAGGACTTGGAGTGGTGAAATTTAGACAAAAATAAAGCCGCTAACCATTCTTGTAGAATGGCTTGGTTATGTTTTACCTAGTTTTTTATGGTCTATTAAAGTTATTTTTAGTTAGTATTATCAGTAAGTTATTCTATTTTGTAGTCTATAGCTGTATAATATTGTCTTTTATAATCTTACTTTTTGTTATCACGAGTGTTATCACGGGGATTTCATA
>JAPLRP010000094.1 GCA_026399095.1 Methylococcales bacterium | reverse complement strand
TCCCGTCTCAGTAAGCCTTGGTTCCATACAAATCTAGCGCAACCAAATTCTTTGGCAAGTTGTTTAACTTGCTGTACTTCCGGATAAAATCTAAATTTGTAGGCTTTGATGATTTTCATGTAAACTATTATACATCGAGCAGCCTTATTGTAACTATATTCCCCATGCAAGATTATAAAATGCTTCGCGTTAAAGCCGAAACCTATAAACAACTGAAACAAATCGCACTTGATTTTGATATTCCATTGACAAAATTAATCGATAAACTGCTGGAAGAACATCAAAAGCAGAAAGCGGATAGCTAATTAAATCGGCCCTCGCGCTCAGTGCTAAGAAAATCGTACGCACTTCACTGGGGGGTCTCGTTCATCCCTGAATGCTTCAATGAACACCAACTTATGGGTGACTTTTGAGAAATCCAAGATTTTGAGTTATGTGAATAACTAGGAAATTTTTATTGAAGATGATAATTCGCGCAAAGAAATTTGCCCGATTTTTAAAAAGGTAATTTAATTTATTGATTTTAGGCCGACTTAATAATCATTGAACACATTACCGATACATTCTGAACAATATAAATATTGCATCAACGCCTACCCACCCTGTATGTTTTTTATCATACCTGTATAGTAATTAACCATTTGTTCAAGAAACATAATGACCTGATCAATTTGGTTTTTAATATCGTAGATAAAATTATGCTGCTGAAAACTATCAGCCACATAAAATGACATACCCATGTAAATAGTATTGCAACCCATTACAATCATAATAAGTGCGGCCGACTTAAGCATTAAGCCTCTGAAATTGGCAGTCATTTTGCCAAACGCCAGACTGATAAACAACATAGTAGGCAATGTACCTGCGCCAAAGGTCAGCATTAACAAGCCCCCTTCCATAATGGTCGTGGCTGACGTGGCTTTAACCGCCATGGCAAACGTTAACGGACAGGGCATTAAGCCGTTTAACAAGCCGGCAATGGTGGCTCCTAAAATTGGCCCCTTGGTTCTTGATTCAGCGTAACCCCGCCGCAGTATATTCATGGGTAATAACCTGACGGAACCCTGAAAAGGAATCCATCCTAAAATCCCCAAAGCCAGAATAATAACAACTGCACCGATAAACATTTGCAAGATGCTTTGAACTTTACCAAACACACCACTGGAAACCAAAACAAACCCAAGTGCTGCAGCGGCAAAACCAACCAGCGTATAAACCAGTATCCTGGCCATCTGATAGGCAAAATAAGGCAGATAACTTCTTGATGCCCCTGCATTCATAAAGTATCCGGAAACCAGAGCGCCGCACATTCCCAGGCAATGACCGCTACCTAAGACACCCGCCATAAAAGCCAGACCATAATCAAAGCCACCGGCAACTGCAACTACGTGCTGCATGCCCATATCCATCGTTGAATGATCCATTTTTAATCCTGTTTTTTACTGAGTCGTAATGAATTAACAATAACCGAAACTGAACTTAAGGCCATTGCCGCAGAGGCTATCATCGGGTTAAGTTTACCCATTGACGCGACCGGAATGGCAATAACGTTATAAGCAAACGCCCAGAATAAATTTTGCTTAATAATCCTAATGGTATCGGTGCTTAACTGAATAGCCCCTGTCACTTTAGTAATATCGCCGTGTACCAATGTCATATCCGCAGACTCAATCGCTATATCAGTCCCTGTACCAATGGCAAAACCGACATCGGCAGCCGCCAAGGCAGGTGCATCATTAATACCGTCACCAATCATGCCGACTTTTTTACCTTCGCTTTGAAACTGATGAATAATGGCTAACTTTTGTTCCGGTTTGGCATTGGCAATAACCGTTTTAATACCAACAATAGCTGCAATATACTGAGCTGTTTTTTCGGTATCACCGGTTACCATGAGTGTTTGTATGCCCAGCTTTTTTAAATGCTGAATAGCCTGAATGGCCTGTGGCCTGGGTTTGTCAGCAATGCCGAATACAGCCACTGCTTTGTTGTTGATCGCCATAAAAACGGGGGTTTTACCTTGCCCTGAAAAATCACTGACGGCAGCCAACAAGCTGTCAACGATGATTTCTTTGTCCAGCAGCCATGCCTTGTTTCCCAGCAACAGCGTTTTACCGTCCACTTCGGCTTCAATGCCTCGTCCGGTTTCACTGTAAAAATACGTACATTCTTCTAATTCTATCGCTTGTTCTTTAGCATAAGCCACTATCGCCTTACCCAAAAAATGCTCTGAATTATTTTCTGCGGAAGCGGCCAATCGAATGAGTTTTTCATCACTCATTCGGGATAATTTAAGTAAATCCGTCACTTTAGGTTTGCCTTCCGTAATCGTACCGGTTTTATCAAAAACCACGACATTAAGCTTGGCCGCTGTTTCCAGACTTTCGCCATTACGAATGTAAATACCTTCACGGGCAGCTTGCCCCGCTCCCACCATGATTGCCGCCGGTGTTGCCAATCCCAATGCGCAAGGGCAAGCTATCAAAAGCACGGTAATAGCATTACCAAAAGCAAAGCCAAAAGGCGCACCTACCATTAGCCAACCTGCCATCGTTAAGCCTGATAGCACCATCACGGAGGGTACAAATACAGCGGAAATTTTATCCACCTGTTTTTGTATCGGTAATTTGGTTGCCTGCGCTTGATCGACCATGTGTACTATACCAGCCAGAACGGTATCCATACCGACCGCGGTAACACGCACACGCAACGCACCGCCACCGTTAACACAACCACCTATCACTTTATGTCCGATATCTTTTACGACCGGCAGGCTTTCCCCCGTCACCATGGCTTCATCAACTGTGGATACACCGAGAACAACAACGCCGTCAGTCGGAATTTTCTCGCCAGGACGAATCAGTAATATATCGTCAATCACACAATCATCTACGGGTATGATAAATTCTTGTCCATCTCGAATGACGGTCGCAGTTTGCGGCTGTAAATCAACCAGCTTGCGTATAGCTTCCCCTGCCTTGCCTTTGGCTTGCTCTTCTAAAAACCGGCCCAGCAATACAAAGGTGATAATGGCCGCACCGGCCTCAAAATAGAGATGCCCGCCACGTCTGAATAAAGCCGGCAAACTATAGCCGTACGCTGAACCGACTCCTAGGGCAATTAAGGTGTCCATATTGGCAGTGCGTTGCTTAGCTAAGCGCCATGCTTTTGCAAAAAATGTTCCGCCCGACCAAAATACTACAGGCGTGGTGAGCGCAAACTGCAACCAGTGTAACCAGCGTGTTGTCGGCATAGTCATGCCAACGATGACAACCGGCAAGCTTAATAATCCCGACCAGATAAATCGGCGCTTAGCCATAACAACTCGTTGCTGTTCCTTTTCAATCAGGTTTTTGCGTTGTGATAA
Source organism: Methylococcales bacterium (assembly GCA_026399095.1). Lineage (GTDB taxonomy): Bacteria > Pseudomonadota > Gammaproteobacteria > Methylococcales > Methylomonadaceae > Methylobacter_C. The sequence goes on along the minus strand of JAPLRP010000094.1, from coordinate 6,726 downwards.
GGTATCCATCGCATAGGTTTTATACCCCAAGGTTGCAACCTTGGCGCTGACATCATCTCTGGCCAGCTGACCATGAACCGTCAAGGTTGATGTACCAAAATTGACACTGGCCTGCTTGATTCGTGGATCGCGCTTTAAAACCATTTCAATTAATAAGGCACAGGACGCACAAGTCATGCCTTCAACGGCAAGATCAACTTCGTGTACTGGACCGTCAAAAATTTTATTTTTCTGCTTACCTTGATCAGCTTTCTTTCGGGCAATGTTACCCAACACAGCGTCCAGCAAAATAAGTAAATTCTTTTTGGGTAATCGAGCCGAATCAAATTCAATAACCACTGAGCCCAAGCCATAAATCGACCGAACCCTCTTTATTTCAGCCCGTTTTTTTAAAAGAATTTCAAAAATATAGCAGCGCTCTTGATCATTTTTTAAGACTGGCGAAATAATTCTAATACGTCGAATTAATTGATGAGCCAAGTGAAAGTTTTTTGGATTATAAATTTGTGGATCCATGACAAAAGCTATCCGAAATAGGCTGCAGAAGAATAACAGTGGGTATTAACGTGGCCAAAGATTCCCGGATTATAAAAATTGACTATTAGTCTCACTAATCCGGGAATCTGTGGTCTTTTACTTAGATGATTAGCCACTATTTTTGTTTACGTGAACGAACCAATAAAAAAAACATATAAAACAATGCCATCCATTCATAACGATACTTAAGAGGCTTTAATAACCAATTTTGTGTAATATCGCTCCAATGCAGTCTTATAAGGAAAAGTACCAAAATATCGTTTAAAAAATCAATAATGGTTTTTTCAGGATTTTTTATGAAAGCTTTAGGGGTTTTCATTCCAAGTCTGGTAATGATTTTTGCAGCCTGAACCGTCTCTTTGGCATCACCTAATTTTTCTTTAGCCCATCGCGTGACTTTAATGTTATTCAGTTTGGCTTTAAACTTTTCTTTCCAATGAGCTGGATTCGAGACCAATCCTGGCTTTAAGGCACCTTTTTGTTCCAAGTCAGCCAGCAAATCAAATAGAAGTCTGGCCAAAGATTTGAAGTCACAAACCGGCTCATTAAATCTAATAGATAATTTTTGCTGACTGCGATAGAGCTTAACGCGGTATACGCCGTCTATTCCAGAAATGCCATCGGTTACTGCTTTGGCTACATCAACATTACAGATTCGAGTCGGTATTTGAAACCTGACATGCCCGTCTTCTCTATAACGTAGTACAAATTCTTTTTGGATCGACATAAGGCAAGCAAACTCCTAAAAAACAAAACGGGTGCCCTGACTTTAAGTAGACAGGAAAACACCCGTTAATGAAGTCACTCATTATAATAAAGAATGAACTCTCTTAAATAAATAAGCTATAAATTACTCTTTAGTTTCAGCAACCAAATCTTCTAAATTTTCTTTTTGCTGTAATACAAAGTCCTTGCCTGCATCAACAACCTTAGTTGTGCTGGAAACTATTTCTTTTCTGTATTTATAAACCATATAGCCCGCTATCAAGCCTAAGCCAAAAACCAAAACCGGATGTTTAGCAACATTACCCATTAGTCTACTCCCCGTATGTACTGTAGATGAAACAATTGACCCTTTAACAACTTTTTTAGCTACAGAACTAGCTGCTTTAGTGTGTACGTGATTCATAATAAATATTTTTCCTTAATTTTAAAAAGTGCCGGATATTTAATCTTCATTGGAATCAGGCAAAAGCTGATCTTCATTTAACAATTGATAAATGCCCTTACACCCCTCACAACAAAATGCCTTGTCGCCTTCTTTAGTTTTTAGTGTAAAACCCGGAACTTCAACAGGCAACCCGCATAAATCACACACTTTTTTTGTATTAACCATAATAAATTTATCTGCAATATTTAGCTTACACCTAATACTAGCAAAATAAATATCCAACTACAATAATAATACTTTTTAACAGACTCCAGATTACTTAATTGTTGAACAATTATTAAGCACAAGGAAAGAGACGCCGCTTGACTATTATTACCTGAAACGAAACACTAAGGCAAGCGACCTTTAAAATTGCCGATACTATTCAGCAGTTGACCACGCCTGACATTGAAAATGTTGTTACAATTAAACGAAATGCTAGCAATAAGGATTAACCATGACGACCATTGACTACCACGACATTATTACTATTGAACCCGGCAAACGAAGCGGCAAGCCTTGCATTAGAGGTTTGAGAATTACCGTTTATGATGTTCTTGACTGGCTGGCGGAGGGTATGAGTCGAGATGAAATTATTGACGACTTTCCCGAACTAAACGCTGATGATATTACCGCGTGTTTGTTATTTGCCGCCGATAGAGAGCGCAGGTCAATTACCATCAAGGCATTATGAAACTGTTACTTGATGAAAACTTATCAAGGCGAATAGTGCCTTTTATTCAAGACTGTTATCCCGACTCAACGCAAGTAGCACTAATAGGAATGGAGCAGACTGATGATAAAACTATCCGTCAATATGCCATTGATAACGGCTTTGTAATTACTACTAAAGATGCTGACTTTTACGAAATGAACCTGTTATACGGATCGCCCCCCAAAATAATTTGGTTAAAAATAGGTAATCAATCTAAGTCTACAACCATTAAAACCTTATTGAACAATTGCTATGTCATAGAGCGTGCATTGTTCCAAGATAATAATGATTACATTGCAGGCCATATAAATAGCGAGGTTAACATAACCTAGCCACCCTATTAACTAATAACCTAGCTAACACTTTCATCTGTTTTTAATTTTCACCTTTCGAAATAATGACCGCTACTTAAACAAACCCCCAAAGGGCGGCCAGCATGTCAGCAACAACCCGTTACATTTCATTAGACGACAATATCATTGTCGATACTTCCGAAGCATCAATCCTTATTTGCACACCTGAAAAGTCATTGATCAAATGGCGCTCTACTGGCGAACACAATATCCGTATATCAAGATTGGACCTAATGTACGTTATACCCGCCCGCCGTTTGAGTTAAATCAACGACAGCATCAGACCTGAAAGCAGTCACTCATAAACCATCCGAGATGTTTCAAATAATGGTTGTTATGTTAAATTTAGACTAAAATAAACTATTTAATTCAATATATTAGGTGATTCCTATGCCGACTATCAGTATGTTTTATGGCATCATTGTTTCGATGTTTTTTGAAATTCAAGAAAAACATCATCTGCCGCACATTCACATTCGTTATCAAGGCTATAAGGCATCGATTGCTATTGAATACGCAGCTAGACTCCTTGCAGGTGAGTACCCCCTAGACAATTACGCATGGTGCAGGTGTGGGTTGATTTGCATCGTGAAGAATTGTTAGCTGATTAGGAACTTGCTACTGAAGGTGTCGAACCTTTTCGCATTGATCCACTTAAGTGAACGAGTTTAATATGTTACTAGATATCATCCATGTCAGCGTTCAATCTGATTTTGTTCTGTTTCTTGATTTTGAAAATGGGGAACGACGCGCCTTTAATATGAAGGCATATTTAGATCAAAAACCTTGGGCTCGACTCAAGTCTGGGAATGTGTTTCAAGGTGCTTTTATAGAAAATGGTACTGTAGCATGGCCGGGCAATATAGATATTGACCCTGAAACGCTTTATGAAAGATCGGTGTTAATTGGTGCAACCCGTAACCTCTAAAAAAATAAAGGGGTCAGACCCTTTTTTAGTAAAGCATACTTGCATAAACAAGACATTTGCTGTTATATTTCGAAATGTTTAATTTACATGGGAGATTATTTTATGCGAACCACTATAGATATTGATGATCAATTATTGCTTTATGCTAAGCACCAGGCGGTAAAGCAAGGGTGTACGATTAAACAAATTTTAGAAGATGCCTTACGTAATTTTTTCTCGCATCCAACTTCTCAGCATGATTTTGTTAGCCTGGAAACTTTTTCAGGTGCAGGTTTAAAGCCGGGGGTTAATTTAGATAATAGTCGTAGTTTGAGCGACATTATGGACGATTATTGATGTATTTAATGGATGTTAATGTTTTGGTGTATGCACATAGAACGGATGCGGCCAATCATTCAGCTTATCGTCAATGGTTAGAGTCGGTTGTAAATGCCCCGGCTTCTTTTGGGTATTCGGAATTGGTATTGAGTGGTTTTTTTCGGATTGTGACGCATCCGAAAGTGTTTGAAGTTCCGTCAACTTTATTGAGTGCTATTCGTTTTACTGAACAAATTAGAACCTTACCAAATGCCGTTTGCCTTGCTCCTGGCTCAATGCATTGGCAGATTTTTATGGGATTTATGGAGCAGATTAATGCGAGAGGTAATGATATACCTGATGCTTATCATGCTGCGCTGGCCATGGAATGGGGTTGTGAATGGGTGACTACCGACAAGGGGTTTAAGCGATTTAAAGGTTTGAAGGTGAGAGAACCATTAACATTATTAAATAACTAATGCCAAGAAAGCTACGATTTTACCAGTCGGGCCTGCCTGTTCATGCGTTTCAGCGAGGACACAACAAAGAGCCGGTGTTTTTTGAGGCTGAAGATTATTTGGTCTATTTGCGTATTTTGAAAGAGTCGGCTGAGGCCTGTGGTTGTCTGATACATGCGTATGTTTTAATGACTAATCATGTGCATTTATTAATGACACCAGAATCATCGGTGGCTATCAGTTCTTTATTTCAGCATGTTGGGCGACATTATGTACCCTATATTAATAAAACCTATCAACGCCGAGGTAGTTTGTGGGAAGGTCGTCATAAAGGCAATATCATTGAATCTGAAGCTTATTTTTTAAGTTGCATGCGATATATTGAAATGAATCCAGTGCGCGCTGGTATGGTTGATCATCCTGCTAAGTATCGTTGGTCAAGTTATACGGCAAATGCACAAGGTATTGATAATGCAGTTATCCAGTTTCATGAACAATATTTGGCAATAGGAAATAACGCCCAAGCAAGACAGTCTGGGTATCGGGGCTTATTTGAAATAAAAGCAGATACTGATGAATTGGCTATTATTCGTGCGAGCTTATCTTCAGGTACGCCACTAGGCAACGCATTTTTTAAAAAACAAGTTGAAATTATGTCAGGTCGTAAGATTGGTTTAAATCAGCCAGGTAGACCTCGTCAAGATCGATCAAGTGATTAAAGAAAGATCAATGGGGGGGTCGATTGATTACGGGGTTCAATTTCAGATTAACGAATAACTGGGGTCGGAGGAATAACTTGGGTCTGAGTAAAGTTATTTTTCAAAAAAGAAGAAAAGGGGTCAGGCACCTTATTAAATGCACATATTTGCATTAATGATGAGAATTTTGATACAGGGATCGTTAAGGCAATAAAGTAGGATTGAATCAAGACAGAACAGGAGCTGGAGCCAATACAAATCTTCTTCCATGTGGCTCAGAACAACTGACAATGCCTTCATGGAGTGATCTGAAATGTTTCGAATTGTTGCATATTACTTTTGCCTTTATGGTTTTATTAGAGACTAGCAATATTTATTGGAAAATTTAACTGATGAAAAAACTAGTGGAGGGTTAAGCGGAAGTGTTGCAGGGAATTTCAGGATCGAACTTTATCGGTGTTAACTTGAGATATTTAAAAGAAGGAAAGGATTTGAAGGGCTGGTAGTTTTTTTCTAAAAAGAGAAAAAGGGATGCTTTCATAAAGAATTACTACTTTTGCATGCCAACAGCATTAAGCTTTATCTTAAACAGTGATGATCGTAATCCAGACTAATTGCCATTTTTTGATTTTTTATCTAAAGAAGTCCAAACAATTCCTATTACAACCAAAATGCTTACTGGGACTATAACTGGGACTAAATCGTTATATAAAGCTTCAGCCAATAAAAAAGGCCTAAGTATTTCTACCTAAGCCTTTGAATTCTTTGGAGCTAGTGAGGGGATTCGAACTCCTGACCGGCTGATTACAAATCAGCTATACATTCATCTAAGAACATCCCCGAAATATCAATAATCAATTAAATAACAGTTAGTTATGGTTTTTCATGAAAATAATCGTCCAATAACATCCTATAAAATACGCTAATATTTCCTTTGTAACCCAGACCATTACCCAGACTAAATTTTAATATCTTTTTCACTTTGTCAGGAGTATATTTTACATGAGTAAAATATGGAGTTAGCATGGCAATCACATCAGTTGAACTTGACGCATACAAACCTAAATCTAGTCCTTATATTATTAGGGAGAAGCAACATAATAAAAAGGATGGCACCCTAGGTTTCAAAATATTACCTAATGGAAGCAAAGACGCTTATTTTATTTACTACATCGATGGCAAAGAAAAGCTAAGTAAAATTGGTCGCTATGGGAAAACCAAAGGACTGATGTCTCTTAAATCTATCAGGGATACTTACAATACTCTTTCAAGAGAATATCAAGGTGGGGTTGACATAAAAGAAGAGGCATTACTTAAAGCTACAGCTCTGGAAAAAGAAAAAAGAGATATAGCGGAGGCAAAACAAAAAAAAGAGATGCAAGGCTCCTTTCAGCAATTAGTTGATTTGTACCTTGAGTATGTAGAATTCAAATTAAGCAAAAAACATCATAATGCTATGTATAAAGCATTTCGCCTTAATTTAGAAAGTTTTGATAGGACAAAAAAAGCGAATGATGTAACAAAGGATGACATCAGTAATATTATAAACCCGATAACATTACGTGGCTCCTTAATTGCTTCTAATAGGAT
>JAPLRP010000065.1 GCA_026399095.1 Methylococcales bacterium | reverse complement strand
GTGAACCACCCGATCCCATCCCGAACTCGGAAGTGAAACCGCTTAGCGCCGATGATAGTGTGGCAGTTTGCCATGCGAAAGTAGGGAATTGCCAAGCTCTTATTTAAAAACCCAAGCTCAATGCTTGGGTTTTTTTTTGCCCCGCAGAAATAATTACAATCAATGTCTAGAAGACAAATCTTTTATTGAGTTTACACACTCCACTTTAGATATTAACGTATAATTTAACTTTCAGTAAATCAAGCAGATAGAGCATGTCAGAAATACAATCAGAGTTGCTACGACGAAGAACTTTTGCAATCATATCTCACCCAGATGCAGGCAAAACGACCATAACTGAAAAGCTTTTGCTTTTTGGAGGCGCTATTCAGCTTGCTGGCTCGGTAAAAGGTCGTAAAGCTGCTCGTCACGCCACTTCAGACTGGATGGAAATGGAAAAAGAGCGTGGTATTTCTGTAACTACCTCCGTTATGCAGTTTGAACATCAAGATTGCGTTATTAATTTGCTTGATACCCCAGGCCACGAAGATTTTTCTGAGGATACCTACCGAACTTTAACAGCAGTTGATTCTGCATTAATGGTAATTGACGTCGCTAAAGGTGTTGAAGAGAGAACGATCAACTTAATGGAAGTTTGTAGATTACGAACCACCCCCATATTAACATTTATTAATAAATTGGACAGAGAAGGACGAGACCCAATTGATTTAATGGATGAAGTTGAACAGGTGTTAAAAATTAAATGTGCTCCCATGACTTGGCCAATAGGCATGGGTAAGCGCTTTAAAGGGGTTTATCACCTTTATAAAAATGAAATCCACCTATTTAGTGCCCAGCATGGTGGAAGAATTGCTGAAGCAGAAATCATTAAGGGTTTAAATAATCCTAAATTAGATGAGATACTTAAAGATCAGGCAGACGAATTACGAGATGAAATTAATTTGGTAAAAGGCGCCAGTCATGAATTTAATCTTGAAGAATACCTGGCGGGTAATTTAACCCCCGTATTTTTTGGCTCGGCAATTAATAACTTTGGAATTATTGAATTGCTTGATGCCTTCGCAGAATATGCACCATCACCAAAAGCAAGAATAGCAGAACAACGTTCGGTTTCTCCAGAAGAAGACAAGTTTACCGGCTTCGTGTTTAAAGTTCAGGCAAATATGGATCCCTCCCATAGAGATCGGGTCGCCTTTTTAAGGGTTTGTTCTGGTAAATTCGATAAGGGCATGAAGATACAACATGTTCGTATTGGTAAAAATATTCAGGTCAGTAATGCAATAACCTTTCAAGCTGATACGCGTAAAAGTGTAGAAGAAGCGTATCCTGGCGATATCATTGGACTCCATAATCATGGAACAATACAAGTTGGCGATACTTTTACACAAGGCGAAATACTTAAATACGGAGGCATACCCTATTTTGCTCCGGAACTATTCCGTCGAGTTATCTTAAAAGACCCCTTAAGAGCAAAATCATTGCAAAAAGGTCTTGTGCAATTAACCGAAGAAGGTGCAACACAGTTATTTAAGCCGTTAAAAAATAATGATCTTATTTTAGGCGCAGTCGGTATTTTACAGTTTGATGTAACAGCATTCAGGCTGAAAGGTGAATACAATGTTGAATGTGTTTATGATGCCGTTCCCATTTCAACCGTACGCTGGGTAAACTCTGACAAACCAGCTAAACTTGAAGAATTTAAGAAAAAAGCGTTTGAGAATCTTGCCGAAGATGGCGGTGGATATTTGGTTTATTTAGCCAATAGCAGGGTCAATTTACAACTCACTGAAGAGCGCTGGCCGGATATTAAATTTAGCTCAACAAGAGAGTTATAGGTAGGATGTTATGCAAGGTTTATCTCGGTTCAGCAATTGTCATTCACTTTTTTAAGCATTTAATTTTAAGAATTATGCAGCATTAAGAATTTTTAATCTAGGTATCCTAAAAGGATCCTGAGCTATAGCAATTAAAGTATTAGCTTTTTTAATGAGCTCATTTCTTCTATACAATCTAAAAGATATTAGAAAAGTTTTGAGTTTTTGGGGTTTAATTTTCTTATCATGATGATGATTTATTGCTTTGTTCATAATAACAACTATCATTTGAGTATATTTACTATTTATCGGGGGCGAATGTGAGCGAACATTCATGGTTAAGCACAAAAGAAGCTGCAGCATTGTTGGAAGTAAGTCAACGTACCGTTCAAAATTGGGTAGATAGTGGGAAAATCAAGGCAAACTTAACGATGGTGCGTATTCTGATTAATTTGAACATCAATTCTGGTTGAACTTGAACACCTAAAAGCTAACGCATCGATGGAAGTGAATTTTTACTCTAAGTGTTCAACTTGAGTCAAGGAATTCATTTTTTTTCGCATTGATTCTCCTTGT
>JAPLRP010000025.1 GCA_026399095.1 Methylococcales bacterium | reverse complement strand
TATTCCAGATAAAACGGGACGCATCAGCAAATTGAGTAAACCTATGCTCAATTTCAGGCGTGGTGTTCAATCTAAATTTGAAGGCTTTGCGTATTGTTTTCATGCTACTAATATAGCCTATATTTTTAACAGGTCTATATCCATGAATAATGAGATAAGAAAAGGGAAAAATGTGTTTATAATTTGCATGTACATTTGGTCTTTGTCACTAAATACCGTCGTGGCGTGTTCACTAAAGCAGTGCTTGAGTTCAATGGCGAGAATGACCCTATGTACATTTGCTTATCACTTACCCGCCCAAAATTGCTCTCTCTAAACTGACCAACAGTTTGAAAGGTGTTAGTCGTCGAATGATAAGAAAAGAGAGCTTTCCCTGTATAACCAAGAATCTTTGGGAGGGTCATTTATGGAGTCCCAGTTATTTTGCCGGTAGTTGCGGAGGTGCCACTATTGACATTATCAAACAATATATCCATGAGCAAAGAATGCAACATTAGAGCAAGCGCTTATATCCCCCACCTTAAGGAAGGGGAATTACGCTATTTCCCGTTAAAAACTGATACCTGATGAATCGTTTTTATTTTTATCCACCCAGAACAACTGCCAAACCACGGAAAACTAAATCTAGATCAATAAGCGGCTTACCGGTAAGCTGGCCAGCGATAATTTCGGCGTCACCGCCCGTTAAAATTAATGGCATAGACCCAAGTTGTTGACTTAAAACCAGTTCAATCAAGCCGATTGCCGCATACAAGGTACCGCTATAAATAGCGGCTTCGGTAAAAGTGGCAGGACCAACCAAATGGTTTGTTTGATTAAACGGCAGTGCGGCAGTCCCTGTTGCCAAAGATTGTTTCATCAATGTCAAGCCGGGGCTAATCAACCCGCCTTGATGATTACCCCCTGCATCTATTAAATCAACAGTGATAGCCGTACCACAATCAACAATACAGGCTTGGGTTTTATAATGGTTACGAACAGCGACCATCGCTAACCAGCGATCAACACCCAGTTTTTCAGGTTGTTCATAAGCATTAACCACACCAAAAGCATTGGCCTCTGCTTTAACCTTGATTATATCAATCAACGGCCAGAGCTCAACGGCTACCGCAAATACCAACTCTAACAAGGGTGTTGAGCTAACACAGGCAATGGCAAGACGCTTGGGTGGCGTTAGCGGCTTCCAAGTTTCAATTAGTTGCTGTCGACTAATCAATTGATTAACCAGCGCATGACTACTAATAAACCCATCTTCTTCTAACGTTGCCCACTTAAGTCGGGTATTGCCGCTATCAATCAGTAAATTCATTCTGTTGCTCCGCTAAAACTAACTTCACCTGAAGCAAAGGCCTGAACTAAGCCACCCGGTTTTTTAATCAATATCAGACCCTTATCATCAATACCTTCAACAATGCCTTCGATTTGTTGCTGGCCAATAAACAGGGTTGCAGCTTTGCCTTTTAAGCAGTCGTAGCTACGCCATTCATCAAGATAAGCCTTAATGCCATCCATTTCAAAGCCATTAACAACTGCAAGCATTTCATTTAACAGCGTTCCAGCCAGTTGATTTCTAAGCACCGGAATTCCACCGCTGATTTGGGTCAGATCAGTCCAAGCCTGTGTGATAGTTTGCGCCTGGTGTTCAGGTAAAAACAAATTTAAGCCCAAACCGATAACAGCGGCGCAAGGGCCATCCGCTTCACCTGACACTTCGATTAAAATTCCGCCCAATTTTTTACCTCGGGAGTAAATATCATTGGGCCACTTTAAACCCACATCGTTAATGCCATAAAGCTTTAAAGCTCGAATAACCGCCACACCAATCGCCAAGCTTAAACCTGCCGTGCTGGTAATACCGCCTTGCTGAAAGCGCCAGAGCATTGATACATAAATATTGCTGCCATAGGGTGAAACCCATTGCCGCCCTCGCCTACCTTTGCCCGCTGTTTGATGCTCGGCAAAACAAACAAAACCGGATTCGGCATTGTTACGAGAATGCTCCATGAGATAGCTGTTAGTAGAATCAAGACTGTCATGAATTTCCAACGTTAGAATCAGTACCTTATTCTGGTCATTAAGAACCGCATTAATCTTTGATGAGTCCAATAATTCCAGAGGCTTGTCTAACCGATAACCCTTACCACTGACTGCTGAATGGTGTAGACCTAAAGCCGCCAATCCGCTTAACTGTTTACAGATAGCCGAGCGACTCACACCTAGCAACTCAGCTAATTCAGTTCCGGAATGAAATTCGCCATCCGCTAACAAGCTAAGTATTTTTTTTTGTTTATCAGAAATAAGCACAATTATGTCTTTAACATCCCAAGAATGATGATTGATCTGTTACAAGTTACCTTGCCGGCAGCCCTTATATTTCAGTGAATTATACGTCAACCTTGGGTATTATTATCTATAATTGACATCCTCACCGCCCTAAAGAGACGGTGATTCCTGTTTTACTAGGAGCGGTCTTGGTCGATCTTGAAACCTTGCGGATAACTGAAGCTGTCAGTCGTTACGCCTTTTTTCTTGAATACAGGGCAGCGCTTGTTGGTTTGGGTTTTATCAAAACAATCTTTGAAAGCACGATCAAGATGATGCAAGGGCGC
>JAPLRP010000032.1 GCA_026399095.1 Methylococcales bacterium | reverse complement strand
GCGTTAGCCAGTCGGGAGTTAGCCTGTGAAGTGAATGGTGCAGTAATGCCGTCAGCAGCAGGAACCAGCGGTAAGCAGCGATGCAAGACCGCTCCTAGTAAAACAGGAATCACCGTCTCTTTAGGGCGGTGAGGATGTCAAGTCTGCCATAATTAGATGGATTTACAATATTACCGAATAAGCAATTAGGAGGAGATGTTTATGTACGCAGAAGTTGATAGAGCCAGGCGAACGAGCTTGGTTTCTTATGGTTGTATCTATATGGGCGAAGCGGAACATAAGGTAACAGTTAAAAACATTTCCATAAGTGGTTTACTTGTTCACATTGATAGCCATGATATTGATATCAAGTATGTTTTTAATCAATTACATCTTTCTACAATGATTGACTTCTATCTGCCTGAAATGCACTTGGCTGGTGAAGCTCAGGTGGTAAGGGCGGACATAGAAGAAGAGGAGTTTATTTTACTGGCTCTGGAATTTAAAAATGTCGCTTTTGATATCGATGAGAATTTGAATAAAAGAAAAGTCTATCGAAAAAGCATGACTGATCCAGGAAAGATTTTAATAAACGGTCATTATTATGAATTTACAACCATCAATGTTTCTGCCGAAGGGTTAATGATCTTTCTTTGTCAAGAAATCCCGGTTAAAGTCGGGGAGATTACCCGCTTTGAATTCGAACGATTGGGTTTGGAGGGACAAATAAAAGTAATATGGGTTGATGCTATTTATGATGGCCGAACATTGATTGGATTAGAGTATGTTCATCTTAAAAAAAATACTCTTAAAAAGAGAGTGCCTCGTTTTGCCGCTAAGTAAATTATGAAAATTTATTTAGCCGCTCTTGAACTTTTGCTTGTTTCTATTTAACCAGTAATGAGTCGCTAATTGGTGAGCGTCATCTTGGCTATTGGCTTTACCTAAAAGTTTAAGGGCAATGGCAGCTGTACCAATGATTGAATTTTCTGAAAACTCGTCTTCATTACTTCCTTGCCAGACTAAAGCTAATTGTTTTGGGTCAAGCTCCTCGGATTTAATGTGCCGACGGGCGAATAAAGCAGGCCAGTTTTCATCAAATAATTCACCGTTATGTACGCTTTGTACCATGCATTCCATATCAGGATTGCGTTCGGTTTCACCTCCTTCTCCTTTTAAGACTGCCGCATGGGGCTGTTTTAATAAAGCCGCTGCTTGTTGGTGTACAGGACGATAGCCGGGATGAAATATCCCTTGAATGCTGTGTTCTGCATTAAAAGGATTGATAAGACGGACTAAGGTATGAACGGGTGAGCGTAAACCTAACAAGGGTCGAAGTTCTATGATTTCATGCAGTTTTGGACAGAAATGTTCCAGTGATAGATAGCTGAAATGTTGCTGTTTAAGTTGTTGTCTGGTTTGTTCCAGTGAGTTTGAGGGTTCTAGTCCCAGATGTTTCAACATATCTTGGGTGTAGAGTCTGCCGGCAGTATGACCACCAGCGCCATGCATAAAAACATTGATGCCATTATCCGCCAATAACAGCGCTGATAATAGAAACCAGGGTAAATGACGACGTTTCCCGGCATAAGATGACCAGTCCAGGTCAACTAATTCGTTGTGTTTGCCAAGATTGCATGATTCTCTGGCCGCTAAAACAAAGCCTGCCAATTCTTCTGGCGTTTCTTCTTTAACGCGCATTAACATTAAAAATGCCCCCAACTGGACGGGCTCTATTTCGTTTGCCAGAATCATTTTCATGGCTTGGTAGGCTTCTTCTTGAGTTAGCGGCCTTGAGCCTTTTTTACCTTTGCCAATAATACGAATGAATGGTGCGAAAGCATGTTCAGGGCGAGGCGTCTGCTCATGATGGGTTAAGTTCATAAGGTGTATTTTAGATAATGATCAATTAACAAGGCAGCAAACAAAAGTGTTATGTAAACAATGGAGTAAACGAAAGTTTTCATGGCGGTTTTGTTATCCTTTTTACGCATCATTAAGATTGCGTAATAGATAAATCCACTATCTAAAAGCACTGCTGAAGCGATATAAATTAAACCACTCATGCCCGTTAAATAGGGCAGTAAGGTCACGCAAAACAACAGGATGGTATAGAGCAATATTTGTAAGCGGGTAAACGCTGGGCCGTGAGTAACCGGTAACATAGGAATATTTACTTTGGCGTATTCTTCACGTCTGGCTATAGCCAAGGCCCAGAAGTGAGGCGGTGTCCAAACAAATATAATTAAAGCCAAGAGCAAGGCGTGTGGATGAACGTCGCCTGTCATGGCACACCAACCTAATAGCGGAGGTGTCGCACCAAAAATACCTCCGATGACAATATTCTGTGGTGTCGCTCTTTTGAGGTAAAGCGTATACACGATTGCGTAACCAAATAAAGATAAAAAAGTGAGGATGGCAGTTAAGGTATTGACCAATAGCACCAAAATAAGCATGGCGCTAACACCTAATATTGCCGCGAACATAATAACGTTGGTGGTGTTTAATTCGCCGGTCGGTAAGGGACGTTTTTCGGTGCGAGCCATTTGTGCGTCGGCATTTCTATCAATAAAATGATTGATGGCTGCAGCAGAAGAAGCCGCCAGCGCAATGCCTAAGGTACCGTAAATAAGAGGTTCTATAGCGGGCATTCCAGGTACGGCTAAAAGCATACCCACTATTGCGGTAAAAAGCATTTCTGCAACAACATTGGGCTTACAAAGCGTAAGGTAGTTTTTCCAAGAAAGCACTGAGGTTTTGCTAGGCATTATTTAATAAGTTCCAACTTTTATATTATTGTATAGAATACAGTGAACTATTGATTATTGAAATAGTCCGACGCGCTTACAATCATTAAAGAGGGAGTTATGAATAATCGATTACTCTGCACAGTCTTATTGTGCTTGCCTGTATTTAGCACCAGTGCTGAAACAAAAGTATTTGAACATACATTGTCAAACGGTCTAAAAGTTCTGGTAAAAGAAGATCACCGATCACCGATTGCAGTATCTCAAGTCTGGTATAAAGTAGGTTCAAGTTATGAACCAGGTGGTATTACCGGAATTTCACATATGCTCGAACATATGATGTTTAAGGGGACCGATAAGCATCCTGCCGGTGAGTTTTCAAGGATTGTTGCTGAAAATGGTGGAGAAGAAAATGCTTTCACCGGTCAGGATTATACTGCTTATTTTCAAACTATGGAGGCTTCAAGACTGGCAGTGAGCTTTGAACTGGAAGCCGATAGAATGCGTAATTTGCATTTATTACCTGATGAATTAAAAAAAGAACTGCAAGTAGTGACCGAAGAACGCAGAATGCGTACGGATGATAATCCACAAGCTAAAATGCAAGAACAGTTTATGTCGGTTGCTTATTCTAATAGCCCGTATAAACACCCCGTCATTGGTTGGCCATCAGATATTGCGAATTATACTGTTGAAGATTTGCAAGCGTGGTATCAACGTTGGTATGCACCTAATAATGCGACGTTGGTTGTGGTCGGTGATGTGCAGCCAAATGCGGTTTTTGAGTTGGCAGAAAAATATTTTGGTGCACTTAAACCCAGTGATATTAAGCCATTAAAACCCCAAGCTGAAATTGAGCAATTGGGTGTTCGTAAAATGACGGTTAAGGTGCCTGCCAAATTGCCGTCTATTTTAATGGGTTATAAAGTGCCGGTACTAAAAACGGCAACCAATGAAGCGGATGCTTATGCACTGGAAGTATTGGCTGGCGTTTTGGATGGTGGAAGTAGTGCCCGGTTGAGTTCGGATTTAGTGCGAGGCAAACAAATAGCGGTAGCTGCCTCAGCGGGCTATGGCTTGATTTCAAGAATGTCGGATATGTTTGAGCTTGAGGCGACACCCGCTGAAGGAAAAACCGTTATTGAGTTGGAAGCTGCTTTAAAAAACGAGATTAAAAAACTGCAACAAACGTTAATTAGCAAGGAAGAATTACAGCGTATTAAAGCGCAGGTACTGGCCAGTGATATTTTTCAAAAAGACTCCGGTTTTTATCAGGCTATGGAAATAGGAACGCTGGAAACTGTCGGTCTTGGTTGGCAAAAAGCGAATGACTATGTTGCTAACATTAACAAGGTCACTGCTGAACAAGTGCGAGAGGTAGCGCAAAAATATTTGGTTGAAGATCATTTAAGTATTGCTTATCTGGAACCTCAAACTATTAATTCTTCGGCTGAAACAAAGGGAGCCAAATAAATGCATATCAATCTCTTAAGCCCTCTAGCTTGGGTTAGCGATAGCGTAACCCAATTTAGTACCTTTAAAAATAGCACCATTAAAAAATCACCCGCTAAGTCCTGCTCGTTTTTTTGCTTGGGTTTTATTTTGTTGGCTTTTAGCCAGTATGCGACGGCCGCAGCAAAAATTGAGCATTGGCAAACCCCACAAGGTAGTCGGGTTTATTACGTACATACTGAAGGTTTACCTATGGTGGATATTCAAGTTGTTTTTGATGCCGGAAGTGCCAATGATGGTCAACAGTTTGGCTTGGCTGCCTTAACGGCTGGTTTACTGGATACCGGAGCAGGGAAATGGAATGCCGATGAAATTGCACAGCGCTTCGAAAATGTTGGTGCGCAATTTGGTGTCAGCAGTTCTATCGATATGGCGACTTTATCCTTACGCACCTTAACAGATAAACCTTTGTTTGATAAAGCGCTTGAAACCATGCAAGTTATTTTGACTAAGCCTGTTTTTAATGAAGCTGACTTTAAACGTGAAAAAAATAGAACGTTGGCAGGCTTAAAACAACGGGAAGAATCGCCCGCTGCTTTGGCTAGTATTGCTTTTTATAATGCGCTTTATGGGAAGCATCCCTACGCGCATCCTGAGTCTGGTGTTCTTAAAACAGTGGCCGGTCTTAAAGTGGCTGATTTACGTCATTTTTATCAGAAGTTTTATGTTGCTGATAATGCGATCGTTGTCATTGTGGGTGATTTATCCAAACAGCAGGCCGAGCAAACCGCAGAAAAACTGTTGTCCGGATTGCCTGTGGGCAAAAAACCAGGCAGTTTGCCTGATGTTGCAATGCCCGTTAAAGCGTCAGAACAGCACATTGAGTTTCCATCATCTCAAACGCATGTTTTAGTGGGATTGCCTGGGAGTTATCGCAAAGATCCGGATTATTTTAATCTTTATGTGGGTAATCATATTTTGGGTGGTAGTGGTTTGGTTTCCAAGCTTTTTGATGAAGTTCGTGAGAAGCGTGGCTTGGCTTACAGTGCCTCCAGTAATTTTATCCCGATGTTGAAGCCCGGCCCTTTTTTGATTAGCTTACAAACCCGAAACGATCAAACTCCGCAAGCTTTGCAGGTGCTAAATCAAACTTTGGCGGACTTTATTAGTAAAGGGCCGACTGAAGCAGAACTGACGGCGGCAAAGAAAAATATCACGGGTGGTTTTGCCATGCGTTTTGATACCAACAAAAAACTCGCTAATTATGTTGCGATGATTGGTTATTATGAAATGCCATTGGATTATCTGGATACTTTTCAACAAAAAGTTGAGCAAGTAACGGTTGCATCAATAACAGATGCTTTTAAACGTCGTGTTAATCCACAATTACTACAAACCATTACTGTCGGCAAGTCAGCAGAAAAAAGTGTCAAATAAACTCAGAATCATTGGCGGAGAGTGGCGCAGTCGCTGTGTTAATTTTATTGATGCGCCAGGGTTAAGACCAACACCTGCCAGAGTGCGAGAAACTGTTTTTAATTGGTTGCGCAATGACATTATCGCCAGTCGCTGTCTGGATTTATATGCAGGCAGTGGTGCTTTGGGTTTTGAAGCCGCCTCAAGAGGCGCAAAGTCAGTCAGTCAGGTTGAAAGTAATGCCTTGGCTTGCAGGGCGTTAAAAGAAAATACCCTTGCCTTGGCTGCCAATCAAATAAAGATCGTTCATGCAGATGTTTTTCGATATCTGTCAGGTGATGCAGAGGTTTTTGATGTGGTATTTATTGATCCTCCTTTTGCAATGAGCTTAGCGGTTCAGACCTGCCAATGGTTGGAAGATAAAGGTTGGTTAAGCAAGCATGCAAAAATCTATGTTGAAGCAGAAAGCACTTTGAAATTGGAGGGGCTTCCGGAAAACTGGCGATTACTAAAAAGCAAACTAGCCGGCGAGGTGGGTTATCATTTATATGAAAGAGTGGGTTAGCAGTTTATGCTTTAAAACGGTGGGACGATATGAATGGTAAGCAAATATCATAAGATAAAATTCTATTGCGAGAGTATCTTAAGTGACTCTCGTAATAATCCGAATTTCTTTTAGACGGCAGCATTACTCGTTTCGTTATTTTGCACAATAGTTATAAAGCGCTTGAGCAGTTCACTAGCTGAATCTGTATTGTCTACTGCAGCTTTTAAGTCGCTGATATCATGCCCGTTTTGAAGTAACGAAACGGCTTGTTCATTGATGTAAGTTGCCATTATGTCGGCTGAAAATTCTGGATGAAATTGTACACCCCAAGCGTTATTTCCCAATCTGAAAGCATGATGTGCTTCAAATTGATTTTCTGCCAGTTTCATTGCTTTTTCTGGCAAAGTAAAAACAGTTTGTGCATGAGTAGTATGAGCCTTGAATAGATCTGGTAATGAATCGAGCAAACGGTCTATTTTGCCTTCAGAGGTTAAGTTGATAGTGACAGTGCCAATCTCACGACCTTGTGGATGATACCCGCATGATCCTCCCATGGCTTGTGCAAGTAATTGATGGCCAAAACAAATGCCAAGCAAGGGTATATTGTGTTTCAATACTTGCGGTATCCAATGGTTAAGTCCATGTATCCAAAGAGCATCATCAGTTACCATTGCATGTGAGCCGGTGATTATCACCCCGGCAACACTGTCTAAATCCGGCAATGCTTCATTTGCCATAGCATTAATAACAGAAACATCTTCACAGGATAAGCCTGCGCCATCTATTATCCAATCTTCAAAATCACCCAATTTTTTTTTGGTTTCTAAAAAAGTGGAGCCTGCTTTGATAATAATAAGCTTTTTCATAGTAGCTAGTAGCAACAGTGTGCCAAGACTCTTCTTGGCTAAAATGACCTGATAAAATTATACTATTGAAGTTAAAGCAAGCGAAGAACCTCTATTGTTTTGTGGCTTATGTTATGCTTTGTGGACGAGTTTGAATTCAAATTATAAGTACTTATTGGTACGCTATTATAATCCTGTTGTAACCTCTTTTAATGTCAACGACAGTAGATGGGTTGTAGTTGGAGCTGTCAGTTATCCTTAGATTGTATTTACTTTCTTCTAATCGTTTAGATATTTTAAACGGGTCAGAATTTTTTATTGTACTTAAAATCGGGTCTTTGTCTAATGGGTTTGTTTATGTATGAGTTGTGATGCGGTAACGTCCAAGTCGGGAAAGAAAGACCAGAAGGTTAAGTTGAGTCTGTTGGAGGTGGTTGGACAGTCTTTTTCAATTGGTCCCTTGGTTGACGTAGCTTTATTTTTGGCAATAGTAGCGGCAACGGCCGGTGCGGTAGGTCCCTTAGCCGTTTTGTTGGCATCGATTGGTATGGTGGCATTTTCTATGGTAGTGGCTTTTTATGCATCCGAGACGGGTGGTGCCGGTGCTATTGGTGACTATATTGAACGGGCGTGGGGTCGCGTAGCTGGTGTAGGTGCGCTTGGCATTTATATTATCTCTCTTGTGTTTTCAGGAGCCGCGGGATTTTCAATTGCAGTTGGTGTACTGGTATCCAGATTTTTTGTACTATATTTTGATTGGGATTGTCCTTGGTGGGCGGGTGCGTTGGTGGTCGTTTTTGCTGCATGGGTTTTGAATTTGCGAGGTGCTGCGGCCGCGACAAGGGTGCAACTTTTACTAATTTCGGTATCGGTAATTCCGTTTTTATTAACAGCAGTGGCAGCGATCATAAAGGCTGGTTCGGCAAATACCTTGGCAGTATTTTGGTGGGACAATCCTTATCATGGCGATTTATTTGAGGCTCTACTTTTTTCAGTTCTTCTTTTTGGCGGTTTTGAAACTGCTGCAGCACTGGCGGAGGAAACTGACAATCCCAAACGTGCCATTCCCTTGGCGCTAGTGGGGACAGTAGTAGCTGTAGCGTTGCTGCTTATTCTTTGCTCATATGCAGGAACCATGTATTACGGACAAGAACATGCAGGAAAGACCTGGGGTAATGTTATGGATGGTTACGCGCAGATGGCAGAAAACCTTCTGGGGCCATGGGCGGCCTTGTGGATTCGGGTTGGGGTACTGATAGATTTCTTTGCGACTTGTGTGGGATTTACCTTGGCTGCAGCACGGGGTTTGTTTTCATTGGGTCGTGCCGGATTTTTGCCAGTGGTTCTTTCGAACTCAAATCGGCGAGGTGCTCCGTCAGGTGCCGCAACGTTGGTGCTCTTTTTTGCTTTGCTGACAATAGTTGGTGGTTTATGGGTGCCAGCGGAGATTAGGTATAACACTATTTTTGTAGCGGCCACTGGGCAAGCATTATTGTTGGTAGTGGTTTACAGCGCATTATCTTTTGGAGCATTACGTCTTCTTTGGCGCTCTGGCAAACAACCATGGTGGCGTTGGCTGGTTTTCGTATTGGCTAGTGTCGCCCCCCTGCTTGCATTTTATGGTACAGTTGTGCCTTTGCCGGATTATCCTGAGAGAGTAGGGTTTTTCGCGGGCATTGTTGCCATCGGTATGGTGTTGCTGTGGTTAGGCTGGATAAGACGAAAAGGGTTGCTGTAAGCCATTTCGTTTTGATGTACTGTTCAGCTTTTCAGGCTAAAGAATATTAGCCATAAATAGTTTTGTTCTCTTAATTTAATCAATAGTGTTGACCGTTTTATTATGAAAATTCCCAGACTCATTCTGTTTGTTTTAAGCGTTATCGTTCTTAACGGCTTGGTTTCTTGGTTAAGCAATCTGCCCCAGGATGTAGGGTCTGATGTTCCCGATGGTAAAATTAGCAGTGTTTCGTTTGCACCATTTCGTGAAGGTCAAAGTCCTTTAACAGAGGTTTTTCCTACTTCCGAACAGATTGAAGAAGACATAAAGTTGCTGGCAGGAGAAACCCATACTCTTCGCACTTATGCCAGTACCCGTGGATTGTCTAATGTTGCAGGGATTGCTCAAAAATACGGTGTCAATGTTATTCAGGGGGCCTGGATAGGTGGCATGACCATGGCAGAAGAGAATCAAGCCGAGATTGATCAATTAATTAAATTGGCTAATCAATATCCCGATGTCATCAAACGGGTTATCGTGGGCAACGAAGTTTTGCTTAGGGGTGAGTTAAAGCCAGAACAACTACTTAAATATATTCGGCAAGTTAAACAATCGATCAAGCAGCCTGTCTCTTATGCGGATGTCTGGTCTTTTTATATGCGTTACCCGGAAATAGCAAAGGAAGTTGATTTTTTTACCGTTCATATTTTGCCTTATTGGGAAGACGAGCCCTTAAGGATTGAAGAAACCGCCGCGCATATCGAGAAGAATTATCAGAAAATTCGCGAGGCTTATCCCGGCAAGCCAATTTTAATTGGAGAATCGGGCTGGCCTAGTGCCGGACGCCAGCGCGGATGGGCAGTGCCCAGCGTCGTCAATGAAGCTAAATTTACTCGATCATTGGTGCAATTAGCGAATAAAAACGGCTTTGACTACAATGTCGTTGAGGCCTTTAATCAGCCCTGGAAAAGTCAACTTGAAGGGGTCGTTGGTGCCAATTGGGGGCTGTATTCTGCTAATCGAGAATTGGTATTCCCTTTGACAGGTAAAGTAATTGAAAATCCATTTTGGCCGGAGCGGTTGTTTTATGCCGGCTTGCTTACGCTAATAGCCGCCGTTTTATGGTCTAAAACCCTCTTGCAGCTTACGCCTCTGCGACTTTTGGGGTTTCTTGGTTTTACTCAGCTGTTAAGTGCTTTGCTGGTTAATCAGGTAGGTGATCATTGGTATGCCAGTTACAGTTTGATTGAGCGTTACCATGCCCTGTTTATTGGTGGATTAAGTTTGTTGTTAGGTGCCTTGATTCTCTGTCGTACGTTAAATTTGTTAACCGATAAATTAAGCGAAAAAGGTGCTATTTTGATACGCTACCTTGTAGTGGCTTTTGTTGCGATTGCGCTTTATAAAGCGCAAGCCTTAGTAATTAATGGCCGCTATTTAAGTATGCCTTATCCAGTGACCTATATACCGATATTTGGAATGGCAGGTTTTTTTCTGATGCGTTATTTTGTAAACGGTCAAGATTTCTTATCAGCGTCAGCCATTAATGATTTGTTCGGGTTGCAAACCCTTAAAGCGCGATGGGCCAAAACAATAAGTTGGGTCTTAGCTTTAACAGGCTTGTGTTTAATCGGTATAGAAATGGATTTTATTATGCATAACTCCAACTATGAACAAGCTTATCCAATTTTTCTTGACAGGCTTTATGCGACATTTACAGTTACCATTAATTTTAGCCAATTAATGGGGTGGGCAATGTTGATTGCATCCGTACTTTTTCTGATACCTCTAAGAGTTTCGGCTTATGCCTTGGTTTTTATGGTTTTTGCCATTATTACAGGTGAAACTTATTCGTTTATCATAGGTCACGATTTTATTGAGAACTACCCTGATATTGGTAAAAGAATTTGGATAGCATTTGTATACACGATAACTAACCAACAATTATTACTTTGGCTTGCTAGTTTGTTGATTCTCGCGACCCCTTTATGGAAGTATCAAGAGAAGAAAGTTGCTCACGTCTAAAGCTGATATGTTATTTGCCTTGATTTATAGATGAACACTATGAAGAGAACATTATTTGCTATCTGCATTTCGTTAATTTTTAGCAATGCATTGGCAGATGATTTTGAAGAGGGCTTTAATGAAGCCAAAAAAGGTAACTATAAAAAAGCAACACCTTTAATTAAAGTGGCTGCAAAACAGGGTAATTCCATGGCACAAGTTTTTCTTGGGCTGATGTATAAAAATGGAAAAGGCCTAAAACAAAATACCAAAGAAGCGGTTAGCTTATTTCGAACAGCCGCTAAACAAGGGGATGCAGATGGTCAGTATAATCTGGGTGCCTTGTATGATAGTGGGCAGGGCGTAAAGCAGGACTATAAAGAAGCAGCCAAATGGTATCAATTGGCTGCAGAACTAGGCCTTACAGATGCGCAATTACGGTTGGGTATAATGCTTCAGTCTGGGCAAGGTAT
Source organism: Methylococcales bacterium (assembly GCA_026399095.1). GTDB lineage: Bacteria > Pseudomonadota > Gammaproteobacteria > Methylococcales > Methylomonadaceae > Methylobacter_C. The sequence goes on along the minus strand of JAPLRP010000032.1, from coordinate 40,345 downwards.
AGCGCAGGATTTTAAAGAAGCCACTAAATGGTTTCGAAAGGCGGCAGAGCAAGGGGATGCCGATGCTCAATTGATGCTAGGTGTGGCTAACGCCTTGGGACGAGGAATTGCGCAAGACCAAATTCGTGGGTACATGTGGATAAATATTGCTGCAGCAAACGGTAACCATGAAGCATTAAAAGAGCGCGATAATATCGCCGCTAAAATGACCGCAAAACAAATAGAGACGGCCGAAAGTCTGACAGCAAAATGTACCGCCAGTAATTTCAAAGGCTGTGATTGAAGGAAATACGATAGCCGCCAAAAACACTAATCCAATGTTGACACATTTGTCTAAGCTAATAGAAAAGTTGTAGGAGCAGCAGCTTTATTCGCGATGATATAAGCTAAAGCAGCCCCACAAATGTTAATTTATAGCCGATAAATTGTGGTTGATTAGCGTGTATTTACGATAAACCAATTAAATTAAGTGTCATTATTCTGTGAGCGTAATTTGTTTATCTACTTTACGGTCCATTTTCATGTCGTCACAGCCGGTGATAAGTAAAGCCAGTAATAATATATACTTTATTTTTTCATGTATCTCCCTTTAGTTAGCTCATGTTTTACCTAAAAACCTAGGCTGTTTAACACGGGTTACCCTGTGTGCATAATAAAACTTTCTTAGATTAAAGCACAAAATTATTTTTAGTCCAATACTGATTTAATATTTGGTAGGTTAGTTGCAGGTCGGTTTCAGTTACGTTTACATGCGCTGCCTAATTGTTTCTCTAGGTCAATCAGAATGGTTTATATCAGAGAGAGGTGTTTAGGAGTATTTTATGTTCCAACATAGAGGGTATTCCGGTTCTAGCGCCGATTTTTGTACAGCACAATGCGCCTGCGGCACTGGCATAATGTAATACTTCATTCCAAGTTAATTCAGAGGCAACGGCGGCCGCAAAAGCACCATGAAAAGCATCGCCCGCACCGGTAGTATCTATAGCATTAACTTTAAAAGCGGGTAAGTTGCCGCTATCTTGACCACGTTGCCAGGTTAAGCCCCTTTCTCCCAGTGTTATTACAACGGTTTTTGATAGTTGTGCTAAACGAGCAAGGGCTGTTACTACATTACCTGCAAATTGAACGGCAAATTTTTCAGAACAGACCAGATAATCCACCTCACTCATTAAGGCTGCTGTACCTTCATGAACGGAGCCGGCATCGAGTACTGTTGGAATGCTTTGTTGTTGCAGTTGTTTAAGCAGGGGGAGGGAAATATGCGGTTCGTGGCCATCGAATAAAACAACTTTGGCCCTCACTGAGGAGAAATCGATGGCTTGGCAGGGAAGTGTCTGGGTTTTTCCTTTGTAATTGATTAACGCTCTGTTGCCATTGGGTTTAACTATGATGGTAGAAAGCGGGGTAGGCGAGGTGCCGCGAACGATGAGGCTGGTGTTAACCCCCGATTCTAGTAATTCTTGGTAATGTTTTTCGCCGTAAATATCTTGGCCAAGATAACCGGCAAAAGCGCTTTTAAAACCCAGTCTTGCAACGGTTACTGCGGCATTGGCAGTCGGACCACCACCACAACCGAGAAAGTCTTCGGCGACAATTTTTTCATCAGCCGTTGGATGATGGTCAACTGAAAAAACAAGATCATACGAGGCATGCCCTACACAAAGTACATCAATGTTCATGGCGGCTATTTATGAGAGTGAGGCAGGCGTTTGTTTCTCTACACCAAGCCTTTTAACAGATCATTTTTAATATCTTCAATTGCTTCCAGCCCGACTGATACTCTAACCAAGCCGTCTTTAATGCCGGCAACTGCTCTGGCTTCTGGCGTTAGTCTGCCATGTGTGGTTGTGGCAGGATGGGTAATAGTGGTTTTAACGTCACCCAAGTTTGCAGTGATTGAGATCATTTCAGTGGCATCGATTAATTTCCAAGCATGTTCTTTGCCACCGTTTAATTCAAAGCTGACAATGCCGCCATATTGGCTTTGTTGGCGTTTTGCCAAGTCGTGTTGTGCGTGTGAGCTTAAGCCGGGATAGTGTACTTTGGCAATGCTGGGTTGTTGTTCCAGCCATTTGGCCAGTTCGAAGGCACTGTCGCAGTGTGCCCTCATTCTGATGGCCAAGGTTTCCAAGCCTGATAAAAACACCCAAGCGTTAAACGGACTCATGGTTGCGCCGCCGGTGCGTAGATAGGGATAAATGTATTTTTCAATAATTTCATCGCTGGCAATAACTGCGCCACCTACACAGCGTCCTTGACCGTCTATATATTTGGTCGCTGAATGAATGACAATATCGGCACCTAATTCAAAGGGTTTTTGCAGTACCGGTGTGCAAAAGCAGTTATCTACAATCAATAAGCAATTATGATCATGCGCTATGTTGGCGAGTGCAGAAATATCAGCAATTTCGATGAGGGGATTGGAGGGGGTTTCCAAAAATAAAAATCGGGTATTGGGTTTGATGGCGGCTTCCCACGCTGCGGTATCAATTAAATCAACAAAATCAGTTTCTATACCAAATTTTGCAAAATAATTTTGAAACACTAAGACTGTGTTGCCAAATACTCCGCGAGAACAAACGACATGATCACCCGTTTTAAGTAATCCCATGCCGACGGCCATAATTGCAGCCATGCCGGAAGCAAACGCCAAGCAGCGCTCACCTTTTTCCATAAAGGCTAATCTTTCTTGAAAGGCATTAACGGTTGGATTGGTAAAGCGGGAATAGATATTGCCGGGTTTTTTTCCGGTAAAACGCAAAGCTGCTTCTTCGGCACTTTTAAAGACATAACTGGAAGTCGTAAAGATTGGAATGCTATGCTCGTCTTCATGCGTTCGCTTTTGACCAGCTCTTATTGCCTGAGTTTCCAGAGAATAGTCGTTCCAGTTAATGTCTTTCATAGATAAAGAGGTATAAGGTTCAGAGTAAAAGGTTCAAGGGCAATACTAAAGGTTAGCAGCGATTACGTAGAATATCGGGTTTTTCACCTTACTTCTTTCGCCTTGAACCTTATACCTGTTATAACATTTCAATAATGGATTTTTCTGAGTTACGTTCTGCTTGAGCATTGTCATTACGTAAGGCCTCGGTTCTATCGAGATAGGCATCGTCAATATCGCCGGTAATATATTCTTTACTAAAGCACGAGGTATCAAAATGTTTAATGTTGGGGTTGCCTTTTCGTACTGCATCAATCAGGTCTTCAAGATCTTGGTAAATTAACCGATCCGCTCCAATGGCTTCACAGACTTCTTCTTCGGTTCTGTCATGGGCAATCAATTCGTTTGCTGCAGGCATATCAATGCCATAAACATTGGGATAACGAACCGGTGGAGCAGCAGAGGCAAAGTATACTTTTTTGGCACCCGCATCGCGTGCCATTTGAATGATTTGCGCGGAGGTTGTGCCTCTGACTACGGAGTCATCAACCAGCAAAACATTTTTGCCGTTAAACTCAAGGTCGATTGCATTGAGCTTTTGTCTAACCGATTTTTCGCGCATTTTTTGCCCCGGCATAATGAAGGTTCTACCGATATAACGGTTCTTCATAAAGCCTTCGCTGAATTTAACACCCAGTTTATTTGCCATTTGTAAGGCTGATGTTCTACTGGTATCAGGAATAGGGATGACGACATCAATGTCATAATCGGGCCATTCTCTGATGACTTTTGCAGCCAGTTTGTCGCCCATACGAAGACGCGCCTTGTATACCGATATGTCGTCAATTATTGAATCTGGACGGGCAAAATAAACATACTCAAAAATACAGGGACAATGATCTACTAAATCAGAACATTGCTTAGTGTGTAATACGCCGGCTTCTTCAATAAAAATAGCCTCGCCAGGTTCGATGTCTCGAATAAGGTCAAAACCCAATACATTAAGCGCAACACTTTCTGAGGCAATCATAAAATCTGAGCCTTCTTCTGTTTTTCGCTCGCCGAATACGACGGGTCTAATGCCATGTGGGTCTCTAAAACCCAAAATGCCAACACCAGCGATCATGATAACAACGGCGTAAGCGCCACGGCAGCGCTTGTGTACGCCAGTTACGGCTTGAAAAATATCATCAACGCTTAAGTCCAGTTTACCTAAGCTTTGTAGTTCATGAGCAAAAACATTTAATAAAACTTCAGAGTCAGAATCAGTATTAATGTGTCGTTGATCTTCTACGAATAAGGCTATTTTTAACTCTTCGGTGTTGGTTAAATTACCGTTATGCGCAAGCGTTAGTCCAAAAGGAGAGTTAACATAAAATGGCTGTGCCTCAGCAGAACTTGTACAACCTGCAGTTGGATAGCGAACGTGTGCTATGCCCATGTTGCCTTTTAGTTTTAGCATTTGGGCATTGTTAAATACATCACGAGTCAGGCCATTATCTTTGCGTAGATGTAAGCGTCCGTTCTCACAAGTCACTATGCCGGCAGCATCTTGACCTCGGTGTTGCAAGACTGTCAGTGCATCATAGAGTTCTTGATTAACAGCTTGATGTGAAACGATAGCAGTAATACCACACATAATTTTTAATTGAATCTATTAGTTGTTAACGATAATGAATATGTTCAGCAAGTGCTGATGGAATATGGTCTCGTAACCATAAGGCGCCAATTTGAAAAGGGGGTAGTAACGTTGACTCTTTCCACCATGTGTCTTCAGGTAGTGGCGTGAGTCCTGCCAAAAGGATCAAAATTACAACCAAGAACATCCCATGAGCAACACCAAGGATCATCCCTCCCAAGAACTCTAAAAATGTTAATTTAGGTTTATTAATCAAGGTACCTAAAAGTATTCTAATTAAGCTGCCTATAATGAGTGTTATTAAAAACAGTATTGTAAAAGAGGCCGCAATTTTGGCAACAGGATTACTGATAGAGTGGTCCAGAAAAACAGAAAATTCTCGGCTAAAACTTAAACCGACTGCAGTTGCAGTCAGCCAGAAAATCAATATAAAAAATTCCAGGTTAAATCCCCGAAATAAGCCTTTTATCATATAAATAAAAACGATCCCGATAATAACAAAATCTATCCAGATCATTGTGTTTACTAATGTGAGATTCAATAGCTTGATTTGCCTATGTTAAATTATTCAGCAATCAGTAGCGATTGTATTTTTTGGCTATCTAGTTTGGCTTTCATTTCTGCTGCACGTTTTTTGTCAAGTGTCGGCCCAATTTTAAGTCTATATAAGGGCGTGTTACTGGCAGTTTTGATAGTGTCCAGTGTTACCGGAAGACCTTGTTTGCGTAATGTTTCCATGAGGGATACAGCGTTTTCTTTTTTGCTAAAGCTGCCAGCCTGAATGGTCCATCGACTAAATTCAGTTTTCGATTTGGCAGGTTTATTAAGGTTGTTTTCTGATGGAACGACCTCAGCAATAATGGGTTTTTTTATAGGTTTTACTGCAACAACAGGTGCCTCAACGTCAGGTTGTTGAGTGGATTGTTGTTTGATTATATTTGTTTGAGGCTTTGCTTTGACTGGTTTGGTTGGTTGATTCGTTTCGCTAACAACACCTGTATCCAGAGAATTAGAGGAGCCGTCATTAACGGGTTCATCCATAGCTTGATCACTCTTTTGAGTCGTCTCAGTAACTGGTTCATCAGCTATAGGTGTCTCTGAGGGCGATTGGTTCTCTGCTGAGAGTTCTGTTTCTTCGTCAGTGTTTATTACGTTTTCAGAACCTGAGTCAGGGGCGTTTAAAACCTGATTGGCATTAGTTGGTAGTTTGTTGGCAGATACTTCGCCTGTTATAACAGGTGTCGCCGGAATAACCAGTTCACTAACTGATTGGCCGCTATTTTCAATAGGGTCATCAAATAACATAGGGATAAAAATTGCAGCAAGGGCTGTAACTACCACAGCACCAATCAATCGTTGTTTTAATTCTTGATTCATTTTATCAATTCACCTTTTTCAAATTCATTCAAACAATCAGATACTAAAAAGAAAGATCCAAAAACCAGTAATAAATCGTTATCTAGCGACTGATTTTTTGCGGCGTTGTATGCGTCAGAAAAACCGTTAAATCCAAAAGATACTTTGGACACGGAGCTTTGCGAAAAAATTTCCCGCATTAAAGCTTCTGTTGCTGATCTTGGGTTGGCTAAAGGCGCAAAAAACCAGTCGTATATAACCGGATTCATGATTTCAAGTACGCCGGCTATGTCTTTATCCTTCATCATTGAAAAAACTGCATGTATTCGTTTACCCGGGAAGGTTAGCTTTAGATAATCAACTAAAGTTTTAACTGCTTCGGTATTATGTCCAACATCTAGCAGTATGGGGATTTTATCATTAATTAGTTGAAAGCGGCCGAGTAAATGGCAATTTTTAAGTCCATTTCTAATGGCGCTATCATTTACCGGTAATTTTTCTGATAGTGTTTGCACGGCCATAATCACCGCGGAGGCATTACGGTATTGATGTTCGCCTTTTAAACTGGGCTCTGGTATCTGGCTGATTTTTTTGCCATCAGTAGACCACTCCCACGTAGTATTTTGTTTGGTATAACCAAAATCTTTATTGATGCAATAGATCATAGCTTCCTTACTTAGCGCATTTTGCAATAATGATTGCGGCGGTTTGGGATCGCCAATAATTGCGGGTGTTGCTGCTCTAAATATGCCTGCTTTCTCTGACCCTATTGCTTCGCGGGTGGATCCGAGAAAATTAACATGATCAATGCCAATGCTGGATATTAATGATACATCAGGGTCAATAATATTAACGGCATCAAGTCGGCCACCCAAGCCAACTTCAAGTAATTGAATGTCAACAGCTGAGCGCCAAAATATATCGAGTGCAGCCAGTGTGCCGAATTCGAAATAGCTTAATGAGGTATTACCTCGAACGGATTCAATTCTTGCAAAAGCTTCGCAAATAATTTCATCCGGCAATGGATTGCCGTCTATTTTTATTCTTTCGTTATATTTTAAAATATGAGGAGAAGAATAAGCACCTACACGGTAGCCTTGGGCTTTGTATATAGCTTCAAGATAGGCGATACAGGAGCCTTTTCCATTGGTTCCGGCTACCGTTATGGTTAGCGGTTTGATACCATCAGGATTAAGGGTATTGTAAACAATTGCTGCGCGCTCTAATCCCAAGTCTATTGCCAAAGGATGTAAGCTTTCTTGCCAATCCAGCCAGCCCTTTAGCGAATCAAAATGCATCATTATTTTTAAATTTTGGAGCGCAAGTTATTCCTGCTCGGAAGAGGGTTCAGTAATTTCTTCAGCAACAACTGTCGCTAAGGTGGGTGCAACCGGAAATGTTGGCTTTATCTTGTTCGCTGTTAAAAGCGCTAAAATACTGGCAACTTCATTACGCATTTCACGTCTATCAATAATCATATCGATTGCTCCATGCTCTTGTAAGAACTCACTGCGTTGAAAACCTTCGGGTAGTTTTTCACGGACTGTTTGTTCTATTACTCTGGGGCCGGCAAAGCCAATTAAGGCATTAGGTTCCGCTACATTAATATCACCCAGCATCGCTAAACTGGCCGAAACACCGCCCATTGTTGGATCGGTCATAAAGGATATGTAGGGTATTCCTGCATCTGATAGTCTAGTTAATGCGGCACTAGTTTTGGCCATCTGAAACAGGGAAAACAATGACTCTTGCATTCTTGCTCCACCACTTGCTGTGAACACAATAAAAGGTATGCCCAGCTCAAAGCTTTTATTTACGCCACGAACAAAGCGCTCGCCCACAACTGAACCCATTGAGCCGCCCATAAACTTAAAGTCAAACGCGGCAACTACAATATCGATACCTTTTAATTGACCTTTCATGACGACCAGCGCATCATTTTCTTTGGTTTGTTTTTGCGCCTGGATAATTCTGTCTTTATACTTTTTAGTGTCTTTGAATTTTAAGGGATCGACAGGCTTAATATTTTTACCTATTTCTTCTCGGCCTTCTTCATCCAGAAACATATTTAAGCGTGCTCTGGCATTAATGCGCATGTGATGTTCGCATTTTGGACAGACACTGAGGTTTCTTTCAAGTTCAGTGTTATATAAAATAGCATTACAACCTGGGCATTTAGTCCATAAGCCTTCAGGGACAGCGCCTTTTTTGTTGGATCCTTCGGTTCTAATGGTTTTTGGTAATAATATTTCAAACCAACTCATTTTTGTGCTCCATAGTTCTTTTTCATTACGCTTTTTAACTATCCAGCGCTTGGCGTATGGATACTAATAATTCAATAATTTCGTTGCTAGCCTGTTCTAGATTATCTAGATTTTCTTCAACTTTACTAATTAAGGCGCTACCGATTACAACGCCATCACCTATATTGGCAATAGTTTTTGCAGTCGCCGCATCTTTTACACCAAAACCAATAGCAATAGGCAATTTGGTATTACCTCGTATTTGTTGCAGTTTGTTTTCAACATCAACTGCATTTAAATGCCCCGCGCCGGTTACGCCTTTAAGAGAAACGTAATAAATATAACCACTGCCTGCCACATCCATTTTTTTAACACGCTCATCTGTGCTATTAGGGGCCAACAGAAAAATAGGGTCAACGCCTCGTGCCTTTAACAAAGCACTACACTCAAGGCCTTCTTCTGGCGGTAAATCTACGGTTAGCACACCATCAATATCTGCGCGTTGAGCAGCATTGGCAAAATTTTCATACCCCATTGCTTCAATAGGGTTTAAATAACCCATAAGGACAACTGGAGTTTCCTGGTCGGTTTTTCTAAATTCAGCGGCAATTTCCAAGGTGCGTTTTAAGCTCATTTTATGAGCTAGAGCCCGTTCGCTGGCGCGTTGAATAACAGGGCCATCTGCCATCGGATCAGAAAAGGGTACGCCCAGTTCAATCACATCAGCGCCTGCCTTTACCATTGCGTGCATGAGTGGCACTGTGAAATCCGGTCTTGGATCACCTGCTGTAATAAACGGGATTAATGCCTTACGTCCTGTGTTGGCAAGTGCTTCAAATCTGGCGGCTAATCGACTCACAGTTCTATTCCTTCACGTTTAGCCATTGTCTGCATATCTTTATCGCCACGACCAGACAGGTTGATGATGATAATTTCGTCTTTCTTCATGGTTGGAGCAAGTTTCATTGTATATGCCATCGCATGGCTTGATTCCAGTGCCGGAATAATGCCTTCCATGCGTGTAATGGCATAGAAACCTTCAAGCGCCTCAGTGTCTGTAATATTAACGTATGTTGCACGTCCGGTATCTTTTAGCCAAGCATGTTCCGGGCCTACGCCAGGATAATCAAGTCCTGCAGAAATGGAGTGAGTTTCGATAATTTCACCGTCATCATCACACATAAGATAAGTACGATTTCCATGCAACACACCCGGGCGACCTGCGCATAAAGGTGCTGAATGTCTTCCTGTTGCAACACCGTCACCGGCCGCTTCAACCCCGTACATTTTTACGGATTTGTCTTCAATAAAAGGGTAAAACAAACCGATAGCATTTGAACCGCCACCTACGCAAGCGACAAGTGCATCGGGCAATCGACCTGTTGCTTCAAGACATTGTTCTTTGGCTTCGCGGCCAATAATGGATTGAAAGTCTCTGACCATTGCCGGGTAAGGGTGAGGGCCTGCAACCGTTCCAATAATATAAAAAGTATTATCGACGTTGGTTACCCAATCTCTCAGTGCTTCATTTAAAGCATCCTTTAGAGTTTTTGAGCCGGACTCAACTGCTACTACTGTTGCACCCAGTAACTTCATTCGATAAACGTTTAACGACTGCCTTGCAACGTCAACAGCACCCATGTAAACCACACATTCCAAGCCCAGGCGTGCGGCAATAGTTGCAGTAGCAACGCCGTGTTGACCGGCACCGGTTTCTGCAATAATGCGGGTTTTACCCATGCGTTTGGCTAATAAAGCTTGGCCAACGGTATTATTGATTTTATGAGAGCCGGTATGATTAAGGTCTTCACGTTTTAAATAAATTTGCGCGCCACCCAGTTCACGGCTCCAGCGTTCAGCGTGGTATAAAGGTGAAGGCCGTCCGACATAATATTTTAAATCAGCATCCAGTTCCGCTATAAATTCAGGATCGGACAGGTAATGCTGGTAGGCAGCATTTAATTCCTGAATGGGTGGCATTAATGTTTCAGCGACAAAAATTCCACCATAAGGGCCAAAGTGTCCCCGCTCATCGGGCATATTATATTTTTCGGTCATGTTCTTACCCTGTCACCCTCATTAACTTGTTTTATAAAAGCCGCTATTTTAAGCGAATCTTTAATGCCTTTGTTTACTTCTACTCCACTGCTGACATCCAGTGCGTAAGGTCTTACTGTTTGTATGGCCTGTTTAGCATTGGTTTCATTCAAACCACCAGCCAGTATGATTGGTAACGAACAATGCTTGGGGATTAACTCCCAATCAAACTGATTGCCCGTGCCACCTTTTGCATCAGGATGATAAGCGTCCAGCAATAATCCTGCTGCATCGTGATATTCATGAACCAAGGCATCAATATCAATGTTATCTTTCATACTTACCGCTTTAATGTATCGTTTACCATAGATTCTGCAAGTCTTGGCCGGTTCGTCGCCATGAAACTGAATGCAATCTATCGGCACCTGTGTCAGCACCTTACGAATCTGCGCCTCCTGTTCGTCGACAAATAAAGCCACAACGGTAGTAAAAGCGGGCAGGGCATTAACAATTTTAATGGCCTGTTCAATCTCAATATGCCTTGGACTCGGTGGGTAAAAAACCAAGCCAATTGCATCCACACCGTTTTGTGCGGCATAAACAGCATCTTCAATGCGGGTAAAGCCGCAAATTTTAACGCGAGTTCGCATAAAGTGATATGAGAATTTATAGAATAAAATTTAGCCGCTTAGAATAACACAGATTAATGTTGAAAATTGCTTGATTATTGCTAGGTAGCTAAAACTGGAACAGCGCTCAATAGTTTTTTAGTATAAGCATGTTCAGGTCTTGTGAGTACTTGTTTTACAGTGCCATATTCAATAATTTTTCCTTGGTACATCACGGCAACTTCATCGGCTATTTCTGCAACAACTCCTAGGTCATGGGTAATAAATAGATAGCTTAAGCCATTTTCCCGCTGCAAGGTTTTAAGTAATTGAATAATTTGCGCTTGCACGGATACATCCAGGGCACTGGTAGGTTCATCACAGACGATTAGCTTGGGATTAACTGCCAGTGCACGTGCTATACATATCCGTTGTCGCTGACCACCTGAGAATTCATGTGGATAACGCAATGCTGAATCCGTTGGCAAATCGACTTGTTGCAATAATTGTTTAACCCTTGTTTTGCATTCGGCGGACTTGATCTCAGGATGTAATGCCCTAATGCCCTCTGTGATGATGTCACCAATCAGCATTCTTGGGTTCATTGATGAAAAGGGATCTTGAAAAACAATTTGGATATTGGCTCGTTGTTGTCTTAAGGCTTCGCCGTTTAAGTTGTTAAGCTCTATGCCGTCAATGCTCACTTGTCCATTACCTCCGGGTATCAGGTTTAACAAGCTTTTTCCAAGTGTAGTTTTACCACAGCCTGATTCACCGACCAAGGCCAGTGTTTTGCCTTGTTGGATTTTAAAGCTTACGCCATCAACTGCACGCACATAATCAACGATGCGTTTGAACAGACCTTTTTTGATCGGGTAGTAACAATAAAAATTATTGACCTGAAATAAAGGTGGTTTTTCCTGCGGGGTATGCTTTAAACAACTTTGCATGGAGGGTAAAGCATTGAGTAATTTTCGGGTGTAGGAATGTTGAGGTTGATTGAAGATGGTTTTGGTTGGTCCGGTTTCGACAATTTTACCATGCTGCATCACGGCTACCCGGTCCGCCATGGTCGATACCAATGCTAAATCATGGCTAATCAACCACAAGGCCATGCCGGTTTGTTGCTGGATATTTTTGAGTAATGTTAATATTTGCGCCTGAATGGTCACATCCAGTGAGGTGGTGGGTTCATCGGCAATTAATAAGTCCGGTTGACCTGCCAAGGCAATGGCAATCATCACCCTTTGTCGTTGGCCACCAGAAAGTTGATGTGGATAGTCTTTTAGCCGTTGCTCCGGTTCGGGGATTTCAACTTGCTGTAATAATTGCAGTACCCGTTCTTTAATTACTTTTTTTGATAAAGAGAAGTGAATTTTTATGACTTCTTCGATTTGGCTGCCAATGGTCATCACCGGATTGAGTGAGGACATGGGGTCTTGAAAAATCAAACCAATACGCCTGCCACGAATTTTGCACAGTTCAAATTCTGCGCGTTTAATTAGATTATCATCGTGTAAACAAATTGCATGGGCTTTGATTTGAGCATTATTTGGCAATAATCTTAACACCGATAACGCGGTGATGGATTTGCCGGATCCTGATTCGCCGACCAAAGCAAAGGTTTCACCTGTATGGATCACAAAACTAATGTCATCAACAACGGTCTGTTGATGATTGAAAGTAACGCTGAGATTTTCAACAGAGAGTAGTGGAGTATTCATCGCCTGAGTTTGTTATAAGAAAATGGACATAGATTTAGCGGGGCAATCCCCTGCGGTTACTCTTTTGCGAATTAGGCAACCAAAAGGGATTGCCTCTACGAGTCATAAAATCCTAAAACAAGCCCGTTATTCTGCCATCATTATCAATATCAATTCGTTCAGCAGCGGGTATTTTGGGTAAGCCCGGCATCGTCATTATGTCGCCGGCAATAGCAACAATAAAACCTGCGCCATTAGCCAGTTTGACTTCCCGAATTTCTAATGTGTGGCCGGAAGGTGCGCCCTTAGCGTTGGGATTGGTTGAAAATGACATTTGTGTTTTTGCTATACAAACCGGAAATTTGCCATAATCAATATCCCATGTGGCGAGCTGAGCTTTTACTTTGGCATTGGCAGTGACTCGTTTGGCGCCGTATAACTTGCTGGCAATTGTTTCGATTTTTTCCCACAAGCTAAGCTTCTCATCATAAACGAAAGTAAACTCAGGTTCGTGATCGTCAACAACCTCAATAACAGCTTGAGCTAAAGTTTCTGCGCCTGCTCCACCTGCCGCCCAATGTTTTGAAGTCACACATGTTGCGCCAAGTACTTCACATTTTTGTTGGAGTAATGCGATTTCTGCATCAGTATCATACGTGAAGTGATTAATACACACTACACAAGGCAAGCCATAATGTTGGGTAATATTGTGGTAATGGCGTTCAAGATTAACAAAGCCTTGTTCCAGTGCTGCCAGATTTTCAGTGTTTAAATTCTCTTTAGCTACTTCGCCGTGAAATTTAAGCGCTCTTACTGTCGCAACCAGCACGACTGCAGAGGGTTTTAAATCTGCCATGCGGCATTTTATATCAATAAATTTTTCAGCGCCCAAATCAGCCCCAAATCCGGCTTCAGTGACTACATAATCAGCCAGTTTTAATGCAGTTTTGGTGGCTGTTACCGTGTTGCAACCGTGCGCAATATTGGCAAACGGGCCGCCATGAATAATAGCAATATTGTTTTCCAGTGTTTGTACCAAGTTAGGCTTGATAGCATCTTTTAATAATGCGGCCATCGCTCCTTGTGCATTCAAGTCACGGGCATAAACGGGCGTTTTGTTATCAGATTTATAGCCAATGACGATCCGTCCCAAACGTTCTTTAAGATCAGCTCGTCCGGTGGCCAGACAAAGAATAGCCATCACTTCAGAAGCGACCACGATGTCATAACCGTCTTCACGCAAATAACCGTTCGCAGCTCCACCTATTCCAACGACAATGTTGCGCAAAGCTCTATCATTCATATCAACCACACGTTTCCATTGAATACGTCTTGGATCTATATCCAGCGCGTTACCGTGATTGATGTGGTTGTCTATCAGCGCCGATAAAAGATTGTGCGCTACACCAATAGCATGAAAATCACCGGTAAAATGCAGATTGATGTCTTCCATGGGAACAACTTGTGAGTAACCACCACCTGCTGCCCCGCCCTTTACGCCAAAGCAGGGGCCTAAGGAAGGTTCGCGCAGGCACATCATGGTTTTTTTGCCCAAGCGGTTCATGGCATCACCTAAACCCACTGTTGTGGTGGTTTTTCCTTCCCCGGCAGGCGTTGGGCTGATAGCCGTTACTAGAATTAGTTTGCCGTCTTTTTTGTCGGTCAGGGTATTGATGTATTCCAGTGATATTTTGGCTTTGTAATGACCAATAGGATCCAAGTGTTCAGCATCTATGTCGTATTGTTCTTTTGCCAAACCAATGATCGGTCGCATAGTGGCTTGTTGGGCGATTTCTATATCTGACATCGTTTTTCCTCAGTAGAGATGGAATTTTGTATCTCTGATTTGTGGGTGCTTAAATAAAGAGACGCGATAAATCGCGTCTCTAAAAGTATTATAGTCGTTGATGTTACATCAGCTATAAACCGGAAAACGCGCACAAAGATGACTGACTTTTTCCCGCACTGCTGCACTCACTTCTTCATCATCAATGTTTTCCATGACGTCACACATGAGGTTGGCAATTTCGATCATTTCCGGCTCTTTAAAGCCGCGTGTGGTTGGCGCTGGTGTACCGACACGAATACCGCTGGTAACAAATGGTGATTGAGGGTCGTTGGGAACGGCGTTTTTATTAACGGTAATATGTGCTTTGCCAAGAGCAGCATCGGCGGCTTTTCCGGTAATACCTTTAGGAATAAGAGAAACCAACATTAAATGATTGTCGGTGCCGCCTGAAACCACATCAAAGCCGCGCTTAATAAAAACGGTAGCCATTGCTTGGGCGTTTTTAATGACTTGTTGTTGATAAGCGCGAAATTCAGGTTGTATGGCTTCTTTAAAAGCAACCGCTTTGGCAGCGATTATATGCATGGAAGGGCCGCCTTGTATGCCAGGAAAAATATTGGAATCAATTTTTTTCTCGATCTCAGGATTGCTTTTACACAAAATAAGCCCACCACGCGGACCGCGTAAGGATTTGTGCGTGGTACTGGTAACCACGTCCGCAAAAGGAACCGGATTAGGGTATAAGCCTGCAGCAATTAAACCGGCGACGTGCGCCATATCAACCACAAAATAAGCACCCACTTTATCAGCAATGTCGCGGAATCGTTGCCAATCCCAAACGCGAGAATAAGCAGAAAAGCCCGCAACAATCATTTTGGGTTTATGCTCCAGTGCCAAGGCTTCAACTTGTTCGTAATTAATTTCACCGGTTTCTGGGTTTAAGCCGTATTGAATGGCATTATAAATTTTGCCGGAGAAATTGGGTTTGGCTCCGTGTGTCAAATGACCTCCATCAGCCAGACTTAAACCCATGATGGTATCGCCCGGTTGAATTAAAGCCATAAATACGGCCATGTTGGCTTGAGAGCCTGAATGTGCTTGTACGTTTGCATAATCAGCGCCAAATAATGCTTTAGCGCGGTCGATAGCTAATTGCTCTACTTTATCAACAAATTCACAACCGCCATAATAACGTTTGCCGGGATAACCTTCAGCATATTTGTTGGTTAACTGAGAGCCTTGGGCTTCCATTACTCGTGGGCTGGCGTAATTTTCTGATGCAATCAGTTCAATGTGATCTTCCTGACGATTACGTTCTTCTTCCATTGCTTGGAACAGATCATCATCAAAACCGGCTATGGACATAGTTTTTTTAAACATGGAGTTTCCTGATTAAGAGGTGTGTTTTTGAGTAAGTGTCGGGTGAATAAGTAATACTTGCAGGTCTGCTACGTTGGTTCCGGTTGCACCGGTAACCAGTAAATCTTGAGAGCTTTTTAAGGCCGTGTAAGAATCGTTATTGTCCAGCATGGTAAGCGGATCTATGCCTTCATCAATCATAAGTTTTAGTGTGTCTTGGTCAGCGATACCGCCGGCGGCATCCGTTGGACCATCCCGACCATCAGTGCCACCACTAAGAAATGTCCAATGTCCGGTTAAGCCGTGTTGCTTTGCGGCAATAGCAAAGGCCAGCACCATTTCCTGATTTCGACCGCCTCGGCCATTTCCCTTCAAAGTAACGGTTGTTTCGCCACCCGCCACCAAGGCTGCCGGTTTTTTGATAGTGTTGTTGATTAAGTTTTTTGCGTCTCCTATCCAGTTTTCAGCCGCTTGTCTGGCTTCACCGCAAAGATGCGCATCATATAGCTGGGTTTCGTAACCTAAATCTTGTGCCGCTTTGAATGTCGCTTTTAGGCTGATTGTGTTACTACCAACTAATGTATAGCTGGTGTTTTTAAAAGCAGAATCACCAAGTTTAGGAGTTTCAGGGGCTTGCCCTAATTTTCCTTGTTCTAAATAGTGTTGAACATTAGCAGGTACTTTGTTCCAAATATTTTTGCTTATAAAAACATCAATAGCATCGCTGAAAGTGCTTGGGTCAGGTACGGTTGGACCGCTGGCAATAGCGCTTAAATCATCGCCTAAAACATCCGACAAAATTAATGCATGTAAATCTGCAGGTGCAGCCAGACGTGCCAAGCCACCGCCTTTTAACTGTGATAAGTGTTTGCGTACACAATTAATTTGATTGATTGTTGCACCACTAGCCAGAAGTAAATTAGTAGTGGCAATCTTTTCTGATAGCAAGATTGAATCAACCGGATAGGGGATAAGCGCTGAGCCGCCACCACTAACCAAGACTAAAACTAGCTCATTTTGTTTTGCTTGACTTATGAGTTTGGCGCATTTTTTTGCGGCCTTAAGGCCCGCTTCGTCGGGCAGGGGGTGCGAAGCACCAATCACTTCAATTTTATTAACTGTAGTTACATTTTCATAATTCGTAACTGCAATACCATTGCCCGCGAGTAAATGGGTAGGGATAATTTCTTGAGCTGCTTTGGTCATAGCGCAAGCGGCTTTACCAAACGCGATGAGATGGACTTTTGACCAGTTACCGGTGCGCTTTTTGGTTTTATCATTCAAATCAAGCAGGAATTCCAGTTGTTGACCGTCAGTAAACAAACAACTTTTAACTGCTTGATAAGGGTCAGCGGCAACAATGCCTGCTTGAAATATGCTTAAAGCATCTTTTCTTGAGGACAAGGTTGTTGGATTTGCTAGCGAATTCATGAATAAATGTATTACTTAAGCCATTTCTTTGGCTAAGGCAAAGATGTTTTCAGCATCAAGAACCTGTTTGTTGTCCTCAAATAATTTTGCGATACAAGCACGGTGTAAAGCCAACTTTAAAACGCCAAAGCCAATTGCACCCCAGATAATCTTGCCATGGCGAAGATTACCTTTATCCATCATATCTGAGCCCCCAATGCCCAGAGGTGGTGTTGCATTAGCGTCTGCTATCATTTCAAGAGTATTGTTATTTTTCCATTGTTCAGGCGTTAGTAGTTCGATACCGGCAGCTCCTGTTGCCAAAACAATGTTCGCATTTTCAATCGCATCGGCTCTGGCCTTATTGTCAAATGCTTCAAGAGGCGTAATATCAACACCAAAACGTAACTTCATATTGTTACAGGCTTCAATTGCACGTTCCATTTTACGTGCAGTTATTGATACCTTTGCGCCTTCTTGAGCCAACATTGCTGCGGCACGCTGTCCTACAGGGCCAGTTCCCGCCAAGACTATAGCTTTTTTACCTTTAAGAACTCCACTGGAGGCCAATTTTGCAACAGCAGCGGCAGCGGTTGTGTTGCTGCCATTGCTATCCAGCATGACAGAGACTTGAAAGCCCGGAAAAAAACAACTTTGCACCGCATTAAATAATTTCTGGCCTGCAACCATATCACTACCGCCAACAAAAATAGCGGTGTTTTTTTTATCTTTAGGTGCGCGGGTAAAAATAGCACCTTCTACCAATCCGGTGACGTTTTCCGGTTTTAAATTTCCATGACCAATCACGTGGTCAGCCCCACCATCATAGGCAACTACCGTATCAAAAACGGATGGATGGCTGTCTGTGTCAAATTGGAAAAGCAGTTTTTTCATTAACTTACCTGTTTACATGCGTTAATGTGATGGTTTTAGGTTTATTATACCCGATAAAAAAAGCGTGCCGTAATTTAAGCTTCTCGATTTATGAGTGTTTTACAATGACCATAATGGTAGGATTGTGTTATGTTTCGACTATTATTTTACTGGAAAAAGTAATTTGTATGACACAGGTTCGTTGCATCATAAATAGACATTTATGTTGAGAATGATATTTATCTATCATGCAATAGTCTTTAATTATCAAAATAAGCGCTGTATTCTAAATATAACAGGATAACAAATGAAAACACCCGTTCATATAGCCGTTACCGGTGCAGCAGGACAAATCAGCTATTCTTTGCTTTTTCGTTTGGCAGCCGGCTCTTTATTAGGCCCTGAGCAACCTATTGTTCTGCATCTACTGGAAATTCCATCGGCAATGGCTGCGTTACAAGGTGTCGTGATGGAGTTAACTGACTGTGCGAACTCATTGTTGCATAGAGTTGAAATAACAGATGACCCTATGGTGGCATTTAAAAATGTTGATTATGCTTTTCTGGTGGGTGCGCGTCCAAGAGGGCCGGGTATGGAGCGTAAAGATTTGTTGGAAATCAATGCCGAGATATTTTCAATACAAGGTAAGGCGTTAAATGCAGTAGCTCATAGAGATGTAAAAGTCTTGGTGACGGGTAATCCGGCTAATACCAATGCCTTGATTGCTTTGAAAAATGCGCCTGATTTGAAGCCTGAGAATTTTTCTGCAATGAGTCGATTGGATCATAATCGAGCCATAGGCCAATTAGCTGAAAAATGCGGTGTTTTGACGACTGATATAAAAAATATGATTATTTGGGGCAACCACTCAACTTCACAATATCCAGATTTACATCATGCCAAGGTGAAAGGTCAAGACGCGCTGTCATTGGTTGATAAAAGCTGGTTTACCAATGAATTTATTCCAACTATTCAGCAGCGTGGTGCAGTGGTTATTAAAGCCAGAGGTCAGTCCAGCGCAGCATCTGCAGCAAATGCAGCTGTTGATCAAATGAGAAATTGGGCTTTGGGTACAGAAGAAGGGGATTGGGTGAGTATGGGTGTTCTGTCCGATGGTAGCTATGGTGTTGCCAAAGACCTGATTTTCTCATTTCCGGTAACGGTAGTTGATGGTAAGGCAAGTATTGTTAAAGGCCTTGTTATCAACGAATTCAGCAAGCAAAAGTTAAAGCTTTCAGAGGCTGAGTTAAAAGAAGAAAAAGAAGCGGTTGAGCATTTGTTTTGAGTGGTGCAGGGTTGGGATATTTTTCAACACGCAATACTTTTTACAGGTAGAAAAAACTGTGGAGCAAATGGCGCTATAGATTCACCATATTGCCCCATAGTGCTATTAATTGATTTTTTAAACAACTCTATCTTCTGGTTCATCACCGGTAAAAAATGCCGCAATATTTGCCAAGACACGATTACCCATTGCGACACGTGTCTCTTCAGTTGCACTGCCCAAATGCGGTAAGAGTGCAATATTATCCAGTGCCAAAAAACCGGGGTCAATGTTAGGCTCACCTTCAAAAACATCTAACCCGGCACCCGCAATCCAGCCTTCTTTTAAAGCCTTAATTAGCGCTTTGCTGTCAACCACATCACCACGAGCAGTATTAATCAAATGGGCTGACGGGCGCATCAGTTTCAGGCGTTGTTCGTTGATTAAATGTCGGGTTGCCTCGCCGCCCGGACAGTGTAATGAAACGAAGTTGGCTTCTGATAATAATTCTTCGATTGTTTCGTAGCGAGTGGCCTGTAGGTCATCAATGATATTTTGTGGGGGTTGTGAGGGTGCATAAAACAGGATTTTCATGCCGAAACCATGGTGTGCTTTTTTGGCCATTGCCTGCGCGATACGACCAAAGCCAATAAGCCCCAAAGTCTTACTGGTTACTTTTTGCCCGATTAATTGAGTGGGTTTCCAGC
This sequence comes from Methylococcales bacterium, assembly GCA_026399095.1. Classification (GTDB taxonomy): domain Bacteria; phylum Pseudomonadota; class Gammaproteobacteria; order Methylococcales; family Methylomonadaceae; genus Methylobacter_C. The sequence continues at coordinate 20,476 of JAPLRP010000032.1, read as the reverse complement.
CAGTCCATTGTTGATGACGTATCAGGCGCTCACCTTCAGCGGCACGTCTTGCCGACATGAGCAGTAATAACATGGCAATATCAGCGGTACAATCGGTTAAAACATGAGGTGTATTGGTAACAAGCAGACCTTGTGCTTTGGCGGTATTGATATCAATATTGTTATAACCCACGCCAAAATTGCCAATAATTTTAGCGCGTTTACCTTCAACATTAAGTATGTCAGCAGTAATTGAATCAGTAACGGTAGATAATAATGCGTCGGCAGTTTGCAAAGCTTTTTTAAGCTCGTCTGCCGTCATGGGGATGTCAGATTCGTTTAGTTGTACATCGTAAAGTGCTTTTAATTGTGCCTCAACTTCAGCTGGCCATTTACGAGTGACAATAACTTTAGGTTTGCTCATTGAATAGTCTCCATATCGATTTATGGCGTTAGGCCCAAGACAATTTTTTGCGCGCGCAGTGTAGCGTAACCAAGCAATAGACAGGCTTAAGTTACGCTACTGAAGTCAGATTACTTAGCAGTCGAACGATAGTATTCGATAGCTGCAGCAACACCGCAGCCTGGTTTTATATCAAAACCGCAATCCAATAAGGCCATTTCAACACCGGCAATAGCGCCCAGCATGGAGACGTCATTCATATCGCCGACGTGACCTATGCGAAAAGCTTTGCCAGCAAGAACAGAAAGACCGGCGCCCAAAGAAATATTGTATTTACTAAAAGCCGTGCTGATGACAGTGCGTGCATCTTTGTGTTCAGGAACAATAATCGCAGTGACTGTGTTAGATTCGAAACCTGGCTCTGCGCAGATTGTTAAACCCCAGGCAGCTACCGCTTTACGCGTACCTTCTGCCAAGCGGAAGTGACGAGCATAAACGTTTTCCAGACCTTCTTCAAGTAACATGTCCAGTGCTTTACGCAAACCATATAAAATAGGCAAAGAAGGTGTGTAAGGGGTGTAACCGTCTTTGTTAGCGTTCATCTGGTCTCTTAAGTCCAGAAAACAACGTGGATAAGTTGATGTTTCAGTTGCTTTTAAAGCTTTTTGACTAAAGGCCAAAAAAGCACCGCCAGCCGGCATCATAAAGCCTTTTTGTGAGCCGCTTATTGCCCCATCAACCGCCCATTCGTCCATGCGGAAATCAAGACTTGCGATAGAGCTTACGCCATCAACAAATAGCAGGGCAGGGTGGTTGGAAGCGTTCATCGCTTTACGAACCCCACCAATATCACTCGTAACACCTGTTGCTGTTTCATTATGAGTTGCTAAAACGGCTTTGATTTCGTGTCCTGTGTCTTCTTTTAAACGAGCTTCCAGTTTGTCGAGCGGTATGCCTTTACCCCAGGTTTCATCATGAACTTCAACAGTAAAGCCCAAGCGTTTACTCATTTCAGTCCATAAATGGCTGAATTGACCAAAACGATAAATCAAAACCTTATCGCCAGGATTTAACGTGTTTGTTAAAGCAATCTCCCAGCCGGCAGTTCCAGTAGCAGGAAACACAAAAGCTTGTCCGGTTTCTGTTTTGAAGATTTTCTTCAGGTCTTGTAAAAGAGGTGTAAGGAGCTTTGGAAAGACTGGTGAGCGATGGTCTTCCATAGGAATATGCATTGCGTTCAGAATTTCATTAGGCACATTGGTAGGGCCTGGAATATATAGGTGGTTACGACCAGCCATGGTTTTGCCTCTTTAGTAAGTTGTTGAATGATGGATTCTGGACTGGGGAATTTAAACTAAATACCCCAAAAAACTGGCAATAATGACATAGGCATTAATAATCAGCAAGATTTGATTGTAACTTTACGTCGAAAGTATGCGTTAAAAATTGACTTTAGTGATGTGAAAAGTAGAATGGGCGATTTATTTGTTTCCTGGTTCGTGCTTTTTGGCCTTAAAGAGAAGAAATAAACATCAATACCTTACACTAATTAAAACTAGGAATGTACAAATGAGCCACACTTTATACACAGCGTCAGTTCAACGCGTTCAGCGTTGCGAGTTAGCGGTTCCAGGATCTAGCCCGGAGATGTTTGAAAAGGCGATGAAAAGTGGCACTGACTTCATTTTTCTGGATCTTGAAGATGCTGTGGCTCCCGATGATAAATTACGTGCCCGAAAAAATATCATAGAAGCCATTAACGACATGGACTGGAAAGGTCATGGCGTTACCATTTCTGTACGTATTAATGGCTTGGATACGCAGTATATGGTTCGCGACGTGGTTGATTTGGTTGAACAGTGTGGTGCAAAACTGGATACTATTTTAATTCCTAAAGTAGGTGTTTATGCCGATGTTTATATGGTTGAAGCCATGCTTAACCAATTGGAAATGCAACAAGGACTGAAAAATAAAATAGGTATTGAAGCCTTAATTGAAACGGCCTTGGGAATGGCAAATGTTGAAGACATTGCACGCAATGGTGCTTCAGGTCGTCTTGAAGCGCTACATTTTGGTGTGGCTGATTATGCTGCCAGTAATCGCGCCAGAACCACTAATATTGGTGGTTTAAACCCTGATTATCCAGGTGATCAATGGCACTCTGCCATTAGCCGTATGACAGTGGCTTGTCGCGCTTACGGTTTGCGCCCGATTGACGGGCCTTTTGGTGACTTTAAAGACCCTGAAGGTTTCAAGCTTGCAGCAAGACGTGCAGCGGCCTTGGGTTGTGAAGGTAAATGGGCCATTCATCCGTCACAAGTTGAATTAGCCAACGAGGTTTTTACACCACCTGCGGCAGAAGTTGAAAAAGCAAAACGTATATTAGTTGCATTGCAAGAAGCAGCTGCACAAGGAAAAGGCGCGGCAGCCTTGGATGGTCGATTAATTGATGCCGCTTCAGAAAAAATGGCCAACAATGTCGTAAAAGCGGCTGAGGCAATTGCTGCAAAAACAAAATAAAGTATAAGGCTTATTGTTTAAGTCTGAGTAGATTTCACTTTAAATAGAAAACCAAGAAGGGAGATGCTGTGGATATTCATGAGTATCAAGCAAAAGATATTTTAAGCGGTTATGGGGTTAAAATCGCTGAAGGCGGCTTGGCCTATAGTCCGGAAGATGCAGTGCAACGTGCCAGAGAAATCGGTGGGCATATTTGGGCTGTAAAAGCACAAATCCATTCTGGTGCCCGTGGTAAGGCAGGCGGCATCAAGATTTGTAAAACTCATGATGAAGTTGAAGCAGCGGCTGAGGCTATCTTGGGTAAAAGATTGGTTACTCATCAAACCGGCCCTGCGGGTAAAGTATGCTCACGACTTTACGTTGAAGCAGGTACCGATATTGTCAAAGAATTGTATTTTTGTTTTTTGGTTGATCGCAGTTCTGAGCGGATTGTTATGGTGGGTTCTGCTCAAGGCGGTATGGAAATCGAAGAATTGGCAGCCAATAATCCGGATGCCATTACCAAAATATATATCGAACCCGCTGTCGGCTTACAAGATTTTCAAGCTCGTGAAATGGCGTTTGCCCTAGGCTTGGATTTCGAAATAATGAGTCACGCGGTTAAAACTATTAAAGGTTGTTATAGTGCTTTGCGTGCGCTTGATGTCAGCATGTTGGAAATCAATCCCTTAGTTGTTACCCGAAGTGGTGAATTACTCGCCTTGGACGCAAAAATGGGTTTTGACGATAATGCCTTGTTTCGCCAATTAAAAATATCTGAGTTGCGTGATAAAACCCAAGAAGATCCGCGTGAAATGGCAGCGGCAGATCGAGGGTTAAGTTATGTTGGTTTAGAGGGTGATATTGGTTGCATGATTAATGGCGCCGGTTTAGCCATGGCAACTATGGACATGATCAAGCTTGCGGGTGGAGAACCTGCCAATTTTCTGGATGTGGGTGGTGGTGCTTCAGCTGAACGTACCGAAAAAGCTTTCCGTCTTGTTTTGGCTGACAAGGGTGTTAAAGCCATGTTGGTGAATATTTTTGCCGGTATTAACCGCTGTGATTGGATTGCCGAAGGCGTTGTGCAAGCGGTCAGAAAAATTGACATGAAAGTACCTTTAATTGTCAGGTTGTCCGGTACCAATGTAGAAGAAGGTCGACGTATTATCGCAGAAAGCGGATTGCCTATCATTACCGCAGAAACTTTGGCCGAAGCGGCTGAAAAAGCAGTGCAAGCACGTAATGAAGTGGTTGCTAAAGAAGCAGCTTTGGAGATTTAAATGGCAATTTTTATTAACGAAACAACGCGTATTATTGTTCAGGGCTTTACCGGAAAAATTGGTTCATTTCACGCCCAAGACATGATTAACTACGGCTCAAATGTAGTCGGTGGTATCACGCCCGGTAAAGGCGGGCAAACTCATCTGGGATTACCTGTTTTTAACACAGTCAAAGAAGCCGTAAATGAAGTAGGTGCTGAAGCCAGTATTATCTTTGTGCCACCAGCGTTTGCGGCTGATTCTATTATGGAAGCGGCCGATGCCGGCATCAAATACTGTGTAGCGATTACCGACGGTATTCCTACGCAAGATATGATGACAGTAAAAAACTTTTTGCGTCGCTTTCCGGAAGATAAACGCATGATACTGACCGGCCCGAATTGTGCTGGAACCATCAGTCCCGGTCGTGCCATGTTGGGTATTATGCCTGGGCATATATACATGCAGGGTAATGTCGGTATTGTTGGACGTTCAGGCACTTTAGGCTACGAAGCAGCCGATCAAATGAAGCGTTTGGGCATTGGTATTTCATCGTCTGTCGGTATTGGTGGCGATCCTATTAACGGCAGTTCGCACCGCGATATTTTGGAAAAGTTTGAGCAAGACTCGGAAACCAAAGTTATCCTGATGATAGGTGAAATCGGTGGACCTCAAGAAGTTGAAGCCGGATTTTATGCGCAAGCACACATGAGCAAACCCGTTATTGCTTATATTGCCGGTTTAACCGCGCCGGAAGGTCGTCGCATGGGGCATGCCGGAGCCATTATTTCATCAGCAGAAGAAGGTGCAGCAGAAAAAGTTGCAATACTTAGAGAGTTGGGTGTTGTTATTTGCCCAACCCCTGCAGCAATGGGTGAAACAGTCGCTGCTGTATTGGCCAAAATGTAATTATAAGGGCAGGCTTTACGCCTGCCCTTTGATGCCACGATGTTATCAGGGCAACCGTAAGGGGTTGCCCCTAAATAATTGGGTAATGGTTAAAGATCAACCTCTGCTTGCTTATTACTAGTTCTAATTGATGGACTTATTTTGTAAATAACGTCGTAATAAATCCAGTGTTAATAAGGCAGCCTGATTTTGTTTTCTTTTGATGGGGCCGTTAATTGAATGGCTCGTTTGATAACAGTTATCTTTGTTCAATAACACGTTATAAATAATGATCGACTGATTTTTATCGTGCAAAGTCTCGGCGTCCCCCGAATAAAGTTGAACGAGGATAAAATCTGCGCCACTATTTTTCTGTAAATTACTTGCCATTGCTTTGGCTGTCGTTATTAAATAATTAATATCATCTCCGGTTGTGATGTTTTGTCCCAGTCGTGCTGTGGATTGTTCATAGCTTGCATTGAGAAGCCATTCATAACTTACGCATTTTGAGGCAAGCAATCCATGGCTGGCCGTTTCTACGATGGCTAAAGTCAATTTTCTGTCGCGCATCAGTTTGTCAATTTCAAAAACCAGATCCCCCGTTGCTTCACCCAAGCCATCAATGGCAAATACATAATCACCCAATGGTTCAGCAAGCCGAGTGACTAAAGCGGTCATTTCCGTTTTAGGATAAGCAAAAGGAAACAATAGCTTGGTCTGTACTTCATCTGTTCCAGCACGAAAACCTAATTCAACCTCTGTTGGTATTTCAATTAAGTTAATTCGTTCTTGAATGACAGATTCGCCTAAGCCGAATGTTTTGATAGAAACCAATTGCCCGGGTTGTAATAAAAAACGGGTCGATAGCTTGGGCAAGATGCTTTCATGAAATAAATTCATCATTTCTGTGGGTACGCCCGGTAAAAATACAAACCAGCAACGACCAGCAACTAAACTAAAGCCGGGAGCCGTTCCCCAATCGTTGTTTATACGCTCAGCGCCCTGAGGCAACATAGCCTGTTTTCTGTTTGATTCAGGCATCGCTCTATTTCGGCGTGCAAAAAAATGACTAATTTGTTCATAGGCAATTGCATCAAATTCAAGAGGAAGATTAAAGGCAATAGCGACGGCTTCGGCGGTTAAGTCATCACTGGTCGGGCCTAAGCCACCGGTACAAATACAACAATCTGCACGCTGTGAAATGCTTTTTAGCAATTCGATCAGATCAGCGAGTTTATCGCCTACAGCTGTGTGTCGTGTTACTGTAAAACCGCAAGCAACGCTTTGTTGCGATAACCAAGCGGCATTGGTGTCAACGGTTTGTCCGGTTACAATTTCTTCGCCTTGAGAAAAGATTTCAAGTGTTGGATTCATTTTAAGAACTCATTGATGAGTACGCCATGCCAAAATGGCAAAGTGATCAAACTTAATGCAGTGGTTACCGTGACAGTCATGGCATATAGGGCGCTATCCAGTCGATAACGATCACAAAAAACAATGCCCAAAACCATGCTGGGCATGGCTAAGTCGAGCACTGCCGCTGCTTTATATTTATCTTCCAGCGGTAAATAACCGACCAGAACGATTGCGAATAAAGGCATTATTAGCATTTTTATTAGAAGAACCGGGAGTACATAGGGAATGTTTTGATACTTGACGGCCTTCCAGTTTAGTGCTAACCCTAAGGAAAATAACATTAAAGGCACAACAGCAGCCGATAGCTTTTGTAATACACCTGTAAACCATAATGGGGCAACCAGTCCGTTAAGATTTAAAATGACGGCAAGGGCCGCTGCCCAAAAGGGCGGTGCATTAAAAAATGATAACATGTGTTTAGGCTTATCCGAGGAGTCATTGCCGTAATGCCTCGCTATCATAATGCCGATAGTAAATAGAATGGGAGCGGTTGCGAACAGGTCGATTTGTATTGCCACCGAACGCGCCCAACTACCAAAAGTTTGCTCTAAAATGGGTAAGCCCAAATAAGTTACATTAGGGAACGCGGCCGCCAGAATCATTGCTCCCAAGCGTTTATGTTGAAGCTTACAGACTACTCCAATGGCCCAGGCACTTAGCATGGCCAGTGCAATGCAACTCATGCCCAGTAGGGTAAAGTGAAAGGATTGAAGGCCAATATCTGCGGTCCATAATACGTCTAATACCATGGCTGGCAAGAGCAAATAATAGACTAAAGTCGTTAATACATGACGAACATGCTCTGCTGTTAATCCGGCCGGTTTAAGAATTCTCCAACCGACACCGGATGCCATTAACAGGGTCATTTGAATCAATGTTGAGTTCATAAGCTAAGCGTATTATTTATTTGCTGATATTAACATTCACTGTTAAAACAAGTTCCGGTAATATATACCAAATAAAAGCGATTAATGTAGGTTTAAGTTGATTATAAAATCGAGTTAAACGGCGAATTGATCATATCATTTCTGTATGATGCTTGAGGTCATAATTTAGGAGTTATTGTATGCGATTTTTATTAAAGTATTTTCAAGTTGGTTTTATGGTTTTAGCAATGGGATGTGCTAATGCCGATGTAGATTCAATCGACTCAATTTCTCCCAAGGAAGCGTCGGTAATGGCCTCCGAGCAAAAAGCTGTTATTGTTGATGTGCGTGAGGATAGTGAGTGGAATGAGCAACACATCCCTGGAGCCATTCATATTCCTTTAGCACAGTTAACTGAACATTTATCTGAACTTAAACAATATAAAGACAGTCCTGTGATTACACAATGTCGTGCAGGTGGTCGTTCTGCGAAAGCGGTTGATGTGTTAAAATTGGCCGGATTTTCCAAAGTTTATAACATGGAAGGTGGAATTATAGCTTGGGATAATGCAGGTTTAAAAACACAGTAATCTGTCCAGCTTTGTTTCCTCACGACCGGCATTGTATTCAATAAAACTAACGTTACCTTAAATTCTTTAACCTATGACTTTTATATCTACCAAATCTATTCCCGTCCGCGAACGTTTAATTATGGCACTGGACGTGCCCAGTATTCCAGAAGCACAAGCTTTAGTTGAAGAGCTAGGAGATTCAGTGATCTTCTATAAGGTCGGCATGGAGCTATTTATGTCGGGTGATTATTTTGGTTTTATTGAATGGTTAAAACAACAAAATAAAAAAGTCTTTGTTGATCTTAAGTTCTTTGATGTTCCTGCGACAGTGGGTCGTGCCATTAAAGCCTTAAGTAGCAAAGGTGTTGATCTGGCTACCATCCATGGCAACGATGCCATCATGGAAGCTGCAGCCAAAGAAAAAGGTGATCTTAAAGTATTGGCCGTTACTGCGTTAACCAGTTTGGATCGTGGTGATCTTGACGACTTGGGATTTAAATGTGATGTACGTGAATTGGTATTATCCCGCGCCAAGCGTGCCTTGCACATTGGCTGTGATGGCATTGTTTCATCAGGCCTTGAAGTCTCCATGCTAAGAGAAGAGTTGGGCCATAAATTATTAGTGATTACCCCGGGTATCAGGCCGGTTGATAACCGTGAAGATGATGATCAAAAAAGAGTCGTTAGTGTAGAAATGGCCTTCCAAAACGGTGCTGATTATATTGTCGTAGGCCGACCCATTCGAGATGCAGAAAATCGTAAAGCGATGGCTGAGAAAATTCAGGGCCAGATTCTTGCACAATTTACAAGCCTTTAATGGTTTGGTTTAAGCGACAAGGCACACCGATTGTTTCTTGAGCTTTGTACCTTTCACCTCCTATTTGTTAACTGAATATATGCCATTTGATCCAGCTTTTACCTCTTCTTACCTGGTTGCTTTCATTATGGGCTTATTTAGCAGTATGCATTGCATAGGGATGTGTGGCTCGATTATTGGTACTTTGACGCTAAGCCTCAGTCCTGAAATACGTAATAATAAAAAGCGTCTGTTGCCTTTTGTTTTTAACTACAATTTTGGTCGAATTACCAGTTATGCAATAGCAGGCAGCTTAGTGGGTGCTATTGAAGCTTTATTGACGATGCCTCTAGGTGAAACGCATGGGCACAGGATTTTGCAATTGCTTTCAGCCACTATCATGACCGGCGCCGGGCTTTATATAGCCGGTTGGTTTCCCCGTTTTGCGTATATTGAAAAAGCTGGGAGGCCTATTTGGAAAAAATTAGAGCCTTATGGACGCAAACTTATTCCTGTAAAAAATCACACTCATGCCTATCTCTTTGGAATGGTCTGGGGTTGGTTACCTTGTGGACTGGTTTATGCGGCTTTAGCCTTAGCCGCTACCACAGGTGATGCCGGCAATAGCGCATTAACGATGCTTGCTTTTGGTTTGGGGACTTTGCCGGCAGTTATGGGCGTCGGTATCATGACCAATCTTTTAACCAGATTATCCAGAATGATACGTTTTAAACAAGCTATTGGAGTGTTTATGATGGTTCTTGCTCTGTTAGCTGCTTTCCCATGGTTAAATCCGATGGCGTTTACCAGCAACATGGCAATGCATTAAGGCGGTACTATGGGACATTTTAAATCGATTATTGGTAAATCCCCTTCATTAGACTCTTTAATTCGTAGCGCCAGAATGGTTGCTGCGACTGATGTGACGGTATTGCTAAAGGGTGAAACGGGCACAGGAAAGGAAGTGTTTGCTAACGCCATTCAAAAAGAGAGTGGGCGTGCCAATAAAGCTTTTATTACCCTAAATTGCGCTGCATTATCCGAGAGTCTTATAGAATCAGAATTGTTTGGGCATAAAAAAGGTGCTTTTACGGGTGCAGCAACCAGTAAGCAGGGACTTTTTGAAGCAGCGCATGGGGGAACTTTATTTCTGGATGAAATAAATTCGTTACCTTTATCAATTCAGGCAAAATTATTGCGCTTTCTGGAGTCTGGAGAGTGTCTTGCTGTCGGTGATATTAAGCCTTATAACGTCGATGTTCGTATTATCGCAGCGACTAACTCGGATTTAAACAAGCAGGTTGAAGCCGGTGAGTTCAGGCGGGATTTATATTATCGGCTTGATGTTGTGCCATTAGAGCTTCCGCCATTGTCACAACGTTCTGAAGATATAGAGCATCTTATTATTCATTTTCTGAATATGATGGCTGAAAGACATTCACTTGATGCGCCAAAACTAAGTAAACAAGCTTTAAATGTTCTAAAAGATTACGCCTGGCCCGGTAATATTCGTGAATTGCGAAATTTGTGTGAAAGGCTGAGTATCCTATTGGCAGGATTAACCATTGAGCCTGAAAATCTTCCCGGTGAATTTATCGCTTTTAATAATACGATTAAATTACCGGCATTTAGTTTGCCAGAGCGTGGTATACAGCTTGACAATTTAGAAGCCAACTTGATACATCAGGCGCTCAGTCGAACTAATGGCAATCGAAGTAAATCAGCTAGGCTGCTAGGTCTTACCAGAGATACCTTGCTGTACCGTATGCAAAAACACGGTTTAACATTTACAGAAGAACAGTAACGTTATTGCTTAATAAGCCTGTGAGCGTGCCTGCCTCATGATTTGTTTTAAATCTTTAACAGTCTGAGCCAAACCGGAGAATAAGGCTTGAGCGATAATTGAATGGCCAATATTAAGTTCGATTATTTCCGGTATTGCGCATATCGCTTCTACATTATAAAAATGTAAACCATGTCCGGCATTAACTTGTAAGCCGGCACTGTGCGCATAATGCGCAGCTTGCCGGATACGAGCCAATTCTTTAGCTTGTAGCGCAGGATTTTTGGCATCGGCATAACAACCGGTATGTAATTCGATAACAGGTGCGCCCGCTTTTACTGCGGCATCAATTTGTGCTTCATCGGGGTCTATAAAAAGAGAGACTTCGATACCGGCTGTTTTTAAGGCGTCACAAGCCCATTGCATACGGTTAAGATTGCCGGCAATATCCAGTCCCCCCTCAGTGGTCAATTCTTCACGTTTTTCAGGTACCAAGCAGCAGGCATAAGGTCGTACTTTAATCGCCAGCGCAACCATTTCATCAGTGACCGCCATTTCCATATTCAAGCGGGTATGGAGCATATCTTTCAACAAGAAAATATCCCGATCCTGAATATGTCGTCGATCTTCCCGTAAATGCGCTGTAATCCCGTCTGCACCTGCTTGTTCGGCGACTAATGCAGCTTGAACAGGTTCTGGATAAAGAGTACCTCGGGCTTGTCTTAAGGTAGCGACGTGGTCAATATTTACGCCTAATAAGATGTGGTTAGAGTTCATGTTTATAGATGATGTATGATTTGATTAATGACAGCGCGGCTCTTTAGTGGCTTGCCGTGTAAATAAACAGAAATAACGGTTCTCATCAATATCTTGGCTTCCTGGAGAATCTGAGAATCACTCAATTCTCTTGAGTTTAACGCCAGTAATGTCTTGCCTGAGTAAGCGCCTTTGGCTGCTTCAACCGGGCCCTGCTCAACATTATAGTGATACTTGGATAATTGCTGTACTTCTTTATTATTATGGGCATCGTAGTCCAGTTGCAGTCCATAACCCACAGCCGCCATTAAATCGACTTCAAAAATACGCAAAGCGGCTTCTATTTCTGGAGCGTTAAAAAGGCGTATCAGGCATTCCTCATAAAGTTCAAACACTTCTGGGTGAGGATCATATTTATGTAAAAAACAAGTGATCAGTTCGTTAACATAAAAGCCGCAATAAAGGGCAAGCCCTTGCAAATGCTCAAATGACTTTGATATTTCAACGGTCGTCAGGGTTTTTAACTCGGTTTTGCCAAAATAGGATAGGGATAAAGGCATAAAGGGTTGAAGAAGACCGGCTGTTTTAGATTTGGCTTTTCTTACCCCTTTTGCCAATATGGTGATTCTTCCAAAGTCTCGGGTTAATACATCAATAATAAGACTGGTTTCTCTAAATTTCCGTTGTTGCAGGATAAATGCAGGTTGCAAATAAACAGCATTATCAGTCATTAAATCCCAAGCTTTGCATGGCGCGTTCATTGTCAGACCAGTTCTTTTTAACCTTAACCCAAAGTTGCAAATAGACTTTTTGGCCAATCAGTTTTTCTATATCGAAGCGTGCATCCGTGCCCACTTTTTTTAGCATTTCGCCATCTTTACCAATAACGATATTTTTTTGTGTGAGTCGTTCAACCCAAATAATCGCGTAGATTTTAGTGATATTGGGTAGTTCTTCGTAGCGTTCCATTTCAACCGTTAAAGCATAAGGCAGTTCATCACCCAAACGCCTTGTTAATTTTTCCCTGATGATTTCGGCAGCCAAAAAACGCTCGGGTCGGTCAGTAATTTGATCTTCGGGATAGATTAAATCATTTTCGGGTAAGAGTTTCATGATCAAGCTTTCAAGTTGATCAAGATTGGTTCTTTTTAAGGCTGAAATAGGCACCAAATGTTCAAAGGGAAACCGGTGTCGGGCTTCGGAAAAGAACGTTAATATGGCATCCTTATCTTTTACTTTATCAACTTTATTAACCGCGAGAATAACCGGCAAGCCGGCTTGCTCGAGTTTTTTAAAGATAACTTCATCATATTCATGCCATGATAAACCATCAATCAGCCAGACAATCACATCAACACCCAGTAGAGTCGTTTCAGCTGTCCGATTTAAATAACGGTTCATCGCTCTCTTTTCATTGTTATGCATGCCGGGCGTGTCCATATAGATGGCTTGGCCTGCTTCAGTGGTATTAATACCAAGAATTCTATGTCGGGTTGTTTGAGGCTTACGTGAGGTGATACTGATTTTTTGCTTTAGCAAATGATTCATCAGCGTAGATTTACCAACATTTGGGCGTCCTATTAACGCAACGAAACCGCAATTCATTTACTGTCCTTATTCAATAGTTCGAGCATAAGCTCTGCTGCCGATTGTTCGGCTCTTTTTCTGGAGATACCCGTCCCGATACAGATGTCCGTAATTAAGGGGATACTGCACTTAACTTCAAATAGTTGTTCATGTGCAAGCCCTGACATGGTTATCAGAGTGTATTCGGGTAGTAATTGTTTTTTTGACTGCATTAATTCCTGCAGTTGAGTTTTTGGATCTTTTTGCCAGTTATCTAGTGATAAGTTGTTTAGTTTTTCCATGAATAAGTGTTCTATCCATACTTGGCAGGATTCAATGCCCTGATCTTTAAACAAAGCACCCATTATCGCTTCCAGTGCATCGGACAAAATGGAATCACGGCGAAAGCCACCACTCTTTAATTCACCTGAACCCAGCAATAAATAATCACCAAGCTGATGTTCTCTGGCTAATTCTGCCAAAGAACTTTGATTAACAAGGCTTGCCCTTAATCGGCTTAAAACGCCTTCACTGGCAGTAGGAAACAGATCAAATAATTTCTGGGCAATCACAAAGCCAAGGATTGAGTCACCTAAAAATTCCAGTCGTTCATTATTAACCGAGCTTGCGCTACGATGGGTTAAAGCCATCTTAAAAATCTGCGGATTATTAAAGTTTAATCCCAGTTTTTTGCACAATATTTCGGACTTTTTTATCACGGTTTGCCTATCTCCATCACGTCATTAAACTCCACTAAAACGCTTAGATTGCCGACAATATTTGTAATAACTTCATATGCAATGACCACTTTTAGATAATTCTCATGGCGGGTGATGGTAATATCTTTCTGTGTGACGTCATCAACATAATTAATATTAAATCGTTTGCTCAGGCTGTCTCTAATTTCAGCCTCACTTTGGTCTTCGATACCTGTCGTTTTTTTAAGCTCAGCCAAGGTGCTGACTACTTTGCTGTGATTTAGATAAATCGGTCCTATCTTAAGACCCAATATAACAAAAAACGCTATAAGACCAAGAACAAAAACCAGCGAAATAAACGTTAAGCCTTGTTGTTTTTTAGGTGATACGCTCATTCAATTCTCCAAGTTGTTTGTTTATAAATAGAAAGAAGAAATGTTTGGGGGAAAGCGTTCAATGTCTTAAGCGTTTGCTGTTTAAATTACTTTAATAATGTGCCGATACGATTAAAGCCTACGCCTTTATCTTGCCAATCCCAACTCATCCAGATGAAAAAAGCCTTGCCGACTAAATTGGCTTCAGGAACCGGACCCCAGTAGCGACTGTCATTACTGTTGTCACGATTATCACCCATCGCAAAATAATTGCCTTCCGGAACTACGTAGACAAATTCAACACTCGGCGTGCCATTTCTGATTAGAATGCTGTGTTCAACACCGGTTAAATCTTCCAGCAATTCTTCCGCACCAGTCATATCCTCGCCTTGACCCAAGCCCTGATAACGCCCCATGGTAACCTCTTTAACCGGTACGTCATTGATGGTCAGTTGTTTATTGTTGTAAACAACTTTATCGCCAGGCAGGCCAACAATACGCTTAATATAATCAACAGTAGGGTCTTTAGGGTAACGAAAAACGACAATGTCACCGCGTTTGGGTTCATTTAGTTCAATGATCTTTTTATTAATAACCGGTAGACGTATGCCATAAGTAAACTTATTAACCAAAATGAAATCACCAACCAATAAAGTCGGCATCATCGAGCCGGAAGGAATCCGAAAAGGTTCCGCTATAAATGAACGTAGCAATAGCACAATCAGAACAATAGGAAAGAAAGAGCGCGCGTATTCGACCAGAATCGGTTCGTTTTTCTCATCAAAAACAAGACCTTTTGATTTAAGAAATAACAGATAACCGCCCCAAATTACACCGGTTACGACAGAGGCTACAAAAAGATAAAAAGAAAAATCAAAGTCCATAATTTAGTTGTTTTTAGTTTAGGGGCAATCCTTTAGGGTTGCCCTGATTTATAAGGGATTAAACGGTGACTATTATTCTTTATTAAGTTGTAAAACAGCCAAGAATGCTTCTTGAGGAATTTCAATATTGCCTACTTGCTTCATTCGTTTTTTACCGGCTTTTTGTTTTTCCAATAACTTTTTCTTGCGACTAATGTCGCCACCATAACATTTTGCAATCACGTTTTTGCGCATGGCTTTAACTGTAGAGCGTGCTATAACCTTTGAGCCAATCGCTGCTTGTATGGCCACTTCGTACATTTGCCGTGGAATCAGGTCCTTCATTTTTTCAACTAAGTCACGGCCGCGGTTATTACTTAAATCACGATGGACGATAATTGATAAAGCATCTACTTTTTCGGCGTTAATCAAAACATCCAGTTTAATTAAATCGGCTTGCTGAAAGCGTAAAAATTCATAATCAAACGAGGCAAAGCCGCGACTGACTGATTTTAAACGATCAAAGAAATCCAGCACCACTTCGCTAAGCGGCATTTCATAATGCAGTGATACTTGCCGGCCAACGTACTGCATATCTTTCTGCACGCCCCGTTTTTCAATACACAAGGTGATAACACCACCCAGATAAGCTTGTGGCACCAGAATATTCGCCCGAATGATAGGCTCCCTGATTTCTTTAACGATGCCGCCATCCGGAAGTTTAGCCGGATTATCAACCATTAAAATCTGATCCGTTTGGGTGATCACTTCATAAACAACAGTCGGTGCTGTGGTAATCAAATCAACGTTATATTCTCTTTCCAGACGTTCTTGTACAATTTCCATGTGCAACATGCCTAAAAATCCGCAGCGGAAACCAAAGCCTAAAGCCTGAGAGGTTTCCGGCTCAAATTGCAAAGCCGCATCATTCAGATTTAACTTATTAAGCGCTTCCCGCAAATCTTCGTAATCATCGGAACTAACAGGATATAAACCGGCAAAAACGCGAGGTTGAACCCGCTGAAATCCGGTCAGTTGTTCGGTTGCAGGGTTATCGGTCCAGGTGATGGTATCACCGACCGGTGCACCAAAAATATCTTTAATACCGGCAACGATATAACCCACTTCGCCGGTATTTAAAATTTCTTTTTCCAGGCGTTTAGGTGTAAAAACACCGACTTTGTCGGCAACGAACGACTTGCCGGTAGACATTATCGTAATCTTTTGCTTTCTGCGAATACTGCCATGCATAATTCTGACTAACGACACCACACCCAGATAGCTGTCAAACCAAGAGTCAATGATTAATGCTTGCAAAGGGCCGTCTATGTTGCCTTGCGGTGGCGGCACTTTAACAACCAGTTGCTCTAAAACATCCATCACACCCAGGCCGGTTTTAGCGCTAATCATTAAGGCTTCATCCGCTGCAATGCCAATGACTTCTTCAATTTCAGCCAAGACTCGCTCAGGTTCGGCAGAAGGTAAATCAATTTTATTCAGTACTGGCACCACTTCCAGTCCCTGTTCAATTGCGGTATAGCAATTTGCCACACTTTGCGCCTCAACACCTTGCGCAGCATCAACCACCAGCAACGCACCTTCGCAAGCCGCTAAAGATCGAGATACTTCATATGAAAAATCAACATGGCCGGGTGTATCAATAAAATTGAGCTGATAGGTTTCACCGTCTTTGGCTTTAAAGTCCAGGGTAACACTTTGCGCCTTGATAGTGATGCCGCGCTCTTTCTCAATGTCCATGGTATCAAGCACTTGAGCTGACATTTCCCTGGCACTAAGACCGCCGCAGATTTGAATAAAACGGTCTGCGAGTGTTGATTTACCATGATCAATATGAGCGATAATGGAGAAGTTTCTGATGTGTTTTAAATCCACTGTGTTTTAACTGATGATGAGGTGGTTAAGGCGTTATTGCTACAGCGCTTATGGCAATGCTGGTTATGCAAGCATTTGCATGCCTTGATAAAATGCGAAATTATAACAGATTAAGTGTCAGGCTAAGCCAAGTTTCTCTATAAAATAGTTAAAATCAACGGGCAAAAAATAGACAGTTCTAAAAACAGACTTTTTAAGTGCACTGCCGGTTGTCCTGCTGGTATTAAATGCCGGTAACTTCATTAAGTTTTTTAATGATAAATTTACATGGTAGTCTAATGCGCTTATAAAGCTTATCAACATTTAACTAACGACAGAATAGATTAATGAGTAACTTACCCAATTGCCCAAAGTGTGGCTCAGAATACACTTACAACGATGGAATCATGAACATTTGCCCTGAATGTGCCCATGAATGGTCACAAGACGCACAAACTGAAAGTGGAGCTGATGATCGTATTATTAAAGATGCTAACGGCAATGAGTTAAAAGACGGCGATACCGTGACCGTTATAAAAGATCTTAAGATCAAAGGTTCTTCATTGGTCGTTAAAGTGGGCACTAAAGTTAAAAATATCCGCTTGGTTGATGGCGACCATGACATTGATTGTAAAATTGATGGCATAGGCCCGATGAAACTAAAATCAGAGTTTGTAAAAAAGGTTTAACGGGTTAGATTGACTGAAATAACCTAATGAAAATTGGCATACAAACCTGGGGTTCTAACGGCGACATTCGGCCCATGCTGGCCTTGGCCGATGGCCTTCAAAAAGCAGGTCATACCGTAACACTGGTTGTTAGCAGTATAGATAACCAGTGTTATCAGCCGATAGCTGAACAAATGGGCATAGCTTATCAACAAGTGCCCGAGCAGATTGATTTTGCCATGCAGGATTTTGCCCAGCGTTCATTTCGTATGCATCCCTTGCAATGGTTACGGGCTTTACTGGATGAAGCTTTTTTCCCTTACGAGCAAGCCGTTTACCAAGCCGCTCAACAATTAGTTGCCGATAATGATTTAGTCCTTGGCCATCACTTTCTCTATCCCCTTAAATTGGCGGCCCTGCAGCAGCAAAAACCTTTTTTTAGTATCACGCTGTGTCATGCGGCTATTCCTAATCCAAGCGTCCCACCTTTAAGCTTTCCTGATTTGGGTTTTACCCTTAATAAACTAAGCTGGAAATTACTGGATACGGTATTTAATTGGGTATTAAAAAAACCGCTTAGCCGCTTATGGCTTAAAGTCGGAGAAACACCGCCCAACAATACATTAACTGAACTGCTTACCTCGCAACAACTTAATCTGGTGGCCGTTGATCCATTATTTTGTCGATCCTTTGAACAGTGGCAAGCGCATAATCAAGTCTGTGGTTTTTTGAATTTAACAGAAGATACTCAACAATGGCTATTGCCCGCCCAATTGCTTGATTTTTTGGATAACGGCCTTGCGCCGGTTTACATGACTTTTGGCAGCTTACAACAAGCGGTACCCGATTGGAGCATGGACTTGTTTTTAGAAGCAGTCAACTTGGCAGGTTGCCGCGCCATTATTCAAACCAGTTCTGAGCGCTATCCTGCGGATAGTCAGTTTGAGCACATCTATTTTATCGGTAAACATCCACATCAAGCGGTATTTGAGCAATGTGCTGCCGTCGTTCATCATGGTGGCGCCGGTACTTCGCATGCAGCAACGCGAGCCGGCTGTCCCTCAGTGGTGGTGCCGTTTATGGATGAACAATTATTCTGGGCACAGCAACTTCAAGCCTTGGGGTTGGCCGGCCCCCCGTTACCCGCAAAAAAAGTAACCGCTATTACTTTGGCTAAAGGCATAAAAACAGTATTAAATTCACAATCCATACAAAACAACGCCAAACAAGCCGGATTACTTATGCAAAATAACAATGGAGTTATGAGAGCAATACAGTTAATTGAAGCCCTCTTTCAGAGCACTGCGTAGCGGACATAGTTGGCAGAGATTAGTATTTTATCCTTTGTTGTAAAGACAAGGCGTGCGCTGGACAATAGCGATTTTTAAGGTATGCTTTCTAGAAATGTAGCCAAAACCGGTTGGTTATTTTAATTTAAACCAAGATTGCGGGAGGAGAAAAATATGGGGCCTTATTATCGAAACACGTCACAAGGTATGGGTGGTTTTGTCGAGGTGTTTTATGAACATCCCTCATTAATGGTGCTTTTTGTAGCCGCCACTATAGGTGTTGGTGTTTACCTTTGGCGCAAGAAAAAAACCGAATAAACTATTATGTTTCAGCCACGCTAATCTTTTCGTAGGAGCGGCTTTAGCCGCGATTATCGTGGCTAAAGCCGCTCCTAGCCCTTCCTTGCCCCGCTTATAAGCCTAACACCGCTCTTTGTATCCCCGTCCATTCGCCATACGCGACACTTTTATCCCACCAGCGGAGACGGTATTCTCGCGTTTCGTGCGTGTTACCGGGCGCGAGTGGCCGTTCATCCAAGCTAACGTCTGGGACTTTATTCCAGCCGCCGCTCTTACCGGTTTTGAAGATTTCATTGTTACTTTGACTGCAGAAACTAAAGCGTTCGGAAAACCAGTCGTTCTGGTGCATGGGGACAGTCATTATTTCCGAATTGATAAGCCATTGCCCTCTGCTTTGCCTTCGCAAGTTAAAGACACTGAGTTTCCATTTATTATGCCTTGGGAATCCGCTACACCAAGATTGCATAATTTTACGCGTGTCGAAACCTTTGGCAACTCCAATTCTCATTGGGTAAAAGTCAACATCGACAGACATAATCCCAGCGTATTTTCTTTTGAAGAAGAGATGGTTCAGAAAAATATTGTTAAGTAAGTTTTACTAGCGCTTTACTGTTAGGGAAGCGTCAATTAATGTAAATTATTGACGCTTTCGCAATCAGATTTGAGTTTAGCGTAATGTAGAGCAAAAGGACATTCCCAATAGCAGTCGATTAATTTGTGGAGGTCAGGCAAAGTCTGACCTCCAGATTGACATGTAACTATAGTGAGGGCTTATTTATTGCGAATTACCTAATCAAATTCAAATAATAAAGCTTCGATCATCATTTTAAGTTCGAGCAAATTACGTCCTATAGTTTTCCAACGGGTTCTGAGCAATATTTCAATTAGTTAGGGCATAAGCAGGTAAATCACTTGAAGTATTTTTCCTAACCATTTGACAGATCGTACTTTATGGACTTATCCCCAAAAGCTGTGGATAAGTCTGTGAATTACTGTTGGCGTAACTCGCTAACTGTATAATTTTTATTAAAATTAGTTAGATTGTCCAATATTTACTCAATGCCTTTACTTGATTAACAATCAATGGGTTACGGTTTTTTTATAAAAATGTAAGGTTATTATGACTGGTATTTATGGTTTATCTAATAAGGAGAGGGTGATTTGTGGGTAAGTTTTATAAGGGCAGTTTAAATTTAGCATTGTCAAGCAGGTTTTTAGTTTATTTGAGTTGCGGAACTTATGCTATTTCTACTTTTTTTTAATTGATCTTTTTTTTTCAAACTGTGGGCCCGTTTAGAGAGAGAAAATTTGGGCGGGTAAGTGATAAGCAAATGGACAGGGTCATCCTCGCCATTGAACTCAACCATTCGGATTAAAAATCAAGGCATACGGCTTCAAATATTGGCGTCATGAACTCAAGCACTTCTTTAGTGAACACGCCACGACGGTATTTAGTGACCAAGACCAAATGTACATGCAAATTATAAATACATTTTTTCCCTTTCTTATCTCATTATTCATGGATATAGACCTATTAAAAATATAGGCTATATTAGTAGCATGAAAACAATACGCAAAGCCTTCAAATTTAGATTGAACACCACGCCTGAAATTGAGCATAGGTTT
>JAPLRP010000092.1 GCA_026399095.1 Methylococcales bacterium | reverse complement strand
TTCGCCAATCCTTTTTCGGTGAAAATAAAAAACTTAATTATCAGTTGGTTACGTGATTTTAGTGTTTTACGCCAATATAGGATCGATTGATCTTCAAAGGGCTATTATAACATAACCCATTGATTTTAATTGACTATTATGTTCTCGTTCAAACACTAATTAGCAAAATCTTCAAATTGAATGCAGCATTATGGGTAGACGTCTTGTACAGCCTGAACAAATTCATCCACTAAAGCATAATATTCTTCGCCTTCTAATCTCGTTTTTCGTAGTCCCAAATAAAGAGGGTCATTCAATAAGCTTGGATTATCCGTACCGACATCTATAAGGACTGGTAATTGGCCAGAATATGCACAACCATATTACCCTGCTATAAATCGGAGCGCATTAACAAAAAAATCTCAAGTAATTATTTCCCTCGGGAAAATATTGGTGATACTATAGCGATTCACTACAATAGTGATTCTAAACTTATTGCTCGAGGTCTGTATCATGAAAAAAACAAAAAAATTACTGATCTTTTTAATTTTAACTTTTAGCTACTCCATAACGTATGCTCAAAATATGCTTCAACAAAACATACATCAGTATATTACAAGTTCAACGGGTTACCGTTCACCATCACCTAACAATTCCGACAGCTTAGAAACCATACTGACTGTCTATGGGTTAATAATTGGTGTTTATGTGCTTTATTGGTTCAGACAAAAAACATAACAAATTATTATGTTAGATAAGTCACTTTAATTTAATAAATAACACTTGGTATAAAAAAATGGAAAGAGACGCGCAAACAAAAGATAAATATTGGCTCTATGTTGGCTGTACTATATTGGCTTTGGTCGTGATTATTGCAATGGTCAAGCAAAGTGAAAATGAAAAATTTTCGCCTATCAAACAGCAAATAGAACAAGAAAAAGCCCTTATGAACATTCGGGTTTTAAACTAAACATAATGATGAAGCAGGAAACTCTATGAAATTCAATTCAATATGTCTTTGGGTAGTGTTATCTTTTTTTTCAACAACGGTGTTAGCGACGGAATTTGTGTATCGCGATCTTATGGCAAACACGCTGCCTTCAGGGGGATGTGCAGAAAAAAATAAGGCCATTGCAACAGCATCGAAATCTTATAACATTACAAGATATTCAAAAATATTCTGTCAGTCACAGGGTTATGGCTGGCATGTTGATCAAGTAAAAGATAAGGGTAAATCGGTTTGTACCCAATGCAGCGCTGATCAAAACAAAAGCCAATGCCATCTAGAAGATGTGGTTGTTACTTGCAAACGTTTAAAACCGGGTTCGGTTGGCATGTTACCTGGGAAAAGTTAATTATACATACATGATGCAGGAGTCTTGGTCAGTTTTAGCATTGGTTTTAATCGGCTAGAACGCAATCTTTTATTCAATAGAAACGCGCATCAGTGGTATTTTGCCTTTGGATGGCAATTTCAACCCTATATTTCATTGGAAATATAGGGTTCGCTTAACAACTACTCTTTAATTTAACAAAGGATATTTATGCCTGCTTCAATGTTATCTTTAGCTTCGCTTTGGCGTTACCCAATCAAATCTATGATGGGCGAAGAGTTAAACTCGGCTATTATTACCGACAATGGCATATTGGGCGATCGCTCCTATGCTTTGCTGGATTTGGAAACTGATAAGATCGTCAGTGCAAAAAATCCTAAAAAATGGCCGAAAATTTTTTCCTTCCATGCTCGCTATATTGAAGCACCTGCTTTAGAAAAGGAACCCCCTCCCGTTTGGATCACGCTGCCGGATGGTCGCATCATTAGAACTGATCAGGCTGATGCTGAGCAACAGTTATCTATTGCCTTAAAGCGGACCATCGGTCTAAGAAACAAGGCGGCACAGCATGCCAGTCTTGAACAATACTGGCCTGAATATGAGGGTGAAAGCACAGAAATCAGCGATGAAACTATCTCAGTAGCGGCAGATGACGGAAGTTTTTTTGATTATGCAAGCTTACATATACTGACAACGGCCAGTCTAATAAAGTTACAACAAATTTATCCTGGTGGTCGTTTCGAAGCGCGACGTTTTCGTCCAAATTTGGTTATTGCAACCCCAGGAGAGCAAATCGGTTTTATTGAAAATGATTGGGTTGGAAAAACCCTGGCCATTGACGGTGTGAAGTTGTTGGTTACAGACCCTTGTCCACGTTGTGTCATGCCAACTTTGGCACAGGGTGACTTGGCTAAAGATGCCAAAATCTTGCGTACTATTTCAGAAAATACTGTACATGTCCCCTTTGCCGGAAAAGCACTTCCTTCAATTGGCGTGTATGCCCAAGTGATTCAACCTGGTGAAATACGTCGCGGCAGTATGGTTGTGATCGAATAATTCAACGACATTGTTAGCGCCTTGCAACTTGATCACACCAAAATTGATTACGCTAGATTAGCCATAATGACAGTAATGCCTTATCTTGATATTCACGCATTACCGTCCTTATGGCTTTTCATCTACCAGTATTGAATGGATTGCAGTGTCACATATAAACTAGACTGGCAATAATCAACTAAGACTATGCTCTTGACATATTTTCTCACTATCCCTTTGACTAAGTTGTTCTTTGGTTAAAGCGCAAAAAAAACCAGCTGAAGTGACCGTAAAATATTTACATGTTTTACAAAGTCCAAATGATTGTGACTTATTCGCTTTTTGGAGTGCAGTTAGGGCATTTACAAATACATTTTCTTGATTATTATTTTCTTTAAACAATGCCGATGCCTGACTGTATAAATCTAGCGGACTCGCTTTTTTTAAAAGCGTTTCACCTTCAGTTAATAGACTAACATGCACCATACGCTTGTCATTTACATCGGCTGTTTTTTTTATATATCCCTTTTTTTCAAGCAGAAATAAAGTTTGAGAAATTGTGCCACGAGTCATACCCAAGTAATTAGCAAGTGCGGCCGGTGTATCACTATAGCGATTACAGCGAGATAAATAATCCATTACCTGCAAATGAACCGGCTGTAAACCCAACTCCGTACACTTTCTGCGCTCTTCAGACCGAATCAGTGCAGACATTCGTTCTATCAAGTCAAATATATCAATTTTTTCCATGGCCCTATATCAATATATGAAAATATAATTTTTAATCGCTATTATAGGTCATTACAAGTTCTTTTACGACATACTTAATAAGCTATTAAGGCACAAGCTTCGCGAAAAATAGTATGAGGTAAAAATAGTGTAGTTGCCATATGGATAACAGTGCTACGTCCACATCTGTCTTGGGTAGGAATATTTCAAAGGCTCCATCACTTAGAATGAACAGCATTTCGTAACAGTAACCATGATCCTCCAGCGCTTAACAAGACGGCATTAAGTCTGGATCGGGATAGCTGATGTCGACGAAATGATTGGTCAGGATGGCTGCCGACTTTGTAAATAAGTTAACATACCCCAGACTGCATTGAAAGCCCTATTAACACTAGAATAACCTTTTGATAGCTCAAGGAGTTACACCCGTAGCAGGGCACGCATTGCACTTTAGTGTCACGCCTGCAACCAGTCCTAAGCATGAAACTTGCATTGGCAAATCCAGCCTATCTAGCCGGACAGACGTCCAAGCTCTCTGGACGGACGTACAGACACTCTGGCAACTCTCCGGTCGGACGTATAAGCTCTCCGGTAGGTCGTCCATACTGGCTGAGGCCTGTTATCCCGACCGAAATAAAGGAGGCTGATCATGAGAAATATTAATCGACTTATTAGGTAAGCGCTCAATAGAGCGCGTACTTCCCCTATCCAGAAAAATGGGTTTTTTTAATGTTCCACGGTAACAAGGCTTCAAGCTTTTCTACTGTATCAGCATAAGGCAACGCCTTGAGCACTTCAGTTAAATAGCTATAGGGT
>JAPLRP010000071.1 GCA_026399095.1 Methylococcales bacterium | reverse complement strand
CTTACCCGCCCAAATTTTCTCTCTCTGAACTGGCCAACAGTTTGAAAGGTGTTAGTCGTCGAATGATAAGAAAAGAGAGCTTTCCCTGTATAACCAAGAATCTTTGGGAGGGTCATTTATGGAGTCCCAGTTATTTTGCCGATAGTTGCGGAGGTGCCACTATCGACATTATCAAACAATATGTCCATTGTGACTGAAGAAATTTGCTTTAGTTACAACTTGATATTAAATGAAAAATATTTAAAGTATTTTACAGAAACACTCTCTTTTATAGCTCGGCATCATGATAAATATTCTGTACATCATCCAGATCATTTAACATATCTAAAAACTTTTCAAACATAGCTATATCTTCATCGTCACTAATTTTAGTTACGCCTCTGGGTAAAAATTGAATTTCATCCACATCAAAATCAATATCGCCAAATGAATCAGCTAAAGCCTGTTTTGCTTTAAAGTATTCAGCTTGAGGAGTAAAGACGGTAATTTTTCCATTATCGCTTTCAATATCTGAAACATCCACATCAGCCATTAATAATGCTTCAAGAACGGTATCCTCGTTGGCATTTTTAAATGCCAGGATAGCGGAGTGGTCAAACATGTGACTGACTACACCTTGAGTGCCAATTTTACATTTTGTTTTAGTAAAACAAAGGCGCACATCACCAAAAGTACGGTTAGGATTGTCTGTTAAACAATCTATAATGACCATGCAACCACCCGGGCCAAAACCTTCATATCGAGCAGGTGCAAAATCTTCACCTCCACCGCCTTTAGCTTTGTCGATTGCTTTTTCAATAACGTGGGTAGGGACTTGGTCTTTTTTTGCTCGATCTATTAATCCTCGTAAGGCTAAATTCCCATCCGGATCGACACCACCTGCTTTAGCGCAAACATATATTTCACGCCCGTATTTGCTGTAGACTTTTGCCTTGGTATCAGACGTTTTGGCCATCGATTCTTTACGGTTTTGGTAGGCTCTACCCATCTGGTTGTTGCTCCATTTACAAAGATAAATAAACGAATTTTACAGGTAAGTATTTGTGGAGGGAAACTTTTAGTCGTTTTTCAAGCAACAAGCTTATATCTTGGTTTAATTTAGGGTTGGCAAGTGGTAATGGTTTGGGTGTTATTGTGCAGTTGTGGAATAATGAATTGGAACTATTTCTGCCGGATATTTTTAAGGATTTCTTCTAAAGGAACTAGGTTCATTGTCATTCTAAACAATACGTCATTATTTTCTAACAAGCCATAGCAATGATAAGTTCTTAGCATAATGTTGGTCTGGTTTAGTGTGTTTTCGCTTGATTCAGGTAATTGTTTGACGAGAATATGCAGTTTGTCATTATTTTTTAACTGACTTACAAATTCTCGGTCTACTGAAATTTCGTGCGATGTATAAACCATCGGGTTAAGTTTAAAGTTATGATTTTCTAGTTGAGCTTTTTCCAGTAAGGCTCCAGAAGTAAGGCTACAAGCGAATATTTCTGGATAATGTGCAATATGAGCTAATTCATCAAAATAATCGGATTGTTCGGCTAAAGAACCCGATAGAAAGTTTTTAACAGAGCCGTTATTCATAAACTTTCGTTTAAGAAAATAATCGGTATTCGGAACGATGCTGAGATCAGGTATCTCGTTAAGGTCTGGTAGCTTGTTAAATTTTGTATTAGGAAGAAATAGTGGTGCTTGTGTTTCTTTTTTAAATCCCAGTAACACAGTTTTACCATCAGACTTCATTGCAATTCGGTTGCCTAACGTCAGGTTGGGAATTGTTTTAATGAGTGTTTTTTTTATGTCCAGATAAACAGGTGTTCTTGGTCGCACTGCATTAACAAACGTAATTTGATAATTACTGAAGCGTAAATTATTTTCAGCTATTATTCGATTTTCATGATGTGCCTCACGATAGAGGCGCATTTGGTATTCGATGAGGGTATTAAGTTGATAGCCGAGTACGATGGGCCCTTTAAACGGGTTGTGAGTAATCTGTAGCCACTTATGCTTATCATGAAATAAATTAAAGTCGTCGGTGGCATTTCGAGCTACTTCAATATGAATCTGGTCAAAAGTATACGTTTGATCTTTCATTTTTCTTTCCCTGAAATTGTTTTTATTAGGTAGTAGATGCAGAATCAATGTTGATCAGCATGCCATTGACAATACTTTAGGAAAATTAGCCGGAAGCTATAGTAAGTTTCTTGCTGTCGAAGAGGCGTATTATTTTTGTTGTTTTTTTTGTCGTGACTATTTCTTCGTATCGCTGTCAGGCATTGCCGATGGATGGATCGGTTTGATGACGGGCAATTGTCCTGCATCAGCATCGCTGGAAGTAAAGCGGGGTAAGCACTGTTAGCGCTCACCACAAGGTAATTATTTCAGTCTAGCGGATTGATGTCTAAGGTTTATATTTATCAATAGACTCGAGTTTAAGTAAAGCTTCTTTAATTATTGCTTCAATGACAGGGTCTAGTTCGGTATTTTTATAGACTTTCTCAATCAACCCTTCTGTCACTAATGCGTCTTTTATCCAGCGCTTGGTAAAACGATAATTATTATAGGTGGTCGCTATTTCACCAGTTATGGGGTCTTTTAGGCCTTTTTTGACGGTAGCCTGGATTTTTGCTTTAGGTGTGTTTTTAGCGATAGGGATTTGTTTAGTGGGCGCCGGCTTTTTGATTTTGACTATAGCTTCTGATATCGGTTGAGCTGCAGTTGCTTTAGGTAATTCAGGGGTGATTTTTGGTATTGTCGGTTTAGAAGTTTCTTTATGATCATTTACAGTCACATAAACAACATAAGCAACAAATATAACAGTTAATATAAACAGTCCTTCAGTCATAACGCCCCACCTTTAAATTTGATTGATTATGATCTTTGCCTTGAGAGGAACTCATAGCTAATACAGTAAGTTAAATTACTACGTCTTAAATATACCAGAAGCTAGAGGTATAGTTAAGCTCTAAATACCTTATGAATTAAAATTTTGTGGTTATTTCCTTGGTTATTGAGAGTTGACATCCCATTAATTTCAAGATGGTTACAACAAAGTTCACCATCCTTGAGCTTGTCGAAAGGTGGTTTGACAGGTTTAAAAGTATCCCAAGTACTCGGATAAAGTATTACATACTAAAACAGTCTGTTAAAGATTAACCTCGTGTATAATAAACATTTATATTTAAAGGCTTACATGTTTTGTTATGTACAAATATGAAGGGGTACTTATTCATGAAAGTCATGACGATGAAGGGATAATAGAAGTTATTGAGGTCAAAGGGGTTAGATCGTTGCATTTTGGTTCTCATTCGAGGCAAAGTAGCATGCTCCTATCCGACCCGAATAAACTTGAGCTTGACTATGTTCGGGCTATGGCCAGTTGGTTATTATTTAAACCCACGCTGGATGAAGATGCACTGATTGTGGGTCTTGGTGGTGGTTCATTAACCAAACATTTACTTCAGTATTTTCCTGAATGTCATTTAAAAGCAGTAGAGTTTAGAAAAAGTGTGGTTAAGATTGCTCGTAGCCATTTTGGCTTGTCTTTAGATCCTCGCCTAAAAGTTATAATTGACGATGGTGGTGACTATATACGCCAAAGAGAAGAATCTCATCGAGAGCATTACAGTTTATTGTTTATTGATGCGTTTGACCATGAAGGTATGGCGTCTTCAATTTGCAATGAGGCGTTTTTTGATGCTTGCAAAGCGTTATTAAAAAAAGATGGCATACTAGTGATTAACCTTTGGGGCGGTACCAATAACCCAGAATTTCAGCAGGTTTCTCGGTGGTTGGGACGCGTTTTTGATTGGCAAATATTATTTCTGCCTGTTCGAGACAAAGGAAACATTATTGCTCTTGCTTTTAATAATTATTCACCACTGTATTCCTTAAAAGAATTAAGAGCTAATGCTTTAGCTCTTGAACAGCAGTATCAAATTGAGTTTCCGACTTTTTTAAAAGACCTTAAAAAACATAACGCCAGTAGCTTTAATCAAGTGATCAAAACATGAATTCCACAGTTTCACAAACCGAACCGAACCTTTTTGGCTATAGAAAATACTGGGCGCAACGCTTTGGTGTGGCACCTGTATTGCCCATGTGCCGAGCAGAAATGGACGAGTTGGGTTGGGATAGTTGTGATGTTATCTTGGTCACCGGGGATGCGTATATTGACCACCCCAGTTTTGGTATGGCATTGATTGGCCGCCTGTTGGAAGCGCAAGGCTTTAGAGTTGGTATTATCTCTCAGCCTGACTGGACTAGTGCCACTGATTTTAGCAAGTTAGGTCGTCCCAATCTGTTTTTTGGGGTAACAGGCGGCAACATGGATTCAATGGTCAATCGCTACACCTCTGATAAAAAAATTCGATCAAATGATGCTTATACGGCTAATGGCGCAGCAGGAAAGCGCCCTGATCGTGCGGTTAATGTTTATTCGCATCGCTGCCGAGAAGCTTACAAAGATATACCGATTATTATCGGCGGCATAGAAGCCAGTCTTCGACGCATAGCTCATTATGATTACTGGTCTGATAAAGTACGTAAATCCGTATTGTTGGATTCCAAGGCCGATTTGCTGGTGTATGGTAATGCTGAACGGCAAATTGTTGAAATTGCTCACCGCTTGGGTCAGGGCGAAGCCATCTCCGAGCTTAAAGGCATCCGTGGCACGGTACATTTTGTTAAACAAATACCTGAAGGCTGGGTAGTTAAAGATTCTACGGATATTGACCGTCCGGGCGCACTAAGTCCCATACAGAATCCGTATCAGGAAGAACCCGCTTGTGACAAAAAGCCGGATGACAGTGAGCCTAATGAAAAAGTGGTATCACTTTCTAGCGTAGTCATGCTCAAGCAGTTAATCAGAGATCAGCGCTCTCAAACCGTTATTCGTATTCCCGCTTATGAAACGGTAAAAGATGATCCTGTCTTGTATGCCCACGCTTCACGGGTTATGCACGGTGAAACCAATCCGGGCAATGCTCGGTCTTTAATTCAACAACACGGTACGCGTCAAGTCTGGATTAATTCCCCTCCAATTCCGTTAACAACCAAAGAAATGGATGGTGTTTTTGATTTGCCGTATTCACGGGTGCCACATAAAGAATATGGCGATGCCAATGTACCTGCTTTTGAAATGATTCAACATTCGGTCAACATTATGCGTGGGTGTTTTGGCGGTTGTACTTTTTGTTCGATTACCGAGCATGAAGGACGCATCATTCAAAGCCGTTCCGAAGATTCTATTATTCGGGAAATCGAAGCCATCCGTGATACATCACCCGCTTTTACTGGCCATATTTCTGATTTGGGAGGACCCACGGCCAATATGTATCGCCTGGCTTGCAAGGATGAAAAGATTGAAGCTTCGTGCCGTAAACCATCGTGTGTTTATCCGGGGATCTGTCCTAATCTGAACACTGATCATACGCCCTTGATTAAGCTCTACCGCAGAGCCCGGGCCTTGCCTGGTATCAAAAAGATTTTTATTGCCTCCGGTCTGCGTTACGATTTAGCGGTTGAATCGCCTGAATATGTTAAAGAATTGGTCACACATCATGTCGGGGGTTACCTTAAAATTGCCCCGGAACATACTGAGCAGGGGCCTTTATCAAAAATGATGAAGCCGGGAATGGGGACTTATGATCGCTTTAAGGAAATGTTTGATAAGTACTCCAAAGAAGCCGGTAAAGAACAATATCTGATCCCTTATTTTATAGCTGCTCATCCCGGCACTACCGATATAGATATGCTTAACTTGGCTTTGTGGCTAAAGCGTAACGGTTTTAGAGCTGATCAGGTACAAGCATTCTTGCCGTCACCAATGTCCATCGCCACCGCGATGTATCATTCGGGTAAAGATACGTTGCATAAGGTAAGTCATAAGGCTGAAGACATGCCAATACCTAAAAGCATCAAGCAACGTCGTTTACATAAAGCCTTCTTGCGCTATCACGATCCTAAAAATTGGCCGTTATTGCGTGATGCCTTAAATGCGATGGGGCGCAA
This sequence comes from Methylococcales bacterium, assembly GCA_026399095.1. Taxonomy (GTDB): domain Bacteria; phylum Pseudomonadota; class Gammaproteobacteria; order Methylococcales; family Methylomonadaceae; genus Methylobacter_C. The sequence goes on along the minus strand of JAPLRP010000071.1, from coordinate 496 downwards.
TGATTTAATAGGAAATGGCAAGCACCATTTGATTCCCTCTTATCAGCCTAAAGGCACCGTTGAAGTGTCGGGCAAGATACAACATTTTAAAACCAAATATACCGGACTTGATAACAACCGAAAAGATAAAGGCTTCGGTAAAAATAAAATCACAAGAAAGCCAAATAAATAAGCAAAAGTGCTTTTCAACAAAATTATATTGTGTATAATGAGCCCTTCTTTGCTGGTGTAGCTCAGTTGGTAGAGCAGCTGATTTGTAATCAGCCGGTCAGGAGTTCGAATCCCCTCACTAGCTCCAAAGAATTCAAAGGCTTAGGTAGAAATACTTAGGCCTTTTTTATTGGCTGAAGCTTTATTTGACGATTTGGTCTGGGTAATGGTCTGGGTTTAGCTCGTCACTGTAAAACCCTTTTTTAAGATAAAGCTTAATGCTATTGGCAACTATTGCATGGCAATAGTTGCAATTCTTTATGTAAGCATCCTTATTTTTCTCTTT
>JAPLRP010000069.1 GCA_026399095.1 Methylococcales bacterium | reverse complement strand
TGAATGGGAATAAGTCTAACTGGAGATGAAGCATGGATGCGTTATGCTTTCAGGTTGGCACAAAGGGCCGAACAGCAAGGTGAGGTGCCTGTAGGGGCAGTAGTTGTTAAAGATGATCGTTGTATTGCGGAAGGTTGGAATTCTTCAATTATAACGCATGATCCCACAGCGCATGCTGAAATGGTCGCTTTAAGAAAAGCTGGTCTGGTTTTGGAGAATTATCGGCTTGGTGACGCTACGCTATATGTGACTTTAGAGCCTTGTGTTATGTGTTTTGGTGCAATAAGTCATGCAAGGATTAAGCGTTTGGTTTTTGGTGCATTTGACCCCAAGCGGGGCGCTGTTTGTAATGCTTTAAATCTTGCTGATGCCAGTTTTTTAAATCATCGGATAAGTTGGGATGGAGGTATTTTAGAAATGGAATGCTCTGAACTGTTAAGAGATTTTTTCCGAGTCAGGCGATGATCTAAACAAGCTAATTATTGTCCATGAAAGACACTAATCATTGAATGATTTTGTGCTTTTCTTGGACAAATTAATTTTTCTGCTGGAAGAATAACATTCTATTGCTCTTGAATTAAGACTCCCGTAATTGTTTATATCTGTTAATCAGGGCATTAGTCGAGCAATCATGACTCGTAATGACATCATTATTCTTAAGTTCAGGCAAAATTACGCCAGCTAATACTTTTCCCAGTTCGACACCCATTTGATCGAATGGGTTTATATTCCAGATGACGCCTTGAACAAAAATCTTATGTTCGTAAAATGCCAATAATGAGCCTAAGGTCTTTGGTGTCATTTTATTAAACAGGAATGAATTTGACGGTTTATTGCCGTCAAATACTTTGGACGCGACCAGCAAGGTATCGGTTTGTTGGGATGGGCTTAATTTCTTTTTTACCTCTTCAGCGGTTAAGCCATTCATGAGCGCTTCTGGCTGAGCAAGAAAATTTGAGATTAAAATATCCTGGTGGTCTGGTAATTTATAATGGCTGTTTGCAGCTGCTAAAAAATCGCAAGGTATGAGTTTTGTTCCTTGGTGAATCAGTTGGAAAAAAGCATGTTGTCCATTGGTTCCCGGTTGCCCCCAAATAATAGGGCCGGTGTTGTAATCAACTTTTTCTCCTTGGAGATTAATGCTTTTACCATTGCTTTCCATATCACCTTGTTGAAAATAATCGGCGAAATAACGCATAGATTGGTCATAAGGTAATAACGCATGAGACTCGGCATTAAAAAAATTGTTATACCAAATCCCTAGTAAGCCCATGATAACAGGAATATTTTCTTCAAATCGGGAGTTAAGAAAGTGACAATCGGCTTCGTAAGCGCCTAGCAAGAGTTCTTCAAAATTATCCATGCCGATATACAGGGCAATAGATAAGCCAACTGCTGACCAAAGAGAATAACGACCGCCTACCCAGTCCCAAAACTCAAACATATTCTCAGTATCTATGCCAAATGCATTAACATTTTCGGCATTGGTTGAAATAGCAACAAAGTGTTTGGCAACCGCAAGTGGGTCTAGTGCGCTTTCAAGAAACCAGTTTTTTGCAGATTTTGCATTCATCATGGTTTCTTGAGTATTAAAAACTTTAGAAGCTATGATGAAAAGAGTGGTTTCTGCCGATAAGGATTTTAATACCTCAACAATATTTGTTTGATCAATATTAGAGACATAATGAACTTTTAATTCGTCTGAACTATAAGGTGTTAGTGCCATTGATACCATTTTTGGCCCTAGGCCAGAGCCACCAATCCCAATGTTTACGATGTCAGTGATGGCTTTTCCGGTATAACCTTTCCATTGGCCTGAACGAACAGCTGTGCAAAAAGTTCGCATTTTTGTTAAAACCCGATCAATTTCGGGCATGACATCTTGTCCATCAACGTAAATTGGCTGGCTGCTTCTATTTCGTAATGCTATGTGGAGGACAGCTCGATGTTCGGTGGTGTTAATTTTTTCACCTGAGAACATGGCTTTAATTTTTTCATCAAGTCCTGCATGATTAGCAAGATCAATTAATAAGGATAAAGTTTTATCAGTTATCCTGTTTTTAGAATAATCAAAAAGTATCTCATCAAAATTAAGGGAGAACTTGTTGAATCGATTGGAGTCTTTTTTAAAGGCATCTCGTAGAGAATCGCTTTTGGTTTCATGATAATGGCTTTGTAATGCGGTCCATGCTTTTGATGTAGTCAAAGATGACATGTTTTTGGGCTCCGTTTAAATTTAATTAGCTTAAGTCTACGAAAAGTAAGGTTGGATAGCAATAGCGCAATGAGTGCATTATCATTTTCTTATGTAATGCCGATTTTAGAATGGTTTCTTATCAATTCCTTTATTTAGATGTAGTGGTGTGCTAGAGTTGGCATCGCTATGTGTTTAATGAATAGCAAATGCTATCAGTTTTGATGAAATTTAACTCAAAAAGAAGCATTCAAATTTATAATAATAATTATGTATTAACGGGAAGGTATTATGAACAGAGTACAAATAATAAGAAAGGGTTTCCTGGTGCTTTTGGGATTGTTTTTTTCAACATCCTTGTGGGCGCATGGCGGAGCCAAGGGTACTGATACAGATCAATGTAAGTTTGAATTACAACCTACTCATTGGGTTCATTACACAGCTTATCAACCTAATGCTTATCCAGCAGAGGAGTTCTGCGGTAACTTGCCAGGCTTAAATACATTAACTCAGCTGGTTTTCGATTATCAGGACATGAAATACAGAAACATGTTGGTTGAATTTGAAGTAACCAAAGAACCAGAAGGCACTCGTGTATTTTTTCTTCCCAGTGCGAAACACAAAAAAGGTTCTGTTAATTTACAATTACCTAATGGTGTGTCTGAAGCTGGTCAATATTTAATTCATATTACCTTGGTACCCGATCCGACAGATAGTGAAAATCGTGTTCAAGGAGAAAGACTGGATGTGCATATGGGCTTTAAGGCGGGTGGCAGTCAACCCGTGAGCAATAATAGCTTGCTACTCTATGTATTTTTTGCGTTCGCAGGCTTATACGTGCTGTATTTGTCAAACGCTAGCTTCAAACGAATAGTTGACGATGTGATTTTAAAAATTAAAAGTTAATTAAACAAACATGTTGCGCATTCTCAAAAGCCAATAATTGGCTTTTGTTATATGATTTGTTGACTTTTAAGAGCGATGCGTAACATTGATTAAGCAGTTTGAATTTTCAGGTAGATTTGATTATTTGAGTGTTAGGCCACTTTTTCTAATAGTGAAAAAGCGTATCAATCATGTCAGATATTAGAGGAAACTAATAATGTTTAAGTTATTATCAGTGGGTTCACTGATCGTTCTTTTTTCAACAGCTGTGTTGGCTCTGGAATATGAAGAGCATGACGCTATGTTGATGGATCACGGTGATGGCCATTTAATGGATATGGCTGGTGGCATGGTAATGGGGCAAAATACTGATACTTTGCCCGGTGGTTGCGATAGCGTATCTGAAACCAAGGAAATAACTGTTCATGCCGGCCATAAATATGCAGAAAAATTTCCAGGTAGAATGTTTGCTTTTGACACTCAAGAATTTAACTTTAAGCCTTGTACTAAACTGACTGTTCATTTTATAAACGAGGATAACATTCGTCATCAATGGATGATGCATGGTCTACCAAAATATTTATACCCTATGGGTATGTTTCATTTGGAAGCCTCGGGCCCTTCTAGAATTTCAGGAACATTAATCTTACCACCAGGCGATAAAACGTATTTGGTCCATTGCGATATTGCTCAGCACATGGAAAAAGGAATGAAAGCCCAGTTAAAAGTGGGTAAAGGAGATGGTGATTTACCTAGTATTCCTGGTGTGACGGCGTTTGTAATCGCTGACGATTATAAAGCAACTTTGCCTGAATTAGCCGTTAAGGCAGATGCTGAAGCGCTTATTGCGCCACCGGTTTCTGCAACGACAGTTCCTGTTCCGTTGCCAACCGTTAAACAAGATGATTCAGTTATTTCGAGTGTTACTGTAATTGGATTGGCCTTAGGTTTGCTGGTCGCTCCTTTTCTGGCTCGCAAATTTAAAGGTATGAGTGTATCAGAGGTAGTTGCTTATACATTTGATTTACTTAGAGTTTTTTTTGAGATGGTGACAAAGTTAATATCACGCTTGATTAAAATTATGGTTACTAATAAAAATAAAATTTTGCCTGAAAAATAAAGGGGGGCAAATATCAAAAACCCTGTGTTCTTAGATCGCAGGGTTTTTTTTTGAGATAAATAAATGCAAGAAACATTGACGGGCTTACCGGGGCTTTTTTTTAGTGCTTTTATATCATCAACCATCGCTCCGGGCGGATCTGAAGCAGTTTTGGCCTATATGGTTTCACAACGGCATTTTGATGTTCAAGAGTTGGTGATTATTGCGGCTATAGGAAATACGTTAGGTGCAATGACAACATGGGGATTAGGAATGTTAACCGCGAAAAAATTTTCGGTACCTGCTCTCTTACCAGAAAAAAAACAGAATGCTCTAAATATAATAAAGAGAAGAGGAATCTGGGTTTTGTTTTTTTCTTGGCTACCTATTATAGGTGATGCTTTGTGTTTTGCGGGTGGTTGGTTAAAGCTCCCAATATTGCCTGCATTTTTGGTTATTTTGTTAGGAAAGCTGGGGCGATATGCTGTAATAGCATGGATCTTTGTATGAGGATTGGGAATAGTTCGGTCAAATGATAGAAATAAAATTAAAGCTTAAAGAGCTTCTTAATCTGCGACATTTTCCCCTTGCAAATGTCGAATATCCTCATAAAAAACGTGATTATTTTATAGCAGCGTTTACTTTTTTTTGCGTGGCTATCTGTTTGATTAGTGATGCTAATGCCAGTTTAGAAAAACAAAATGCCTTAGGCGTTAGCGGTTGGGTATTTTTAATTGGTTTATTACTGGGTGAAAATAGAGAAGTAAGAATGCAGGTCGTCATTGCGGTTATTTTTGCGACTATTGGTGAGCATTTTGCATCCCCTTTTATGGGTGGTTATACCTATCGATTTGGTAATGTACCGGCTTATGTACCGCCAGGTCACGGTATGGTTTATTTGACAGCCGTTGCATTGGCTCGTTCCGGATTATTTTTAAGATATGCTCGAGAAATTACAACCTTTGTGATAATGGTTTGTGGTTTATGGTCTCTTTGGGGAATCAGCGGCTTAGCGCAACAAGGCGATGCAGTGGGAGCATTATTGTTTTGTGTGTTTTTGGTTTATTTATTCAAAGGCCGATCACCGATGGTATATCTTGCAGCTTTTTTTATTACTACTTGGTTGGAGCTAATTGGAACTGCAGTTGGAACATGGAAATGGGCTTCAATTGATCCAGTTTTAGGGTTACCTCAAGGAAATCCACCGAGTGGTGTGGCAGCTTGGTATTGCTTGGTAGATGCGGTAGCAATTGGTGGCGCACCTTTGGTGTTATATGGCTTCGCTAAAATACTAAATTATCTAAAAATCAAAGCATTGCAATTAAGGTCAGCTGATTAATAAGAACAACGCTGCTTCAAAAACATATTTATTTCCACGATTGTCGATTGATTTGCCGGAAGTGTTTGCATAATAGATTAAAATGGAGTCTTTCGCTTTAGCTATAAATAATTCATCTGAAAAACTAATCTTTAATAAAAAGAAAAATGTCAGGTAGTTAATGACGGTCAATAATCTAAAAGTAATTAATAAAGAGGCAAAAATATGGAACGTCGTGATTTTATTTGTTTGAGTTTGGCTGGTTTTGGCACTGCTATGGTTGCACCAACTATTGCTTTGGCTAATAGCGAAAAACAACGAAAGGGAGTCAGCGATATTTATTATACAAAGGAAGATCCTGGTCGTTGGAGTGCAAAAGTCGCTACGCATTTGCCCAGTATCGACATTGAAAAGTCAGGTGAAAAGACAGTCGTGAAAATTGTAACCCCACATGAGATGAATGGTTACGAGCATTATATTGTCAAACACGTACTGTTAGACAGCAATCATAAGTTTTTAGAAGAGCACTTGTTTGACCCCATCAAGGACAAGTCCGCCATATCAACATTTACATTGCAAAACTATAGTGGAAAGCTATATGTGTTGAGTATGTGTAATAAACATGATTTGTGGCTAAATGAAGCTGAAGCCTAAATCTAAATAATGTGTGCATTAAAGTGCTAGTTTTGTGGTAATCGAGATAATTACACGATGCTTGCTCTATAAAAAGCAGGCATCGCTCGGTTATTTAAAGCGAATTAGTGCGACTTCTTGGATATTAAAATCAAAATTATTCCTTATCCTATAATTAATATTTGAAATATGAATTTTAATGCCAAATTAGTTCAATTAGTGCATTTGCGAGCACATCAATATGAAAGTTTTATTGTTGCTTTATTATTAGTTTCAATTTATTTTTCAACGGCTTTGGCAATAATTTTATCTGCCTTGTTGGGATTGGTTTGGTTGTTATCTGCTCAGTTTATAGAGTTGCCTGGTGTACTAAAAAGGAATCCTGTGGCAGCCTGCTCTATGCTTTCGTTCTTGTGGTTTTTATTAGGGTCATGTTATACCAGCGCAACTAGTGGTGAGGCTTTTTCCATGATAATGAAATATAGGGAGTTATTGTTTATTCCGATTTTTATTTCGTTTTTAACTACAGAACTTTATCGTAGTTGGGTTTGGAAAGCTTTTTGTATAGCATCCGTGCTTGCGCTTTTTGTATCGTATTTGATGTATTTTGGTATCCTTGATTTAAATGTTCATGGCGATCCTTCTTTTAAAAATCGTATTGCTCATAGCGTTTTTATCTCATTTTTCGCATTTTACTGCGCGCATAAAGCCTATGACGGCTTGCATTATAAAAAGCTACATATAGTTCTATTTGTAGTATGTCTGCACAATCTCTTTTTTGTTGTGCCCGGTCGTACTGGCCAATTAATTGTTATTGCCCTAATTTTATTATTCGCAATACAGCGATTAGGCAATAAACAACGATTATTGATTGTTATCGCTGTTTTACTATCTTTAACGTTCTATTTAAATTTTTCTGACAAAGCAAGTCGAATTAATGAAGGTATTGCCAATACTCAAGCTTACTTAAAACCGGTCCCTGAGCAAACTGAGTCACCTATGGGCTTACGATATACGTTTTGGGGGAATTCATTAAAGTTAATCCTTGAAAAACCTCTTTTGGGTCATGGTACAGGAAGTTACAGTAGAGAATATCGTCGTCTTGTTCAAGATGAGCGATTGGTATCAAAAAACCCGCATAATGAATTTTTTATGATAGGTGTTCAACTGGGTCTGATTGGATTGTTTATTTACTTAGGGTTTCTTGGTAGTCAGTATTATTATGCGAAAAAATTGCCTAACCATGAAAAATGGTTTGCTCAAGGTCTTTTACTCTCTTTAATGATAACCAGTTCGTTTAACAGTCCTTTTTTGGATCATAACGAAGGGCATTGGTTTGGGACTATGATAGCCTTATGTTTTGCGTCCCTACAGGTTAAAGCTAGAGTTTAAACACATATACTGCACTATTGATGACTTTAATATCTGTTATTGTAACTACTTATAATTGGCCGGCTGCGTTAACTCTTTGTCTCGACAGCTTATTTGTCCAGCAGGATAATAATTTTGAAATTATCATTGCTGATGATGGATCCAGTCCAAGTAATGTTGAAATGGTTAAAGCGTACTGTAAGGATAGTCCTGTATCGATTAGGTATATTCATCATGATGATCAAGGTTTTAGAGCCGGAACCATTAGAAATAGAGCGGTTGCAGAGAGTAGCGGGGAATATTTGCTTTTTATTGATGGTGATTGTCTCCTGCGGCCTAATTTTATCGCCCGCCATCGACAACTTGCTGACAGGGGGTTCTTTGTCCCTGGGAATCGGGTTTTATTGGGTCAAGCATTCACTCAAGAAGTAATTAAACATAAAATGCCGTTACATACAGAGCCGTTTTACTATTTCATATTACTTTGGGCTAAAAATAATATTAATAGATTATCGGGTTTTGTTAATTTACCTTTAGGTTTTTTAAGATATATCCAGCCAAAAAAATGGCAAAAAGCCATGACTTGTAATCTAGGTATCTGGAGAAACGACTTTATTAAGATCAATGGTTTTGATGAGGTATTTGAAGGGTGGGGTTATGAGGATTCTGATTTGGTTATTCGTTTGATTCATGCTGGAATTAAAAGAAAAGAAGGTCGATTTGCTGTTCCTGTATTGCATCTATGGCATTTTCATAATGATAAGAGTAATCACGATGTTAATTATCAACGATTAATGGTTCGTCTCGAAGATCCGGAATTTATTTTCGCAAAAAAAGGTGTTTCCCAGTATCTTAGGCAATAGCACTGTATAAATTAAGTTAGAATGCTCTTGATTGACTGATAATTAACGAAAAAATGAAAAAAAAATCCACAAGTAGTATTCAAATATATAAAAGACTCACAACTTATGTAAAGCCTCATCGCGGTCTTTTTGCCATCAGTATCATAGGTTTTTTTATTTATTCCAGTACACAGCCATTATTTGCAGCAATGATGCAGCAGATTATTGACACACTTCAATCAAAATCGAGCGAAAAAATGTACTATTTGCCACTGTTTTTTAGTGGGATAGTTATAGTTCGTGGTATGGGTAATTATTTAGGTAGTTATTTTTTAGCTAAAGTGTCTTTGAATGTTATTCACGCTTTACGTTGCGAGATTTTTGCTAAATATACCGAGTTGCCAACCGCTCATTTTGATGCAAATAACAGTGGTTACATGATTTCACGTATTACCCATAATGTCGGGCAAGTGGCGCAAGCTACGACAGATGCGGTTCGTAAAGTCGTACAAGAAGGTTTTACTGCTTTAGGGTTATTAGGGTATTTGTTTTATCTAAACTGGAAGTTATCGCTGGTTTTTTTGGTAGTTGCTCCGATTATTGCCTTATTAATGAATATGGTAAGTAAGCGACTCAGAATGTTAAGCAAGCGTATACAAGAATCGATAGGTGATATGACACATATTACTTCGGAACTGGTGAATGGTCATCGAGTCGTGCGAAGTTATGGTGGCGAAGACTATGAGAAGCGACGATTTTTGGAGAGTAGTTTGTATAATAGGGGCCAATCATTAAAGGCCGTCACTACAACGGCAATTAATAATCAAGTTATGCAATTAATTATTGCCATAGCATTGGCTTTTTTAATGTATATGGCATTGTTTTTTATGGATCAATCTAGTGCTGGTTCATTTGTAGGTTATTTAACAGCAGCCTTTTTATTACCCAGACCCATACGGCAACTAAGCGATGCTAACAGTGATATTCAAAAAGGTATTGCAGCCGCTGAGTCATTATTCGAGGTTTTGGATCAGTCGAGTGAATTAGATAATGGAGTTTATCAGGCTAAACGATGCAAGGGGGCATTGGAGTTTAAAAACCTTACTTTTCAATATGCAGGCTCAAATGAGCCGTCACTTATCGACATTAATTTTAAAGCTGAGCCAGGACAAACAATTGCCCTTGTTGGCGCGTCGGGTGGCGGTAAAAGCACGTTGGCTAATTTGGTTTCACGATTTTATCCACATAACAGTGGTGAAATATTGCTTGATGGAGTAGAAATTAACACCTACCAATTGGCCAATTTAAGAAAACAGATAGCACTAGTTAATCAACAAGTTACTTTATTTAACGATACTATAGCCAATAATATCGCTTATGGAGCTTTAGCAACAGCAACTCGAGCAGAAATAGTTGCAGCCGCTACAGATGCCTTTGCAATGGAGTTTATTGACAAGTTTGCACAAGGACTCGATACCGAAATAGGTGAAAATGGTGTTAAATTATCCGGAGGACAAAGGCAAAGATTAGCGTTAGCTAGGGCGTTATTAAAAGACGCACCAATATTGATATTAGACGAAGCGACCTCAGCACTGGATACGGAGTCAGAGCGATATATACAGGCAGCTTTGCAAAAAGTAATGCGTAACAGGACAACCTTGGTGATCGCTCACCGCTTATCAACTATTGAAAACGCAGATGTGATTTTAGTAATAGATAACGGACGTATTGTTGAAAGAGGCTCTCACCAAGAACTTATTGAAAAAAATGGTGCCTACTCTCGTTTGTATCAAATGCAGTTTAATGAACATTCCGAAAAGGTTGATTCCCCCAATTCCTTTTTACCCGCTTGAACGTTCGAATGAAATATCAAAATCCGTCAGAGCTTAAGAAGAAAATTAATATGAAAACATTTATAACGGAGCTTAAAGAACATCAAGCAATGATCGCTAAATTGGCAGATTGTACCGATGTAATTGAATTGGTCGGCCAGGTATTAATAGAAACGTTAAAGCAAGGTGGAAAAATATTGTTGTGTGGCAATGGCGGTAGCGCAGCAGACTGTCAGCACATCGCTGCAGAGTTGGTGGTTCAATACCAAAAAAACAGGCAGGCCTTGGCAGCCATAGCATTGACAACAGACAGTTCAATTTTAACGGCGCACAGTAATGATTTTGGTTTTGAAACAGTTTATTCCCGACAGATTGAAGCGATTGCCAATGAAAAAGATTGTTTGATTGCTATTTCTACATCGGGGTGCAGCAAAAATATATTAAAAGCGGTTGAAGCTGCCAATCTGAAAGGCTTGACCGTAATAGGATTAACAGGGAACGAGGGGGGGGGGTTGATCAGTCATGCCACTCATTCAATTGTTGTTCCATCAAATGTAACGGCAAGAATTCAAGAGGCACATATTTTGATTGGTCATTGGTGGTGTGGTGCAATTGAGGAGGCCTTAAGTGCTATTTAAAACGCCTGATTTTAGTTCGGCTCGTATTATTGTTATCGGCGATGTTATGTTGGATCGTTATTGGTCGGGACAGGCGTCACGTATATCGCCTGAAGCCCCAGTACCTGTGGTTAAGGTTAAGGCTATTGAAGACCGCATAGGCGGTGCCGGCAATGTCGCGCTTAATATTGCCAAATTAGGTGGCAAAGTCACTTTATTGGGTGTTGTGGGTGATGATGCCGAGAGTGAGATAGTCAAGCAACTGCTAGAAGCGCAAGGCGTGATTTGTGATTTTGTAGTTGAAAAGTCGATCCGTACTATTTGTAAGCTGCGGGTAATGGCCCAGCATCAGCAATTGATTCGTTTGGATTTTGAAGACACCCCTATAAAATTTGATCGTCAAGCCCTAGAAAAATGCTTAATCAATCATTTTCAGGAAAATAATGTTGTTGTTTTTTCGGATTATGGCAAAGGAACGCTCGAAGATGTATCTACCCATATTATTGCCGCCAAGCTAGCCGGAATAAAAGTATTGGTCGATCCCAAAGGCATTGATTATCAGCGTTATGCTCAGGCAGATCTGATAACACCAAATTTATCTGAATTACAGGCCGTGGTCGGTACTTGTGAAAATGATGAGCAATTGATTGAAAAAGGACGCGCACTATTAGCTCGGTATCAAATCCCAACCTTATTATTGACGCGCGGTGAGGCGGGTATGACACTGATTGAAAAGGATCAGGTGCATTCCTTGCCGGCGCAAGCAAAAGATGTCTTTGATGTAACCGGCGCGGGAGATACCGTTATCGCGGTGATGGCTTTGGGTGTTTCGCTAAATATTCAATTAGTTGAATCCATGTATCTGGCTAATTTGGCCGGCGGGATTGTTGTCGGTAAGCTCGGAACCTCAACGGTATCAATTCAGGAATTGACACGGGCTATGCACGGCGCTAGAGATTCTTTATATGGCATTGTTACTGAGCAAGAATTGGCAAAGCTTTTTGCTCGCGCCAAGGCCCATGATGAAAAGATAATCATGACCAATGGTTGTTTTGATTTATTGCATGCAGGACATGTGACTTATCTGGAGCAGGCAAAAGGGCTGGGAGACCGTCTGTGTGTGGCGGTTAATTCCGATGCGTCAGTAAAACAGCTCAAAGGTGAGTCACGACCAATTAACGGTTTGCAAGAACGTATGACGGTTCTCGCTGCATTAGCGTGTGTTGATTGGGTAGTGGCCTTTACAGAAGAAACACCAGCAAGATTGTATTGTACGTTATTGCCCGATGTTATCGTTAAGGGCGGCGATTATAGTTCAGAGCAAGTGGCGGGCGGAGATTGTGTTATTAAGGCCGGTGGCGAAGTAAAGATACTGCAGTTTGTCGATGGTCAGTCAACAACAGCAATGATTAACAAGGCGAGGATGACAGAATGATTATCGTAACTGGTGGGGCCGGATTTATAGGGAGTAACATAATTCGGGCTTTAAATCTAAGAGGTGAGAGCAATATATTATTAGTTGACCATTTGGTGAATGGTCGAAAAATGCTCAATATTGCAGATTTAGATATCGCCGATTATATGGATAAGGCAGAGTTTATCCAGCAGATAGAATCACCGGCATTTTGGAGTAGCGTGCGGGCAGTTTTTCATCAAGGAGCTTGCTCTGCAACAACGGAATGGGATGGTCAGTATGTTATGAAAAATAATTATGACTATTCAAAACGGTTATTGCATCGGTGTATTGATACTGGTATTGCATTTATATACGCATCGTCCGCTTCAGTTTATGGAAACGGAGAGCATGGCTTTAGTGTTGATAGAAGCTGTGAACATCCCATTAACATGTATGCCTATTCAAAGTTTCAATTTGATCAATACGTACGAAGGTTATTGCCCAAAACAACAAGTCCGATTGTAGGCTTTCGTTACTTTAATGTCTATGGGCCAAGAGAGCAGCATAAAGGCTCAATGAGCAGCACGGCATTTCATTTTAATCGGCAAGTAATAGAGCATAAAACAGCGAAATTATTTGAAGGTCTTGATGGATCCCAGAACGGTGAACAACAGCGCGATTTTGTTTATGTAGGAGATGTGGTTGACGTTAATTTATGGTTTCTGGATCATCCAGGGCAGCGCGGTATTTTTAACGTAGGAACAGGCAAGGCGGAAACCTTTAATAATGTCGCAAAAGCAGTGATAGATTGGCATAAAGAAGGGCGCATTGAATATATCCCGTTTCCAGAGCATCTAAAAGGAGCCTATCAAAGTTATACGCAGGCCGATATATCTGGTTTAAAGAAAGTGGGCTATACAAAAGAATTTCTAACAGTTAAACAAGGCGTTACAAAATACCTGGATTGGTTAAATTTAAGTTCAGGGAAATAGCCTTGACGGGGTCGGCTGAGGCTGTATAATACGCAGTTCTTTCAAGGCAGGGCCTGCAAGGGTTATGGGTTTGTTAGAGTGGTTAACACGGACGGTTGACAAGTTGATCAGGTGGGTTATAATGGTCGGCTTCTTCGGGGTTAGGTCACTTACCTCGGGCAGGACGGAACGAAAATTAAATGTCGACACGGAGTTGAC
>JAPLRP010000035.1 GCA_026399095.1 Methylococcales bacterium | reverse complement strand
TTGTTAAAACGTACCGCGTGCTTTGTTGAAAAACAAAGTTTGGGTGTGGAGTGCCACCCAAAGCAAACAGATATTCTGTATGCGTAAAACTAGACGATTAATAGCGATATGTTCGAATTATTACTATTTAATGTTACTCATTGAGGATCAGATTTATCCATACTTTATAGTACAAGAAAAGGACGGTTTTATATTACCGTCTTGAAGTAAAATCCACGCTTCTCTTTTATAGGAAACTAGGAATCCCCCTTCCTTCAGGTGCAGGAGGATGTCAAAGATTCTGATTTGTGAACTGTATTGTAATTTTTTTGGTTTCTACTACACTGAAAATTTGAGTTGAGTAACTTAAATTAGCAAAAGGAAAAATCATGAATATTAAATTGAATAATTCAGAATATAAAGTAATGTCTTGTTTTTTGTTGTTGGGCGCTTTGTTGTTAAGTGCTTGTTCAACAACACAGAAAGCTAATATTACCCAGTCGGATGTAAACTGTGCTTTTCTTGGTAATGATTGTTCACTACTCACTATTGGGGGTAAAGAACAGACAGGATTACGTTACGTTAATGGGGCTGTTAGTTGGACACAATATAATAAAGTCCTGATTGATCCTGTTACTTTTTGGGGGGGCGATTCAACAAAAATATCCTCCGCTGATCAACAAATGTTGGTAAATTATTTCTCTCAACAACTTCAAGAACAACTGTCAGAAAAATTTGAAATCGTGTCACAAGCAGGCCCGGGTGTTATGAAGCTTGATGTTGCTATCACCGATGCAGAAACCGCAACCCCGGTATTACGAAGTATATCAATGATAGTGCCGCAAGCGCACATGTTAGCCAATTTGAAGTACCTTGCGACAGGATCAATGCCCTTTATCGGCGCCGCACAATCCGAAGCCAAAGTAACAGATTCTGTTTCAGGTCAAATTCTTGCAATGGCCGTTGACAAACGCATCGGTGGCGGTTCTTTTACAGCCGGTTTTCAGTGGCAATGGGGCGATGCAGAAAATGCTATTAATCATTGGGCCGAATTATTGGCGACTAAACTATCTGGTTGGACATCTGGTACAGAAGTCGCACAATAAGTAAATTGTTTGTCAGGGTGCGCCTAAGCGTTCTCTGACAAATACAACTATTAGGGATGACATTTTTTAGTTTTACTTTATTATATCGGTAACTTCTTTTAAAAAAGTCCCGAATAAACTCAATTAGCCGTATGTTTGTTACTAATGATTTGAATAGCACAAACTACGATGCCTGCCCAGAGTGTGATTTATTAATCAATCATGCTCACCCAACAATCGGGGACAAAGTCCATTGCCCGCGCTGTGGCTTTTTATTGGCACGTCCGCGAAAACAAAGCATTGAACATACCTTTTCCTTGTCTATTGCCGGTCTTATTTTAATTTTTCCGGCAAATTTGTTGCCTATGATAGGCATAGAAGTCATGGGGGAAAGCACCAATGGACTTTTGTTTTCCGGTGTAATGGCTTTATTTAGCAAAACTATGTGGCCAGTCGCTATTGTCGTATTTTTGGCGAGTATTCTATTTCCTCTTGTGCATATTTTGCTGTCTTTTTTGATTAGCGGACATTTATATTTTAATCGCTCATGTCGATATTTAGCTAGCTGGATGTGCTGGATGCAGCATCTGGATGAATGGGTTATGCTGGAAGTTTATATGCTCGGCATTATTGTTGCCTGCGTTAAACTGATGGCAATGGCTGAAATTAAATTTGGTTGGGGACTTTATGCTTTTATTGCCCTGTTGATAATAACGGGCATGTTAACGAGTAAGCTGGATACCGAATTATTCTGGCATCGTATCGGGAAATTACGCAAGGAGCACTATCATGAAAGCTAATATAACGGCCTTAAAGCAAGGGCTAATTCGTTGTCATGATTGCGGATGGCTGGTAAAAATTGCTGACAAGCTTTCGCATTGCCCTCGTTGTGACAGTCAACTTCACGCCCGCTTACCTTACAGTCTGCAACGCACCTCTGCATTTTTAATCAGTGGAATGCTGTTGTATATTCCCGCTAATGTTTTCCCTATTATGACCGTTAATCAGTTTGGCGTTGGTGAACCACATACTATCGTGGGCGGCATTATTGAATTAATTGATAGCAAAATGGTGCCTATCGCTCTTTTAGTGTTGGTGGCGAGTATTCTTGTGCCACTATTTAAGCTGATAGGCTTAAGTTTGTTGTTGCTGAGTGTTCATTTTCGTTGGCAAATCAATGCACGTTTGTGGACGGTTATGTATCGTATAATAGCTTTTGTAGGGCGCTGGTCGATGCTGGATATTTTCATGATTTCCATTCTGGTTGATTTAGTTAATTTAGGGGGTGTTGCACAAATTATTGCCGGCCCTGCCGCCATCGCCTTTGCTGCTGTCGTGATATTGACCATGTTTGCCGCTAAAAACTTTGATCCACGCTTACTCTGGGATAGCCAAGAAAACCAATGAATGATTTTATCGATCCTCCCTTCGAAGCAACCGATGCCGCTATCAATAAAAAAAATGAATTTCAGTTAATCTGGTTGCTACCCTTATGTGCGCTATTAGTGAGTGCTTGGTTGGTTTATAAGACAGTTTCAGAAAAAGGGCCTGTTATTACCATTACCTTTCCGAGCGCAGACGGTTTGGAAATAGATAAAACCAAAATAAAATATTTGGATGTAGAAATTGGTAAGGTGACCGATATTTCTATTAATAAAGACTTAAAATCAGTTGAAGTCACCGCCGAAATGGATAAACAAAGTGGTGAATATTTAACCAATAAGACTCAACTTTGGGTCGTTCGTCCACAAATCGGGCTGGGCGGGGTGTCTGGATTAGGTACGTTGATGTCGGGTGCTTACATCGCTATTAAACCTGAAAAAGGTGACCAGGAACGACATTTTACCGGACTCTCCGTACCACCCGTATTAGAAGCGAATGTCCAAGGAAAGAAATTTATACTTGAAACAACTAATATTGGTTCGATGGCGCCAGGGACACCGATTAGTTTTCATGGTATTACCGTAGGCGAGATACTTGATTATGAGTTGGCTCAAAACGCCGATAATATCAAATTGACGGTTTTTGTTAACGCGCCTTATGACAAGTTTATAAGAACCAATACCCGTTTTTGGATTGATAGTGGTATTGATTTATCGACCAGTGCTGATGGCGTTAAATTAAGAACCGGACCTTTAATATCCTTATTAGCTGGCGGTATTGCTTTTCGTACGTCTTCTGAAGATAAAATTACTGATTCCGTGCCTGAATACACGTCATTTCAATTGTTTGAAGATTACGATCAATCCACTCAAGTCATTTATCAAAGAACGGTTAAAGTCGTCATGTATTTTGATGAATCTGTGCGTGGTTTAAATGTCGATGCTCCGGTTTTATTAAGAGGTATTCCGGTTGGCAAAGTAACCAATATTAACTTGGAAATTGATGGAAAAACCGGAGAGATACACATTCCTGTTGTGGTGGAAGTAGAGCCGGACAGGATTATAGTGGTTAATAAACAAGCCGATTTAACAATTCAAGATAATATCGCTCATCTGATTGCTAATGGTTTGCGTGCACAATTACAAACCGGTAGCTTAGTCACAGGGCAGCTTTTTATTGCGTTAGATTTGTTTCCACAAAGCAAAATAGTGACACACAGAAATAAAACAGGTTATGCCGAATTTCCAACAATGCCGGGGTCATTAAATAAAATCATTCATTCGACTCAAGCTTTCATGGATAAAATTTCCAAACTGCCCTTGGAAGCCATGAGCACTGAAATCAATAACACCTTGGTTGCTTTACAAAGTAGTTCCAAGGCGGCAACCAAAACGTTAGACGCAACGAGCGGTACGATGGCAAATGTTGATAAAACCATGAATTCAGCGCAAAAAGTATTAAGTACCTTAGAGCCGGGATCAACGACA
Source organism: Methylococcales bacterium (assembly GCA_026399095.1). Taxonomy (GTDB): domain Bacteria; phylum Pseudomonadota; class Gammaproteobacteria; order Methylococcales; family Methylomonadaceae; genus Methylobacter_C. Next base: position 3,396 of record JAPLRP010000035.1, on the reverse strand, counting down.
CAATATGAACTTAACCAGTTATTAAAAGAGCTTACAGAGACCGCAAGCTCCGTTAAACAGCTCGCCGATTATCTTGAAGAGCATCCTGATTCATTAATTCGTGGTAAAAAAGAGAAGTAGCCAATATGATAACCAACGACTTAAACCGATTGATCATGTTCTGTGGCATTGGCTTGCTGACTGCTTGCGCATCGACACCCCCGACTCATTTTTATACACTGGAGGCACAGAGTCGGCATCCAGCGGTTACTAACACTACGACTGAAAAAAAACTGTTGATTGGTATTGGGCCTTTGTCTTTGCCCGCTTTGCTTGATCGCAGGCAGATCGTTAACCGTACAGAAAATAACACGATAGAAATGGCCGATTTTGATCAATGGGCTGCTCCGTTAAAAGACAATGTAATTGCCGTTTTAAGCAAAAACGTAGCAACACTTCAACCCAATATGATGGTAAGAGGCTATCCGTGGAGCGTTTATGGCAACATGGATTATCGCGTCATTATTGATATTACCCGCTTCGACACTCAGCGCGGCAAATCGGTAAATCTTGAGGCAAATTGGGCCATCATGGAAGAAAAAAACCATACGGTTGTCAGTACCGGCCAAACAAAAATTGAACAGGGACTTAATGATGAAAATTACAACAGCGTGGCACAAGGACTTAGCAAGCTACTGAGTGATTTTAGTCAACAAATAGCCTTGGCACTCGTTCAGTTAACGCCCTAGCGTTTAAGGCAGTCGTTTAATTTTTTATTGGCGTGGCTAAAGCAGCGCCTAAATATTTCATCTACACTTTAGCTTGGCCACTAGCGTATGTTGTTTAATATGCCTGAGTTAATTGAACACAACCAAGCAGCATGGGAGGCAAGCAACCCAGTTGACAGGTTTCTAATAACTATTAAGTATGTTTTATACGAGGAGTTAATGTCATGATTGATCAATACGTCGCAGTTAATAACGCTCTTATCAAAAAGCATAAAGTGTGGTGTCAATTAATTTTAACACTGGCTTTAGGTAATGGTTTTTCGGCATGGGCGGCCAATCTACCCAATGCTGAAGGGTTGGTTCAGCAACTTGGTATTTCTCAGCAAGATCTTGTAAATTTAAATAAGGGTGATATCGTTTACTTTGATGTCTCAGAGGGTGATGAAAAAGAACTGGCAGCTGGCGCGGCAATGTATTTGCATGGTTCGCCTGCTAAGGCCGTCGCATTTATGAAGAGCAATGGTCTGCTCTCAATAGATGGAGAAGTGACGGCACAAGCGGTCATTCCAGCACAGGCAACGCTGGACGCGTTTAAAGGGTTCAAATTTAAACCAGGTAGTGAGGAAGAAGCTCGTTTTTTAGCGGCAAAGCCGGGCAGTCAATTTAATCTGTCGACGCAAGAGTTTCAGAGTCTTCAAGCAATCAATCCTGCACAGCCAGATGCGGCCTCACAAGCTTACCAAAAAATCTTGTTTCAACGTTGGCAGGCTTATCGAAAGGCCGGATTAAAAGGTATTGCGCTTTATGATCGTGGTAATGGATCGGAAGCCAATCCTGCAGAAGAGCTTCAAATTGCCGCTAAGAGCAGTAAAGTTTTGTCTCAATATTTTTCTGAATTATCCAAGGCTTGGCTTAATTATCCTGCTGTTTTGCCAGACGGTGCCGAAGAGACATTTTTTTTGCGTAATCGTCAGGTAGAAAATCGCCCTACGGCTATGCTTTTGCATCGTATTATGTTGACGACAGATGCGGGTGAATTGCTTCTTGCACGGCAATTTTATGCGGGGCATTCGTATAACTCCACTCAGCTTGTCATTGCTTGCCTGCCTTATCAAGACGGTTCTCTTGTGTTTTTTGCCAACAGAACGTTTACCGATCAAGTGGCCGGATTTGGCAGTCGCTTAAAACATTCTATTGGCGGTGAGCAAGCACGAGGAGAAATGACCAAATTACTTAAAAATATGCGTAAAGCATTTAAATAAAGACTGCTTCTATTCAGTGTTAAAAACACATCGCCGTGCAACCTTATGTCGGCGAATTCTCTGGTAAGATGGCGTTAAGTATGCGCATTTAAGGCATTAATAATGGCTTTTATACTCGAAAACGAGAGATTATTTTTGGGGAAAATTAAATAGGCTGCTTGGGTTTTGGGTTGGAATTTTTCCCAGAAAACTTCATGACCTCCCAGTTTAAAAAAAGCTTTTGCTAATTTATAGACAGCGTGGATTATGAGTTTTGAGATCCCGTTTAGTCCGATAATTTTACCTAAGTGCTTTCTGGGCACCGGGCCAATGTTAACGGACTGACAGTTTTCTTTTTCTAAAGCTTGTAAGGCAGAAATCACTAATAATTCAGAAACACAATTAGGCGCTTCTTTGGTCATCATTACGTTATTTAAAAGCCAACCGTGTTGTTGCTTAATCTCATTGAGTATTAAGAGGCCAAGTATCTGCTCACCTCGTTTGGCATAAAACCAACGCTTTCCGAGACGATCATTAAATAACGTGGGATGTGATAAATAGATTTGTGGCCCTTTTCTATCTTTTTGCCATGCAGTTGCAACCTCTTCAAGTGTTTTTTCTATAGTTGCATCATCCTCAGAGTATTCAGTTATTAAAATGCCTTCGTGTTGGGCACGCTTCACTTTTTTTCGCAATAACGCGGATTTTGAGCTGGTCTGCTTAAGCAAGTTGTCACAAGGATTTAAGATAAAAGTTGTTCCAAATTCAATTAGCTTGGACGATAAACTTTGGGATGCCCAATTGGCAAATTCTTCTGAGGCAATAATATAAACAACACCAAGCTTATTGTTTATGCAAAACTGTTGAAATGCATGAGCCAATGCTGGTTTATCTTCTACCGCGCAGAGCGGATCACCAAAGACAACGGCATTATCAGATTCAACACGGTAGCCAATAAGTCCTTGAATATCTGGGTGTGTATAAATTTGGCACTTAAAATCCAGTATACCATCGGTATTGACATGTCCCCATTGCCGTACAAAAGAGACTAAAGTTGTACGATCCAGCGTTTGATTTCCATTTCTTAACAGCACAAGCATAAACCTCAGATCATTGATTGTTTAGACCTAATCATAGTCTCAATCTGAAGAATTAAAAGTTTATTTTGTATTTCAATATTACAAAAATGCTTACATAATTTTAGTTTGAGATATCCAAAAAATAAATGCAGAAAGCGTTTAAGCCTAGAATGATCATTTGATCCACCAAAAACACAAAAAGCATGAACGTTTCAAAAAGATACAATAAGTTGCGTATTCTGATTAATTTGAACACCAATTCTGATGGACTTGAACACCTAAAAGCTAACGCATCGATGGAAGTGAATTTTTACTCTAAGTGTTCAACTTGAGTCAAGGAATTCATTTTTTTTCGCATCGACTCCCCTT
>JAPLRP010000062.1 GCA_026399095.1 Methylococcales bacterium | reverse complement strand
TCTTGTTTGATATTCATAGAAAAGCCATGTCAACCGCTATTCATAAAGCGATGAATAACCAACCTGATATTGATTGGTTGCTGGAAAATCAGGAAAAAGTGATCCATAAGTATTTTCAGATGGGACTGGATGGAAAAATTTAGACAACTAGTTCATTTAACTTGGCTGAGCTGTCATGGCTAGATCAAACCCGTTTCTGGGTGTTGGCCAAAAGAATTTTCAACGCAAAAGCAACCATAAAAATTCCTGCCGGAATGGCTTGAGGCGGCACTGGAAAGGGCAGGGTTAATCCCATAAAAAGTAGGTAAACCGCACCCATGATGCTGTAAAGACAATATCGATGAATTAGTGGACTTGGATAGTCGAAATTGGTCTGGCTGATTTTTCGTTGAATCAGCCCGTCAATTATAAAGGGGGGCACGGTGATGACTAAAAACGGCAGCCACACCCCTGCCATAACAAAACGCTTGATCATTTGATACAGTGTATCCATCAGTACATCCAGTCGACTTTGGATAAAGGGAAATAAATCATGGCGTCCGACTTCTTCAAAGCCAATTGACAATTGGCGTTCGTGTTCGGTTGGAATAAAGTAGTGATAGATACTGGACCTGATGCCGGTTTTTACAAACAGTCGGTCAAACCATTTCTGAGTGTTCAGCCGTATTTCCGCCTCTTTTTCTACACCAAAATAACTCGTCATCATCTGGTCTTCGGCAGTTTGTATTTCTCGAGTCCAGTGATCTGAAACAAAACCGGCTACCAGAATAAGTTCCAATAACCAGATGAGTAGACTGAGCAATAAGTTACGCTGCATCGTCAGGTTAGCTGATCATCGAACGCAGAACGCAAGATCGGCAAACGTCCTTTAACGATACGTCCGCCTGATAACTTGGCGATATAATGCAAGTCGGGTAGTTGTCCCAGTAACTGGGGTGGAAACAAATCACCTTCTTCTTCCATCAGACGTTCACCAATATTACCTGTAAATACCCCCGGATTGGTCGCACTGGTAGCAACGCCTTGTGTGCGCATAATGTATTTCAAACGGGTTTTGGGTAGATTGTCGGTAATATATTGTTGCGTTTCGCTGTCCATGATGCGCATGGCTATCAGGTTGTTCACGTTGCCCAACACTTGTCGGGCTTTATCTTGGGAACCGGTGCGTGCCGCAAAGTCAGCAAAAGTCTGGGTCGCAATGAACAAGCGTATCTTGGCTCCGCGGCCTTTGTTCAAAACCTGAATAAAGGGATCATTGATTACTTCAGCGGCTTCATCGACGAAGACATTAACCGGTCTGTCTGAAACACCGTAATTATAACGATCCCCGGCAACAGCAGCCAGATCGGCCAGCAGTATTGAACCAATGGCACTGCCCACCAACCCATCCGATAACGAATCCAGACCGATATAAGCCACCTGGGCTTGTTCGATAATATGGCCGGTATTAGTGATAGGACGAACATCATCGATATCATTCGGATTCGGTGACAGTAATGGTCCCAAGGGCCCAGAGGTAAGCATGTTCATGATGGGCAGCAAGGAGGCGACCATCTTGCTGAAATGAGTACGGTCGTGTTCAAACAATGATAATAAGCCTTCCAGATCTAAATTGGGGGATTGTTGCTGAATTACATCCCGATAAAAACGCACCAATCCTGCCGCTTTGATATCAATATCCTTGGTGGCTTTCAAATAGGGACGTGCTTCACGTCGCCAATCGTTCAGACAGGAGTCGTAATAACGCTCCAATGCTTGAATCACCAAACTTGAGGGGCCGCCTTCCAGATACCGGCGCAGTTTAGCTAAGGTGGGTCGTTCTTCAATAACCATAAGCCCCTGAATCACGTTATCCAGCGATTTTTGGCCAAAGGCTTTGAAAGGATCCGTGGTAGTTTCGCCGGGCGAAATGGCGGTAATCCGACTGGCAATCTCCGAAGGCCGGTTAAAATTATGTAAGGGATCCAGGCGGACACTGTCTTCCGGAAAAGCGGGATGGAAATACACAAAGCGATCAGGGCGTTGTGCCAATTGGCAGGCACGTTTGGCTGAAGCCATCAGATCCTTGTCACCTTTGGGGTCGATAATGATGACGGCTTCACCGCGGAGCACCGCCTGAGTGACCAGTACATCAAAAGCTCGGGTTTTGCCGGCACCGGTAGTACCCACAATCAGTGTGTGGCCTGCCGTATGGGTTAGGGGTTGACGGACCGGATGTTCTGAAACTTCCAGGCCATGTATCCAGGCGGAACCCATGCGTTGATGATTGGTTGGAATTAGCGTGGAGACATCGCGTTTGAGAATCTCGTAAGCCAGTTGGGCATGTTTTTGTACCCAGTCAAAGCCCCAGCCAAACCATAATTCCTCAGGCTGTTTTTTTATCCATTGCGTCAGCTTTTCTGCATTCATATACTGAAATTTGAATTGTCTTAATTGGCGTTTGCGATACCAGAGGCCAAATGCAGTGGGCAATCGCCACAACACCATAAGGCTGCAGATAAGTAGCAACCAGTCGAATGGTACTTCAGGCAATCCCGAGTATTGACTGGTCAAATAGGCGAGGGCAGCACCACCGAGCCAGCCCAAGATAGCAATGATTTCATACAGGGGGCGCCAAGGGAATTGATAGTCATAATCGGTGCTCATGGCAGTAGCCTGACTTTGATGCAGCCTTCAGATAATTGGAAATCGGGGTGATTACATAATTCACGTAACAAGACGCTTCGTTTGAGTCCCGGATGCGCTTGTAAACACTGTTCTATCTCGAATTCCTCTAAATTATGCCAAACAGTGTCCGCTTTGGTGTGACCTGAAATCGGCTTGGTTGTGCGCAGTTGCTCAATCAAGTCCCTGGCAACTGGAGTATCCCGTCGACTAATGCAATTTAAATCCGGTGTGTAGCGTATTGTCTTAGCAGTCGTTTCATTTGCTTTTTCTGGCACAGGCTTTAGTGGATCGGCTCCTTCGGTCATCGATTTAGTATTTGTCGGGATTTGCCGTGTAATAGCTGTTACAGTCTTGATCGGTATTTGATTATTAGACTTGGGAGGCTTTTCGTTATTTATGATGGTCTTTGTCAGCGGTGAATAGGTGACCGTCATCAGTTGTTTCATAAACTGACTGGGTTCACTGGCCAATAATATTCCTCGCACTTGATTGATGACCTGAACCTTACGCATGGGGAACCGTACATCAGTAACCAACCAGCCTTTTTCTTCAAGGGTTTTGATAAAGAGCATGGGTTCAATGGCCAGTTTTTGTGCTGTTTCCGGAAAGGGCAACAAGTAGTTACCGTCGTCAGCCAACAAGTTAATATCGCCATGTAAAAGTCCTGTGTTACTATCCGTGGCAAGTTGAAGCAACCAAGCGCCCGCCAAACCCTGGTTATGTAGCCAGTGTTTAGCCGTGTCAATATTATTGCTAGTTTCCTGAGTCATCTGGACGTTATTAGTTGTCACAAGATTGGTAAGTTTGTATACCCTTGTGGATTTTTTTGTTGAGTCGTCCGGTATTTTGGGTCGTTGTTCTGACAGCATTATTTCAGTAGCGCAGCTTTCTGGCTGAGCAGGTGCTAACGGAACGAACGGCGCCTCACACGCTTGTCTGTCCTGAATCAGCGCAGGTATTATTTCTTCCGGGCAGTGATCAAGAATGTCATTGTGCCTATCATCTGCTGGTTCATCGTTAATTTCACGCCCGGCAACGATTACGGGTGGTTCGTTGCTGAAAATTAACTCGGTTGAAGACAGGCGCAGCATATACAAGGTGACGTCCATGCCGGCGGGTTGCATGCGCCAATAACGATAGCATCTGCCATCAGACAAGGTTTTGGGGACAGCCAGGCCACGCTCAATCAAAATATCGGCCAAGGTATCTTCATCACGAGGAATCCCCGGGACTTTATCTTTGGTCAAGGTCTCTACAATGTCTTGAGCACCGCTACGCCAGACAATATGAAGGCCTTCCTTGAACCGCCAGAGCCTTGCCCCCTTTACATTGGCCAGCCACTGACCCGATTTAATCAAGCGGCGCATGGCATCGCACAGGTATTTTTCAACCGGCATTCCCATTGCCGAATCGAGGGTGTGATAATGCGCTTTCAAGTCACGCTCTACGCTGTGCCGATCCGCCGACATCACCAATTCATACAATTTAGCGCCCCGATCCAGGCCATGGATGGTTTCCAGCAGTGCCTGCATAATATCTGGACCGGGTGCCAGCAGGTAGGTTCTTGCGGCCCGAGTAAGAACGCGCTCAATGACCAAGGCGGAAAACTGTTCATGGCGTTTATGACGATTGTCACGCCAGCGTAAAAAATAATGCTCAATGCCGTTTTGCAGTGCCCAGTCGGTGAGGTTTTCATCGCAGGGGTTCCAGGTCGTTTGCCCGTCTCTATCCACGACGGCCATATCCGAAACCGGTTTGCCGATGTCATGCAATAAGCCGGCAAAGCAAACGGCCAGTCGCCACCGTAATTCCTGTTCCTTGCGTTCACGAGGGGTCAATTGCGAAGCAAATAAACATCCCTGCGCCGCCTGTGTTGCCCAATGAGCGACTTCTAGTCCATGCCGAAACAAACCACCCGCACCGCGATGATGATGTGACTCCGAAGCGGGTAACAGATGGCTGAACGCCGCATAACGAGTAATCACCGGTGCGGCAATACTGTGGTACAGCGTATCCGGCAGTGACAGTGCGTGCTTAATGGCTTGGATCAATTCACTTTGGGTGGCCAATATGCGCTCGACAGGCGCTGCCGGCAGTCCTTTCATGAACGGAGGGTAACGTGGAATTTCTACCTCGGCTGTGGCCATTTGAATCATTGTCGGTGTGGCGGGGCGAGAAAACCGGTATTTTTCAAACAAATTCATAACAGCCAACGTACTTTTGCCAATAAAAAACAATCGTGGCACATAGATAAGGGCGACTACGTACAAAAAACCACGGAAATTCGATTTTTTTGCAATCATTTACGTCTTTGTTACTTCTAGTGTAGTGATTTGTCGTCAACACCAGGAGTCACCCATGAATACATCTGCATCGAACTGCTTACTACTGATGAGCGCCCTGTTAAGCACCGGATGTACTTTGCCTGCACCAACGAACCCGGTCAGTGAAGCGGTTATTGAAACCATCTTGCCGACAGTAGCTACAGAACGTCCCTGGCGACTTAGCAATGCCTGGCAGGGCGGTCATCTTGGCGGATCAGCGCTGCGGGGTTCTTCAATTGAACCGGTACTCCGACAAGACGTCCAGAAACCAGTCGCTATCAACGTTGCAGCTTTCAAGAAGCGCCTGCCGGTGTTCGTCACTCCGGATAAATTCGGCTGCAAACCTGATCGCTTGCTGAAGTGAGGTCGTTATGAACGATACCGTTGTGTCAGAAAAAACCAGAGCTCATGGTGGTCAACGGGAGGCCACTGACAAACTGGAGGGTCTAGCCGAACGCTTTCAAGATTTGGTCAGGCGAAAGCAGGTTCAACCTCGATTGGTCGAGCCCATGACCGTCACACCCAACTGGCCGGCCTCGATGCGAGGCACGCCGAATGCCTGTTTGCGTAGTGCCTTATTTGCCGGTATCCAGGGCAATGATCGTATTGCCTATAAAAAACGTACATTACTGGCGTCGGTGGATGGTATTGAAGTCCGCTTTTTGGGTGTACAGCTTAACCAGTCGGATCTGGATGTGTGGATGCAAATCCTGCATCTGTCTAGGCAGCAATTGCCGGGTTACAATGTTACTTTCAGTGCCCATGCCATATTGACCGCGCTGGGTAAAGGTACCGGCAAAAGTCAGCATGAGTGGTTGAAGGAATCAATGGCACGATTGGGCGGTGCTTTTGTGGAAATGACTTTTCATGGTCGTGATAGTTTTGGTGAAAAAGGCTTTCTGCGTTATTACCGTGATGAATGTAGTCAGCGTTATGTCATCGAACTCACGGAATCCATGTTGCGACTGTTTGAGGACGGTTATACGCATATCGAATTTGAGCAACGGCAAAAACTGCGAAAACAACCTTTGGCACTTTGGTTGCATGGGTTCTTGTCATCACATGCGGCACCTTATCCGCTAAAGGTTACTACCATTCATCGACTCAGTGGAAGTGGAGCCCAGACACTTCGCGATTTCAAATACCGAATGCGTAAAGCTTTGGAGGCGTTGATTTCTATTGGCGCTATTGAAAGTTATGTCATCAACGAAGATTCGGTCAAAATCAAAAAGATTCCTACACCCAGTCAGCAACGCCATCTTGATAGCAAATAACCGGCGTGTAAAAAAGCACGGCATTCGACCGACACTTTTTCAGCTTGTAAATTAAACGGTGACACGGCGTTAGACCGACGCGGATACGGCATTCAACCGACAGAGGCACGGCATTAAGCCGACCGGATAACGGCATTCGACTGACACCCACGGCATTAGACCGACAAAAAGCACGGCATATGACCGACGTTTGGCACGGCATACGACCGACGCAAAATCATCATGATAGAATCGCTGAAAGTCAGGTAAACAGTGGCCTGTGGCAACTTTCAAAAGATCAGAAAACGGCATGCTAATCTATTTATAATCTATTTTTAATCTTAAAGAAAGGCAGACAAGTTTGTGGATAACTGTGTTCACTAACTGAAACGTCAGCCTGTTTGATAAAGGTTGTTGAAGGAATGATGGTCACCAGGTGGGAAGTAATATTGGCACACCGCGATTAAAACCAGCACCTTTGCCGAGCGAATTATTTGTTGCACTGATTTATCAGTTGGAACCATAGATTACTTATTTATTATCTGGGAGTAATGCCTTGCGATAGTTCTGCACAGCATCACGAATTTTTCCCAGTAAATTAATTTGCTTTCGCATGTCGGCAAATTCAGTTTCCAGTTCTTCAACCAATTCCGTTTCCCAGTCAGGTTCGCTTTTTAGGAACCGCTCTAATGGGTAGCGAGAGCCAAGGCCTTTTTTGAGGTATTGGGCGATCGGTTTCATTCGTCCGTTTTCGCGTATCATCGCCATCCGAAACCACTCGATGCTGAATGAGAGACAAGTCTCTCGCCTTCGTATTCGTACCCCAATCCGTGCTTTACCCGAATTTGGTTGGGTTTTCTGAACCTTCTTTACCCGTAGCCAATAATCGTCAACCAATACTTGGGCTTGTGCATGCAGATGTTCCACTTGTGCTTCAATCCAGGTCAGTACATCTTTTTCCGTCACTATGGATCCCTTGTTGTATTTATGTTCATTGTGCATGGTCAATCCCTAATACTTAACTGTAGGGATTTAGGCAATAAATCCCTAGGCTAACTGAGTGTTATAAATGGCAACTGAACGTTCAAATTGTCATCATGCCTGTAGCGGTTTTTCAAGCCTGAATTTAAATTTTACTAAGGCTTCAGGCTGTAAAAATCATTACCCGACCCGGTAATCCCTAAACGTAGTCAGCGTTAACTATCCTGAATAGCGATGTCGTTGTCGTTTTTGACGCTTTTTTGACCACAAAATCCCTAATCAATAGGGATATCACTTAGTGATCCCTGTGCAACTTGATCGGCTTGCCTGAATGCATACATCGAGCATCCAAACCAAGCCTGGCGAGCATTATTGTGCATAAAAAGACAAGGTAAGTACGCGGTCGACAATCTTAGGAAAATTACCAGAAAGCATTTTTTTTGACACGCAAAACAGGGCAAAAAGTGGCATTTTTTGTACAATTCGTATGCGCTTTTTACCGCAGAATTTGGCTATGAAAAAAAAATATGCGTCCTTGCCGATATTGTTGGTCTTGTTGCTTCAGGCAGTGGCTGCCTGGGGTCTGGACATTGTTGAGCCCGGTGTTTCGTTTTTCTCGGACAGTCAGCGCGGTTGGTTCTGGTATGAAGTCCAGCCAGAACCGTTAGAAAAACCCAAAAACGAACGCAAGCCTGAAATTAAATCACCAGTGCGTATTGCAACATCAGCAACAACGATTCCGCAAGCACCCGCAGAACCAGAACCGCTTACCTCGGCATGGCTGCGAAGCAATATGGAAATATATCTCAACAAGGCTATTGATGAGCCGAGTCACGAAAACGTGGCTGCGTTTTATTATCTGCAACGGGTGTTAATGGATAAAGCCGAGCGGTTTACCAATGCCGCTCGTTATGTGGTTATGTCGGATCCGCATTTGGATGAAACCGTCCGGCGTCCGGTGGCGACATATGCCGCTAATGCAGCCAATCACCAAGCGAGCCTGGCCGCTGACAAAGCTTTGAAAACGATTGCAGGGCAGGCGGGATTATTGTTTTTTTTTCGTTCCGATTGTCCTTATTGCCATGTTCAAGCCCCTATCTTGAATATGCTGGAAAAGACCTATGGATTTAAAATTTATCCGGTCTCTCTGGACGGACTAGCCATGCCGAATGGGTTGTTTTCTGAGTTCAAAGTTGATCAGGGTCAAGCCGGTCTGTTGGGTGTAGAACAAACACCGGCATTGTTTTTGATGAAACCACCCCGGCAGATAGTGCCTTTGACGCAAGGCGCTTTATCGTTGGAAGAGTTGACCGGCCGAATTCTATTGGCTGCCAAAGAGGCAGGGTGGTTGGATGCTGCCCAGTACCAAACGATCCAAGGTCTTCGTGGCGCCCCTCAGTTATTGCCGGTTGCAGGAAGTATTACGCCGGCAACGGCTCAAAATCCCTTGGCATTGATTCAGGCATTGCAGGACGGTGCCAAATTCGGGACGATACCATGAGTCAGTATGCATGCCAGCGTAGCACTAATCTTGGTTTGTTATTATGTCTGGTTTATTTTACTTCCCCGGTCTATGCCGACTTACAACAGGAAATGGACGGCATGTTTGGCACCATGACCAACGTCACTGCACCCACTGCGCACATGGGGCAACGCCGAGGTGTCATAACTGGCGGTAGTCTGGTGGCCCGCACCGGTATTACCAATACCAATTTGGTGTCTTTTGTACCACCATCTTTTAGTGCCGGTTGTGGTGGTATCGATCTCTTTGCAGGCAGTTTCAGTTTTATCAACTTTAATCAATTTGTACAGTTATTACGTAATGTGGCCGGGAATGCTTCTGGTTATGCGTTTCAATTGGCAGTTGGGGCAATGTGCCCCTGGTGTGCATCAGTGATGACTGATCTACAAAAGAAAGTACAAGAACTTAATCAGTTATTTAGCAATTCCTGTCGCCTTGCTCAAGGTACGGTGAACGATACCGTCAAGGCTTTTGATTTGCAAAGTAAGACCAATTTATCCAATGCTTCGTTTACCCAAGGCATCAGTGATGTGTTTTCAAGTTGGACCAACACCAGTACCCTCGGTGATCCTGTTCAGCAAGTCAAACAAAATGCACCCAACGAGATGATCCAAAAAATCCAAGGTAATCTGGTCTGGCGAGCGTTAATTAATCAAAATGCCGGGGCCTGGTTTCGTTTCGGCGGCAATAGTTTGTTGGAAGCCGCCATGAGTATTTTGCGTATCAAGGATTTGCTCTACGGCAATGACGCCGGTAACAGTTATCAGACCGTCAGACTTTATAGCTGTTCAGATGGTCACGGAGCAGATCAGTGTCTTAAGCCGGTTGTAGTGTCGGTTAATCTGATCGGCCTTAAGCAACGCGTGTTGGAAATTTTATTGGGTTCTGCTGCTAGCGGGAACGGTCTGTTGGTCAAGTTTTCCACCAACCAAGGACAAATTTCGGCTACCGAGCAAGCTTTTATGCAAACTGTGCCGGATGCGATAGGCGGCATGATTCATAATCTGGCCCGAGAGGATGTGGGCATAGCCAAGTTATGGGCAGAAGAAGCGGCGCCGGTCATCGCACTGGAATTGGCCCAATTGATTGTGAATGATTTACTCAGTGCCGTACAGACCGCAGCACAAATTAATGATCATGCCTACGCGAGATTATTAATGGATGCACTGAAAGATGCTCGCAGCCAATTACAGGATGAGTATGTCACCATTGCCGGGCGTTATGGTAATCCTCAAACCCTGATGGCATTTTATCAACAATTGATGAATACCGTAAAACCCCGGCACTATGGCAGTGTTACCCAATTACCCGCAAGCGGTATGGCCTGGCCCAGTCCTTAATTGACCATTAATAGACCGAATTAGGGTCAATAGGTCAGCACTAGTAAACGTTTCAATTTAGGTGCAGCATGTTTGAAATTTATTCGGTAGGAGATTCGGCTTTTTTACAAACGGTATTGAATGCGATAGCAATGCTCGCAGGTACCGGAGATTATCGAACAGCCGCTGCCGTGGGTGGGTTAATTGGCGTCATTATCATCATGTTGAGAGCTTTAATGCAATGGGATGGTCGCGGTATTCGTTATCAGGATCTGTTGTTGGCGTATGTGTTGTGGCTGATACTCTATGCGCCGTCGGTCCGGGTTTCCATTGAAGATGCTTATACGGGCAGTGTTGTTGTCGTTGATAACGTGCCCTTAGGGCCTGCCGTCGTAGGGAGTGTCATGTCGACTATGGGGTATCGGACTACCCGTTTGTTTGAGCAGGCTTTTGCCATGCCAACCATGACCAGCAACGGTTTTGCCGACAGTTTGCAAACACTCACTGCCGTCCGTAAGAACTTGTTATCACGGATCGGTTTGGGAGCGGCCAATAGTCCCAATACCGACAGTGATATGGAAACTTCTTTTAGTAATTATGTCAGGGAATGTACCTTGACAGGCGTGGATTTACACCTGAAAACTGTTGATGCCATTTTACGTGATGCCGATCCTTTGAATGCCTTACGTTTTGACTCCGATATTTACATGACCGAAATTTATAGCGGGGGACTGCCACAAACGAAAACTTGTACGGATGCCTGGATCGATTTAGGTGTAATTGCCAATGGTCCATTTAGCTCGGCGTTGGAAAGTTTGTTACAACCCATGCTGGGCGTTCAAGTGGCGACTGATACCGTACCGAAAATTCAGGAAGCGTTTGATGCGCTGGCAGGCCCCGGCGTAGTTAATGCGGCTGATTATATGCTCATGTCTGCCCTAATGCCCATGTTTGAAAAAGGCATAATAGGGCGCCACGAGGATGCCATGCATTGGACGAAAGCGTCGATGATTGAACAAGCGATTCAGCAACGTAACACCCAATGGGCCGCTGAACAGACCTTGTTTACCAAAATTGTTCGACCCATGATGGCCTTCATTGAAGGCTTGAGTTATGCAATAGCGCCCATGATGGCATTTGTCGTATTATTTGGGAGTGTTGGTTTACGCATGAATATCGGCTACTTTTCCATGTTGTTATGGATACAACTGTGGATGCCGATATTGGCTGTGATTAATCTATTCATTAACATGTCGGCGGCCGGGAAAATGACCGCCTTAACGACAGCCAATTACAATTTGCCGTCAATGCTGGGTATCTACCAAATGGACATGGAGTTGCAGCAGTGGTTGGCGGTTGGCGGCATGTTGGCTGCATCTACTCCGGCTATCACGTTGATGTTGATTTACCGGGGCGCTGTTACGGCCACACATTTTCTGGGACGCATGGATGGAGGCGATTATATCAATGAGAAGATAGCCACTCCGGATGTCATCAGTCCAGCACCGTTGTTGAATGCTCAGTCCCAGCATCAATACAGTCCACTCGCTGCGGTTACCCTGACGGGCAGTGACAAAGTGTTGCCAACGTTTTCAGCGGGTCGGGACATGAGTGCCGCAGTTGCCAGCGCACATACTGCTGCTTTACAAGCGAACACTAGTTTTATGGATAGTTTATCGGCAACGGCTTCCAAATCGAGCAGTATAAGCAGTGACGCTTTTGACAGTCGAGCATTGGGACAACAAATGGCCAGCAGTACCAGCCAAACTGATGCTTATAACCGGCAGTTTGGAGAAGCCTTTGCCAAGAAACACAGTGATAGCGGTATCTCGGCGGATCACTTCTCGGCGTTGGTTGCAGGCAGTGCCAGTGCTGCACCTAAATTGTCTGATGAACGTTTGGGTGCGGCTATTTCCGGGCGCTTGCAGAATGATTTTAAAGTCGGCCAAGATAAAGCTGACACTATTGCCGCAGATATAACCCAAACCGTACAAGATACGGAGGGCTACCAGGCCGGACTGGCTAAGAGTTTGGCATTGGATGCGCAGACCGGTACCCGGAATATAGCGTCCATGGGTTTACAACAACAAGCCTTATCGACATTACAGCGCAGTGCGACCGAGGCCGTTTCAGCATCAGAAACCTATCAGCAGACTGTTTCCGCACAACAGCGCTTTGGCACGCAAGCGAGTTTTGGCGCAGCAGAAACCGGTTTAAAAGTAGCCAGTGACCCTAACTTAATTGAACGGCTGGATCAAACATTGGATCAGTATGGTCTGCGTGGTGATACTCAGCGCTTGGCATCACAATGGCAAGCAGCAGGTTGGATAGCCGATAGTGATCAGGCTTATGCGGGCGCGGGTATGTCATTGCTTACCGGCTTTTCTGTGCCGTATTATCGATATCTGGATAACCAGCAAGCCCGCAGTGCAGAAATGGCCGGTTACCAGCTTTTGGGTGATGCTTTTCATGCGCCTAATGCTGATCCGGCATTTCCCCCTCAGAAAAACGAAATGCTTAGTTCACAAGTGCCCATCCTGGGTAGCGTTCAATCAACTGTTAAGGAAGCAAACCTGAATGACCCTCGTCAAGCAGTTAACGGTATTATGCAACAGGTACAAAGCAAAATGACAACAACACATGGTCGTTTGGAAAGTGGTAAGGAAGCCATTGAGCAGCATCATCAGCAAAATATTCAGGGAGCAGGGCAGCATTCCATAGAGGGCTTTGCCGAATTGGCACACATTAAAACCGAGCATTTCAGGGCAGCGCTAACGTCCGCCGCTAATGATACCCCTTCTGCAGCGGAGTTATCCTACAATATGCTCGGTGGCAGCTTATATAATACGGCAAAAAATATTGAGGCGGTGGGCTCTGCCGGTACCGAATATGTTAAGAATTTTACGGGGGGATATCAAGAAGCCATGGCTAAAGGCTTGGATAAATGGGAGGCCGTCAAGTATGCCGCATCCCAATCCTATCCGGGTTTTATACAGGCAACGCAGGCCTGGGCTGATCAACGCGTTGATGAAGTGGCGGATCGCTTGACACCAAACCAACAGGCCTATTATCGTGCCGCCATGTTTGAAGCGTTTGCCGGTATCGCTGTTGGTGGCAATTATACTGGCAGTATGGGAACAGCCAGGCAACAATTACTTGATGAAGAAGGTGATTTAGAGGGTGAAGCGATCGCCAAATTATTAAGAAATGCGGCAGGTCAAAACAGACCCGATTTGATCAATCAAATTGGGAATTTTAATCGATCCCGCGGTCGGGTTAACTATTAGTTGGTTATTAGTTGATGGAATTATTAAAACCTTGTGCCAGGCCCGCAAACAACCAGCGTACACCCATGATAATGAAAAATATGACGATATAACGGGTAAGTTGCGTATGCGCGTTGGCCAAGTATAAGGCTAAAGTTATCAATAATCCCCAGTAATAGACGCTTTGGTGATAAAACTTGGCCGCGATGTGTTCAATACTTTGTGCAATGAGTTCTGCCAAGGCCAACGCCGTCAATAAGCTAGTCGCAAGCGCAGTTATCAGCGTTAACTCTTCAGGGAGGTATACCCAACTGTTTATAAGCCAGAGAAAACCGAAACATAAAGCCATCAGTGACAGTCTTATAAAGACGTTAAATGAGAGGCTAGGGGTCTGAAAACGTTCGATGAAACGTTGAAAGCCGCTGGGAAATCGCCTGTAGGTAGTCGCACAGAAAGGGCAAATAGATCGGTAAGGTTGGCCATAATAATTGATCATACGCGGCACCATGAAGCGGTGGCAAGTTTCACAATTGACCGTGTCCAATTGATAATGGCAAGGATCTATGCTGGGTGTCACCTTATAGGGTCTGGTGGTTAATTTAAAACGATTGGAATGTGAAGTGAAGGTGGTCATGGTGAGTCTCTGATAAAACACAACACCATAATAATACTGCTAATTGGTTTAGTTGCCAATTATTGAATAACTGAAAAGTTCAGTTGTTTTTAGTCTGGTCAATTGAGTAGTCGAAGTTAAATACCCCAGTCTGTTCAAAGGTTTTCTGAAATCTTATGATTATCTTTAGCAACCGCTGTAAAATAATGCTAAATCTGATGAGAAACAGCTCGTAATCCTCGGTCTTAAGGTAACTCATGGCTTACGTGTTTTATTTAATGCGCAAATTTGGCAGCCTAGCGGAAACTTGCTGTTATAAATGACAAGGGTGTTGCCATGACATTTTTCGCAATAGGGTAGCTCTGCCAAACCAATTTTGAGTGCTTGCGCGATAACCCACGCTTCAGTGAAATTGGCAGGACGAACTTTAGTGTAAGGTCTGCGCTCACGGCTATGATTCGGAAACATGTCACAAAAGAAATCCCAAGCAAACAGCATCGCTGGAATATCAATTTCAGCGCAAATCTCGAGTTGACTGGCATTGCGATAAAGAGACGCAAACAAAGACGCGTAAAGGAGTGATTCTTTGTTGTGCGGAATTCTTTCAATGCCTGGCAACATACCGGAACTGGGTTTTAGACCGCGATGAATATTTTTATAGATATTTCGAAGATCTTCTACTTTGATGCTTTTTGTGACTTGATGGACATAGGAAATACGTAGTTTTCTTTTGAGTAATTCATACGCTAGATAGTGACTTTTAAGTTGGGCATCATATGGCACCATAACCTTTATCTCCCCGCATTGCAGATAATCGAGTGTAAGCGGCGAGCTCGTTGTTCATTCATATCCGACCCTAAAAAATCATTATTTAAAAAATTGGACCAATAACTAGCATGAAATCGTGGCGCAAAAGTGAGTATGTCACTTTCTGCGATAAGGGTTAATTGATCGATACGCATATTTGCTAACAAGCTGACTGCGTCAGGTGATAAACCCAGTCTAGTCATGGCTTGTTGTGGCTGACCCGCGAAGATTAATTCATGGGCCAATACCAGATAATCCAGATTCAGCGCATAGATATTTTTATCAATAGTATTCATTTACAATAGCTCCCTGATGTGACTGGCAATAGCCAACACCTTTTGGCCATATGCAAGGGCCCCACGGGTGTTTTGCCAACTATGATAATGACCTATCCCCAAAACCAGATCATTAGGTGCAGATTGGATCGCTTCTGCCAATAAAGCCGCACCGATTTGTATATTGGTTACCGGATTGAGTAATTGTTCAGCCTTTTCGACTCGATGGCCATGCCAGTGAACATTAATTTGCATCAATCCCACATCAATTTGTCGTCTACCTTCTGCAAGTGATTTATGCAAATAAACACTGGCTTCCTGTTGAGACTTTGGAATGATAGATTTGCCGGATGTATTGAGTGCCCATGGCCATGGAGTAACCTGATGAGTGTGTATGCCTGTCGCCGATTCAACTAAAGCGACTGCATATAAAACATAAGGGTCCAGTTGGTTATCTTGGGCGACTTGCCACCAAAGGGTGTGGCGCAGTCCGCCGGTTAGTGTGTTGTTTTTCTGATTAATCGCTACTGCTGATATAGCCTTTTTGGTGTGGTTTTTCTCAGACGCTAAGCAGTAATTTGCCGAGCTAATGAGGTAAATACACAGTAAAAGGGCACCCATCGTTTGGGTAGGTGGTAATTTACCCTGCTGGTATTGTGTAAATTTGAGCTGCGAAGCTGAAGGTTGAGAACTTTTGTGCATAAGCTAATAATCCAGATAGACCTTTCTCATTAGGGGTAATCAAAGTCTACTTAATTATTACTATTTTTATGCGTCCAAAAAACGCCTGATTAGTGCTTTCTTAGAAGCAGGGGGTTATTGTAATAAAGGAAAAAATGTGTTTTTTTTGCATAAATTGAACTAAGTCTTTTTTATCGACTAGCTGCGAAGGTATTATTTATGAGCACAGGTAAATAAGCGTTGCAAACTTCATATGGGTTTGAGTCCTTAATATGCATTAAGGCTTGTAACGCTCATAAATGCTGGTAATTGAGCATGTTTAAATTCAGACACTATTAATCAATTAACGATTGACTAATTTTTAAGCAACTTAACGTCATGGTTGAAGAGCAGGGTGTTCAAAGGCAGGAATATGGAATTATGGACAGGTTTATCCACAAGGATTGGGGATAACTAAAAGGAATGCAAAATGCTTGTTTATGGGTTGCTAATAAATTAATCGGATTCAAGATTAGGTTGCAGTTGTTTGAATGAAGAAGATCTTTTGGGGGTACTTTCAGTTGAGCTTCATACAAAACCAAAAGACATTGCGAGCATCATACAAGCAGTAGGCTGGTTTTTATGCAAAAGTCTTCCAAGACCTGCGAGTGTTGGAAGACTTTAATGCTTGTGTCATTAATTCCATCTAAATTGACCAGCTTTAGTGCGTTTACGATTGACGTTCACGTTGCTGGCAATAGCAGAGGCAAAAAACAGAGTGGATGAAATAATAAATTCGCCTGAAATATAACCAACCAGGCCCGTTATAAACAATATTCCGATCAGAATATCTTTAGTTAATTGACTCATAAATTAATCCTTATTAAGTTGATAGGTTTTTACTGCAAGTCAACTATAGCGAAGATGGTTATTGTTGATAATAGGCCTAAATATTTATGGATTGTTTTTTTTTGTGACTATTAAATTAATTGAACTTTAATCTGAATACGCTAAAATAATAAATTTTGCGACTTATTAAAAGTGTTAGTTTTAAGCATGGCTAATACTGATTATTTCACAACTGCCAGTTCTCGCCAGTCTGTCGTATAACGCCGGGAAATTCGTTCCGCTTTTGGCTTCCAGGATTTGTCAAAGCCGGTCGCTGCTACTGACAATTTCTTCGGGAAGCGTCGATTGATCTGATCCATCGCAATCATTAACGGGCTATTTTCTGTCGGTAAATTGCTGTCTTGAAAAGCAAACAATTCAAATTGGCCGGGCGCTGATTCTGATTGGATATCACTGAGTTGTACACCGCATTTTTGATAGTGATAACCCATTTTAAATATCTCTGACAATAAACGGTTGGCAGTCGTGATTAAAATACGGGTATCTTGGGTGGCGGCATCCAGTTTGATACTGGCAGAGCGCTGATATTGAGGCTCATGGGGGTTAAACGGACTGGTTCTGATAAACACGGTGACACAACTAGTCACTGACTGTTGTCGTCTAAGTTTTTCAGCGGCGCGGCTACAAAAGTCGGATAACGCTTGGGAGAGTTCTTGATACTGAGTTAAACGACGACTAAAACTTCTCGAACACACGATTTGCTGTTTGTTCGGGGAGATTTCTTCCAGTTCCAGGCAAGGTGAACCGTTCAGTTCCATCACCGTTCGGGCAACGACAACATTAAATGCTTTTTGTATTTTCTGTGGTGATTGACTGGCCAAATCCCATGCCGTGTAAATGCCCAGCTTATTCAGTTTTGCCGTTGTCTTAGAGCCAATCCCCCAGACTTCACCGACCGGCACGAGCTTCATTAATTTTTCTCGACGTTGCGGATTAGATAGATCAAGTACACCTTCGGTTTTTGACCATTTTTTAGCAGCAAAATTGGCCAGTTTAGCAAGGGTTTTTGTGGGCCCCATGCCTACACACACAGGAATACCCGTATTGCGAATAACGGCTTTTCTGATACAGTGAGCATAAGTGACAGGATCCTGCTGACAAACACCGGTTAAGTCCAAAAAAGCTTCATCAATAGAATAAACTTCCATCGACGGTGCAAAGGCTTCCAGCGTCGCCATGACGCGCGAAGACATATCGGCATAAAGCGTGTAGTTGGATGAAAATAACTGGATCTGGTGTTGATTGATAAGTTGCTGAACTTGAAAAACCGGGACGCCCATTTTTACGCCCAAGTCTTTGACTTCCTTACTGCGGGCCACCACACAACCGTCATTATTACTCAGTACCATCACCGGTTTGCCAATCAAATCCGGACGAAAAACCCGTTCACAAGACACGTAAAAATTGTTGCAGTCTACTAAACCAAGTAATGTTGGCATTACAGCGCATGAATTACGTTGGTGACTACGCCCCAGATCACCATTTCCAAGTCATCATGTATAACAATATCAGCATAGGCCGGATTTTCGGCTTTCAGTTGCCATTTTTGATCCGTTCGTTCCAGACGTTTAACGGTTAATTCGCCATTCAAGGCACAAATGACAATTTTGCCGGGCACCGCTTCCATGGACCGATCTACTACCAAAATATCATTGGGATGAATACCGGCACCCAACATGGATTCACCTTGTGCGCGCACAAAAAAAGTAGCGGCTGGTTTTTGCACCAACAGTTCGTTTAAATCCAGATTCTTTTCGACGTAATCATCGGCAGGCGAAGGGAAGCCAGCGGCAACCTTACCGATAAACAAGGGCAGCGCTAATATCCGAGGGTAGGGGGTTGGTAACAAAAAATTAAAGCGCGGTATCAGCATAATAGCTAAATTTTAGGGGATGGACAGCAGGTGTGAATACAGTAGCGATATTTTTCTATATTTTCAATTGTTTTCTTTTTGTTCTCTTTTTGCTTGCATTCTAATCAATTCCTGATAAGCTAAGAAAAAATAAGATTACTTTTAAAGTCAGTTCTTCGTGGACGTATTTACCCGACTTTAAAGTTAAATCTTTAAATCTTTAAATCTTTAATTATTTTTCTAATAATGTTGTTGGAATACCTAGAATAAAAGACAGGTCATACTGCTACCGGGCAATACCAATATGAAGCCGCGGTGTTACCGTCCGGAACAAGTCGAAATTCAAGGTGTGTTAGTGGGACAATGCGTAGTTACCGAACATATTATTTAACATAGCTAAATTACTGAGGAGAACGATCATGGCACATAGAATCCATATGCACGATCAAGTTTGTAACAAAGTTGATGACATCATGAAGCATTACAAAAGAAAACCAGTGGACCAACTGGTGTATTTCATAAAACAGTTTATCAAGCAAGCTTCAGTCGCTTGAGGTCTGAACTGATTATTACATGGCTATAAATACAGTCGCGGTTGTGGCTGAGTGCCGGTAACCTTATTTTAACGACACTCTCTCGTTTTGCCTTTGTTGACTTGGAAACGAAAGTTGGTAACGCAATAGTCGATCGTTTCATCAAGATTGGAGAGGGTACTGGTTATTTATTCCGACTATCATTAGGCGTATTTGATATAAGCATAATTCACAAACCCAAGATCCCCGGCGAAGTATTACGGGAATAATTGCCGGAAGGTCTGGCAATATCAAAGTTAGCCGAAGAATTGTAGGTTTCTCAAGTTAAACTTTCTAAAGTTCTGAGCAGTAAGTCTGGACTAACGGTAGGAATGGCACTGCGTATTTCTGTATGGCTTGGTAATTAACCTGATGTATAGAGAGTTTAACCATGAAGAATGAAGTTAGAAAATTGAATAATCAGTCACTTATTTAATATTGCGTATTCATTTAAAACTTAATGCCAACGGTTCCATAAGCCCCATGAAAACCTCTGAATATAAGATTATCAGTTTGATCAGTGACTATCCAATGTTCGAATTGATAGCCGGTTTTCAAATCAATATCCACTAAATTGGCTTTTATGGTGTAACCAATGCCGCTTCCCGCTTCAATCATAGTCACGTAACTGTTCTTTTTATAGTGGTCAGTGTTATTGTCACTATAGGAGGCGCCACAACTTACATCACTTGAGGTGCTGGTGCAGTTGGTACTATAAGAATCTGAATAAGTGTCATTTTGTTGACCCATTATAAAACTGGTGCCTACATTACCGAAAATTTGAAAATTATTTTCAAAGGGTTTCCACGTTGGCGTGGCGGTAATCCTTGGGCCTAAGCCCCAGAAATTATGTTTAGTACTTCTATAGTTATAACTATTGGTCGTTACTGTATAAGCTTGCTCTATGTAATCCGGGTAACTGGAGGAAGAGCCACTAGTGATGGAATTAAACGCTGACGAAGAGGATAGGTTCTCATTCATAATGGTGGATCGAATACCCCCTGACACTCTTAACGACACCGTGTCAGATAAGCTAAATAATTTTCCTATTTCCAGATCCAACATATTGTAATTTGTTTTATAGTTGGTAATAGGGGTACCTTGTTGATAATAAGGAATACCATTTGACACATCATTATCAGAATTGAAATGTTTATAGTTTAAGGCATAGTCCCAATTATTTTTTTCCTGATAAGCCGTTGAAACTTGAAAGCCAGCACTATAATTAATCTTGTTGTCATCCATTACGCGATTGCCAGAATCAACAACAGGCGTTACATAAAGAGCGCCGGCAGACATAATATAACCCTCCTTAGCGTTGGCTATCGTTGGTGGCTGATTCTTTGTGGTCTTATCTAGTTGCTTGACCGCCGTGACTAGCAGCTCGGTTTTCGGTAATGCACCTAGCTGTTTTTTGGCCACTTTCAATTCAGCATTTGCTTTGTCAAGATTTGTATGTAGATCAGTTTCCCTGGCTTTGGAATCAGCTATTTCTTTTTTAAGGCCTAATAGCATTTCATAGAGCTGTTCATTTGAGGGTGCTGCATAGCTGACCGTATTTACAAATAATAATGAAGTCAAAGCGGTTATTCTGTTATCAATTTTCATAAAGTTGTTTTTATTCATTAAGTGATTAAGACAGTTTTTTTCTAACAAAAAACCAAACAAACGCGCAGAAAGCAACAACTGCGACCAGCTTTAAAGCACTGGAAAGCATGGCCACCATCACCGAATACGCCCCCAGTTTTGTAAAAACGACGCCCAGTCCCACCAATAAAATAAATCCCCAGAACATAATGACTCTCCAACTTGTTAAACAATTTAAGATGGTTGATATGATGCCTAATGGGAATGACAGGTCATGTCGTTTTTCTGAGGAGGTAATTTATTATTTTTAGGTTCGCCAATTCGTTATTCTATAAAGCGAAACGACATCACCTGTCACAGCGCTGATACATAATCCTTGTCAGTATCTTTTTTGGAGGTTTAAGCGAATGAAAACAAAATCACTCTTGCTGTTGATTACACTATTTTTGTCGGGTTCATGCTTGGCGGCTGAACAGATAATCCCCACGGATGCCTTCGGTAATCGCAAATGGAATGAAACCCACTATCAAGTTGAAGGAAATAAATCCATCCCTACAGATGCATCCGGTAATCAGAACTGGGATCAAACGCACTATCGCACTGAAGGTAATAAAACAATACCGACCGATGCCTTTGGCAATGAGAAAAGGCAACAAACCCATTACCAAACAGAGGGTGATAAAATTATACCCACAGATTCTTTTGGTAATCGAAAATGGAATCAACCTAATTATCGGGTAGAAGGTAATAAGATGATTCCTACCGACTCCTACGGAAATCGATTATGGAAACAAGAGCAGTACACGATAAAAAAATAAGTTTGATAAATGACGCAAATAGCCAGTTAAGTTCTGTCAGTGGTCGACATAGTTTTACTTTTAAAAGGGAATAAGTTTGTTGGTTTCTTCAAGGCCTGCCTATAATGCAGAAGTTTTATATATTGACTTTCGTTTGTGTGGTTTATACAGGCCTGATTTAAGGAGTTTAGCGTGGGATTAAAATGGCGAAAATCGATGAGTATGGGCCCTATTCGGGCAAATGTTTCAAACAGTGGGGTCGGTTGGTCTATTAACCTAGGCCTTTTTCGTCTGGGTTTAAATGCCCAAGGCCGTTTATATTTTAGTGCCGGCATTCCGGGGACAGGGCTGTATTACACGACAAATATAAATGATGTGAGAAAGCGGTCGCAATAGTCTGTCACAGCTAGATAAGCCTCAAACTTTAAAATTCTTTGAATTTCCACTCAACCTAAAAGGCACCATATGTTATCAACACTTAAAGTAGTTACGGCTCTTATTTTTGCTTCAATTATTATTTATTTCATCTGGCAAAACAAGTCCAATACAGATAATTATAGCTCATCTTTCAGCCAATTTATTTCTTTAAATGGTGCTGATGAATATGTGATTTCTGTGTTAAAAAATGGCGAAAAATTTAAAGACCATTGGGCTAGGAAAATACCTGGGACAGGGATTCCTTATGCCAGCGCTGATGCTGAGATAACATTAGTTGCCAGTTATAAATATTACATCAAATTGGGTGAATTAAAATATGCTAATGAAGATGAAACGTTGGTCTTTAATGTGCCTAGTCTTTATTTGTCAACACCAGTAGCTTTTGACTCATCAACATTAGATCCATCATGTGATGCCGATTTATTAGGTTCTTGTAAAGGCACTCTCAAAAACTTAAATAAAGAGGTTTCTGGTAAGCTGGAAGAAAAAGGTAACTCTTATATGGGTCTTGTGTATGAAACATCAGCTAAAGCCTTAGCGAAGAGCTTCGATAGTATTGCCAGACAAAGTAATGAGGTAGCTTACAACAACATTGCCGTCGTTTTTGCTAACGAACCCGGTCAACCTAGGCACATATTTATCTTTAACAAAAATGATTGCGGCAAAGAACCTTGCTCACTTGAAGCGCCCATTGGCAATGATGGTTTTCTGAAAACACAATAGTTTTCAGTTATCGTTTTTATCTAAAGCCAACCAAGTATGGAATTTAATAATCAATTGATTGGCTGGTACCTTATTGCGGCGAGTGTTTTGATTGCCTTGTGGAGAAGAAAAAGGTCATTTGATAATCCGCGTTACCCTAATTACTTGAAGCATTTAACTGCAAAAACAATGGATGGTTTTTTTAGTTTCTTATCTTTAAGTTTGTTAGTCGGTGGTGTGTTACTGGTGGCAACTGCGTATAAGGATTCTTGGGGCGCTTTTGTTTTATTACCTGTGTATGGGTTTATGATATTTCTTCTTATCGGCACCTAATTTTTTCCATTCAAAAATATTGGTTCACCTATAAATTGGTGCATTAACGCTGAAGGCATAATTGTTCTCCAAATGGTAATTAGGTCAATTTAAACGACATCACCTGTCATCCGGTAAAAGCATAATGCTGGTAAACGTATTTATAAGGAATAACGAATGGCCAACAATCATCATGACACACTGGTTTATCGTCTCGCACAGATGCTGGTCAAACTAAACCAAGGTGAAAAGCTTGAACCTAATGCCTTGGCCGAGGAGTTTGGGGTAAACCTT
Organism: Methylococcales bacterium; assembly: GCA_026399095.1. Lineage (GTDB taxonomy): Bacteria > Pseudomonadota > Gammaproteobacteria > Methylococcales > Methylomonadaceae > Methylobacter_C. The sequence continues at coordinate 16,295 of JAPLRP010000062.1, read as the reverse complement.
AGAACCATCCAACGCGATCTTAATGAGCGCTTTGCCTATCTTCCTTTGGAAAAAATTGAGGGCCGATACCAACTTGACCCAACTTTTCTAGGCAAAATCAGCATAAAAGATATACACCGTTTTGCGGGTTTGGCCGGTGTGAAGGGTTTGTTTCCTTCTTTGGCCAATGATTTTTTACGGGATATTTTCGATTCACGCGTGCAATCCGCTTTATTGGTTAAAGGCCACCATTATGAAAACATAGGCGACAAGGGAGGCTTGTTCAAAGACCTAGAAAAAGCCATTATCGCGCATCGTCAGGTGTCATTTAGTTACCTGAAAGCCGAGGGCTTAAAGACGTATCAATCACTTTCCCCCTATAAATTGGTTAACCATAAAGGCATCTGGTATTTGGTCGCTCAAGATGGTGAAAAGCTAAAGTCATTCAGCATCACTAAATTATCTAACTTAGAAACCTTGGATAGCTTCTTTGTCTGGGATGCCAACATTGATAATCAATTAGCCGAAGATGACGGTATATGGTTATCGGATGCCAAACAAGAAGTCGTTTTAAAAGTACGCGCCGAAGTTGCCGGTTATTTTAAACGTCGTAAATTAATCGCCAATCAAGTGATAGAAAAAGAACTGGAAGATGGTGGTTTGATCATCTCGGCAAAAATTGGCCATCCCAATCAGATACTGCCGATTGTGCGCTATTGGATTCCGCATATTCGGATCATCAGTCCTGAAGAATTACAGGTAGAAATTGATAAAGGTTTAAATGAATACTTGGGTAGGGGCGAATAGGTGATTGTAATATATTTGACGTAGACTTAGTATTTAAGTCTGTTATTAATGCTTATGGTAACACCATTGCTTGCATTACTCGTTAAGGAAGTTGGACAACCCGTTGCTCAAAGAATTTGGGGTGTTATATCTGGTTCAGAGCGAACAGGACAGCTTTCTAAAGCCACTGAAAGCATACAAAAAGGCGCTACTGCACTTGTAGCGTTACAGAAAGCATTCGGTAAGGAGTACTTCGATTTAGTTAATAATGCAATGAATTTTGGTTCTGGTTCTTTTACCTTTGAGGCCGGCACAAGTGATTATATTCCAATAACTATTGATGGCGAAAATCATATTCAACTTCTTAGAATGGAGTTAAATACTAATCTTGAACGTATAATTCGTAGTGGTGTTGTTTCTGAAGATAAAGCGGAAACTTTGAATTATTTTAAAGGCGTTTTTAAAGTTTGGAAAAGTCGTTTTATTTCTATATTAGGTGTCACTAAAAAAGAGCAAAAAGTATTAGATGCTATAGATGGGTTATTGGACGGTAATAAAAAAACTCCTATACAAGTTTTTAGTATTGTATTTAAAGTCATGGGGCCTTTAATGGGACTGTTATTGTTTGGCAAAGCTTTTTTATTAATATCAGGTTTTGGTCTAGGTATATGGACCAATTTAGTGTTTTTTACTGTTGGCATTCCAATATTACCAATAGCTGGTTGTATTATTCTAGGGGCCTCGTTAATTGCTGGAGCTAATGCATTTTCTAGTATATTTAAAGAAAAAGAAGTAATGAGTCTTTGTGTATCTATGGCTTATAGTATTTTAGATAAAAAAGACAAGACCTCTATGTTTTCTAAATTTAAATAAAACGGTTAAATACTCTAAAAACTAAATTAGTTCCAGCAAAAAATAGAACTGGTGAAAAGCTTTTTTAGATTGCCCGATACCTGGTATGCGGAAAAATATACTTAGGCGGTTGGTTGCGAAAACTTATGGGACGATTAATACTGCCGATTGTGCGCTATTGGATTCCGCATAATCGGATCATCAGTTCGGAAGAGTTGCAGGTAGATATTGATAAAGGCTTAAATGAATATTTGGGTAGGGGCGAGTAGGTTAACTTTGTTGTCGCTTATTGACAGTTATAAAGCTTCAATTTTAATCAAATAATAATTGCAAATATCAAACCAATTCTTCTGGCTATATGCAAAGCAATAAGTCATGATACGTTAATTTAAAAAATGAGTCTGCCTATCTGTTTACCGAGGCGGGTAATAACTTTCAATAAGGATAGGGTCGGCCATGATTTATATTGTCGCTATTGTTGTTATCTTGCTTATAGGTGCGCTTAATCCTCGCGCTTTCAAAAGACTATTGAAGTTAGGTTGGGTACTTATTTCTTTAATCATCTCACTGGTTGTCTTTTTTAAAGTTCAAGATGCTTGTAGTGGTAATTGCTCACCGGCAGAACTCTCAGTTGCTTTGGTTCCCTTAGTCGGTATTTCTTTACATATTTGGTATCAGTTGTTTATCAAAAAGACTGATTAGATAGAGTTCTTAATAGACACACCAACGGTATTAATAAACAAATCTGGGTTAAAGATTCAATACTTTTTGATTTAATTTTTTTAATGGATAAATATGGCGATTTTCAACAACTGGACTTGGCAGGGATTAGGCGATGCTATTTTTACGCCAAAAGCGGAGGGTCTAGAATCTAAAATTGAAGATATTAAAAAGCAATTGCCAACACCTGTTTTCTGGTTGCTTGGTAAAACTCAATCGGGAAAAACATCTTTAATTCGTCAAATTACGGGTAACGATAACGCGCAAATAGGTAATGGTTTTATCCCCTGCACAAAGACATCACAACTTTATGATTTCCCCTCGTCCTCTCACCCAATAATACGATTTTTAGATACAAGAGGTCTAGGTGAGGCCAATTATGATCCTACCGAAGACCTTAAATGGTGCGCCAATAATGCTCATTTATTAATCGTAGTGCTACGAGCTTCTGATATGAATCAATCCGAAGTGGTTAAAGCTGTTTTTAAAATACATGAACAACATCCAAAATGGCCTATTGTCGTTATTCAAACCTCATTACACGAGTGCTATCCAAATACAGAATTCGAGCATATTCAGCCCTATCCCTATCAACAGTCTCCATTACCACCAGAAATACCCCATGATTTAACTCGAGTTTTATTACATCAGCGGGATTGGTTTAAGCCATTAGGCGAGAATGTTCACTTCGTGCCGGTTGATTTTACTTTGCCAGAAGATGGTTACACTCCCTCTAGTTACGGGCTAGAAGAATTATGGAACACGATTGAAGAAGTATTACCCAAAGGCCTAATTAATTTATTAAGAGGATCAAAAAAACATAAAGAACTACTAGATTATCACGCTGAGCAAGCTCACCCACACATTACAGGCTATTCTCTTTTAAACATGGGTGTGGGGGCTGTTCCTGTGGTTGGTATTCCCTTGGTTTGTGCCACTCAAGCAAAGTTATTTCATAGTATTGCGTCAATTTATGAACTTACATTAACACGTCAGCTTTATACAGAATTTATTACACTTTTCGGCACGAGTATCGGATTGGGCTTACTAGGGAGAGAATTACTAGGGCTTGTGCCTGTTTATGGCTGGGCAGTATCGGGGGCCTATTCAGGTGCGATGACTTATGCTTTGGGCAAAGCCTTTTGTGTCTATCTGTACAGTGTCAAACGGGGTGCTTTACCTGACAGAAAAATGATAAAGGAAACTTATGCAACTGCATTTTCTGACGCCCGTCAACTACTCAAGAAATAGGGCACAATTTGATGCGATCACTATTTAATTTCCATGGCATTATTTTAGGATCATTATTTTTAATACCCTTAATTGCATTGGTTGGTTTCGGCCTGTACTTTTTATGGCTACAAGATTGGCTTTATCAAGGTGCAGGGGTTCTCTCTGCAAATACGGCTCTTATTTATGCCTTAACGACATGGCGCGGTCATCAAAAAATACCATTAATCGTTAAATCCATTGATATTAACCCAAATCCTAATTGGTCAGATGATGCGCTAGATGCTTGGGCAGAATTAGAGAAATTCGCTAAAAACTACCCTGCAAAAATGGATTTATTAACCAATCCTGATAAAGCCTTCAAGTTAACTAACGAAGTATTGCTATTGGTCGCAAGTCATTTTAACGCTAAGTCAAAATATCCTATTTTAGAATTCCCGATTCCTTATTTACTAAAATTAATTAGTTTAGTTTGTGCGGACTTACAACGAGATGTTTTAGATAAAATCCCCGGTAGCCATGCTGTACAAGTTGGTGATCTGCTTTTAACTAGAGACTATGTTAATAAAGCCAATAAAGTAAAGTCTTTAGTTTCTGTAGTAAATGGTTTTTTTAATTGGCCAGGTGCTGCACTAGGTGGTGCACGTAGCTTATTAATCGAAAAAGGATTTAATTTAATTCGAGAAGAAGTATTGCAACGCCTATTCAGTGCTTACATCAGTAAACTTGGCTATTACGCTATTCAGCTATATAGCGGTCAAATTACTTTAGATGATATTGCACCCACTGAAACATTAAGTGATGCATCCAAAAAAGACATAAAAAATATAAAAGCTTATGAACAATCCATCGAACCTTTACGAATACTGGTCTTAGGGCAAGTTAGTAGTGGTAAATCTACTTTAATTAATAAATTATTTGGTGAAATTAAAACAGCCGAAGGTGTATTACCGACTACCTCGCAAATAACACCTTTTAAATTGGAACGAGACGGATTAGAAGTTGCGACTATTCTTGATAGTGCGGGTTACGGTGGTTTAGAGCATGAAGCAGCACCCTCACAATTAAAAAAGGCATGGGAAGAAATCGATATTGTCTTGATTGTATGCAATGCCTCACACGCAGCGAGAGAAGAAGATGCAAAACAACTTCAAAAATTACGTCAGGAGTTTCAATTACATAGAAAGAATAGAACCCTGCCGGTAATTATTGCCGTTGCTACGCAAATTGATCGATTAAGACCCTTCAGAGAATGGTTGCCTCCGTATAACATTCAAGATCCCCAATCTATAAAAGCACAGAGTATACGAGATGTCTGCGAAGCAATTTCACAAGATTTAAGTATACCCTTAGGGCACATTGTGCCAGTTTGCCTTGCACCTGAAAAACCAACTTACAATATTGATGATGGTTTAATGCCATTAATTCATGAACTACTGGATGATGCTCAACGGGCCCGGTATTTAAGATGTTTGAATAATCAAAAAGACAAAAGCTATTGGCGTGAATGGCGGAAGCAAATTAGTAATACAGGACAATTTATTATTGATAATAGCGATAAGATTGCTGAATTTATTAAAACAACATATTAAAAATTTATCTACCAACATATTCATACTCGCTTATTAAACAGAGCAATAAAAAATTTAAAAGGATTCATTGATGACGCTTCCAACTAAGACCAATATTTTTAACCATCTTTTTGATCACTCAAAATTAATAGAGGCACATTGGTCAACCATTATCGAAAATATTTGTAATACGGCTAAAGAACATCCACATCTTGATATAGCGCATTTTAATCAGTTAAATGATAAATTTAGGTTTGCCATTGAACGGCTGCATAAGGATCTTCAAAGCCCTACACTTATTTTAGCCACTACCGGTACAACCAGTAGCGGTAAAAGTACAATTGTTAATTTATTATGTGGTGCAGATTTAATGCCACGAATGACCCAAGAAATGAGTGCGGGCGTAGTTTATATCCATAATAGTCCTGACAATAAACGAATATTAAATATCCATAAAACTGATGGGGCGCTTTGGGAATGCGATGAATGGCACGATCTATCTGATAGTGAAATCCGTAATAAATTAACTACAGTTATGGATAGCTTTAATACAAATAAGCATATTGGTCAATTAGCGTCTCCACATATTGAGCTGACTTATCCCCTAGCATGTTTTAACAATCCTGAATTATTAGCACTCTCGAACCTTCCTAAAAGCACTCAATTCAAATTAATGGATTTGCCAGGCTTGCGAAATCATCAAGACAATACTAATGCCCAGGTCATTAAAAGCTGTCGTGATGCATTGTGTTTAGTTGCTTACAATATGGAAGAAACGGATGAAAATCGCCGAATAGAATTAGTACAACAAGTATTACAGCAAATAAAACACATGGGCGGTTCACCCGCTCGTATGATGTTTATCTTAAATCGTATTGATGCGTTTTTATCTGATCACGAAGCCGATCGTCGAAGAGATGAGCACATAGACAAAGTTAAAACCGAAATCACCGACATTCTATATAAAGAACTCCCAGAGCATCGAGATACATTAGAAAATTTAACTTTTAGTCCGTTAAGTTCTTTACCCGCTTTACATGCTCAACTTATTAAATCAGTAAATGACCGTATACATTCTGCTGACGAATTAGATAAACATTTTAATAGTTTAATTCCTGAAGAATTACTAGATGACTTACCACGTAGAATTAGTTCATGGAAAGACCACGATTTTCAACGCATCAATGAAGTCGTTTGGAACAATAGTTACGGCGCCGAGTTTTTTAAACAATTAGATAATCATATTCAAATACATTTTCCTACCTTAGTCATTCCGACTATCGTTCAAAACTTTGAGAAAGAAGTTGGCTATGCTATTGGTGAATTATCAAGAACTTGTTACAGTGAGTTGAACAGTTCAGAAGAAACATATGCTAAAGCGCGAGAGTTATTAATTAGACAAAATAGTGAGCTACGTGAGTTTATAGCACAAGCCAACTCTAGTTTAATTGAGCCCATTGAATACCTAAAAGAAGAGTTAAAAAAAAATCCTGGATCCATTAGCAATGCCTTAGAAATTTTTTCTGAAGCTTTATTTGAAACAAAAATTTATCAAGGCACGCTCACTGAAGAAAAATTAACTCCCTTATTTTCGTGGAATGCCAACATAAAAACTCAAGCTCTGGGTGTACTTACTGCGGTAAAGCAATCACTTATTGCGGGGCATCGTGATTTTAAAAATACAACAGTCGAAAATTTACCTAATCATTTACAACTGGAGTTAGCTAACGAATGTCATGAGTATCTGCATTTTTATACAAAAATAAAACTGAAAGAAGAGCAACAGTTATTAAATGGAAACTCTGATCTTAATGTTACCCAAACATTAAATCATTTTTTAGAATCTATTAATAAAGTTGTCCATAATGTAATTACCATCTATAGCAGTCTAGAAAATAAACGTATCCATGACACGATAGATTTATTGATGAAACATTATTTAGATTATTTACGGAATAATATAAAGACTATTGCACCTGAATGGAATCTCTCTATCAATAATTCAATATTAAATAATTTACACACCCCAGAAATTTATTTTTTTGACTTAAAAACCCATGCGCAAAACTCCACCAGAGAAGTGCACTATGGTTTTTTATGGCTTTTTACAAAAATCATTTCTTATAAAAAATTCCCTAGCCATCAAACGCTACACAATGACATTGCTTTTGAATTAATTGGTCAATTAGATTCCTTATTAATGCCTTTTCAAGAAATGTTATATCAATATTTTGTTGATTTAAATGCCAATGTCGTTAAAGAACAAGAAAGCGTATTAGAAGATTTTAACAACAAACTTAATCAAGCGTATCAACAAAATATTGATGATTATGAAAAAGTAAAAATCCTTTGGGAGCCTTTACTTGAAAGAACTCAACAATTAGATAAACTCACAAACAAGTTAATCTATAACTGGGACTCTTTATGAGTAACATTGGTGCTCTTCTTCAGCGAGTAGAGCTAATTGATGAGGCCATAAAATTAAAACCCGATGAGATAATAGTGCAGTTGGGTAATAGTCAATCCTTTAAAGAATTTATCAAAGGGTTAAATGAATACATAAAAGAAGTTGAAAATGATGATGAATGGTACGACAACTTCGATTTTATTAACTTCCTAAGCGAAGTGCAAAATGAAGTTAATCTTAAGATCAGAGATAAAAGCATGCTTAAAGAAGATTCAGTTATAAATTCCAAAACAATTGGTGAAGCACTTGTCGCAAATCAAGACGTCCTAGTAACTCCGAGCCAATCAGTTTTAATCGGAATTGGAATTGCAATGGGAATCTTAATCGGAATTGCAGTAGGTCAAATTTATACAAAAACGAAAAATTCAACAAAAAAAGTTGATGCAATTAGATATTGTTTGTTATTGATAATCCCATCCAATCAAGCAATGAGCCTAAAGAACGGACAAACACTTAATAAAGATGACGCAAGTAAATTAATTAACTATGCAAAACGCGCGTATTGTTTTAAGGAGCATGATTCAGCAGGTCAAAAAATTGCCGATAACGTAAAATGCTCTGATGAACCTATTGATTATAAAACAGAGAATTCTGTATTAGTCTATCTTGTTTTATCATCAAGCGATAAAGACATTGTTACCCAACGTATTAGATCAAACATCAGTGATCAAATAAGTAACAACTCAGAAATTAAAATTAAAAAAATTGCCAAACTACAATCAGCTTTATCTACTAAAGATTTTTACGATATTTAACCTCTATTATTTATTAAAATTTATGACTACGATGGATTGGAAAACGGCTTCAACCTTATATGCTAATCAACTAAAAACAGCACTCAATGTACGACGGCATGCTTTAGATTTGCTGAATTTAGCTTCTGTAAATCACTTGAATATTACTCAAGAACAAAAAACTATTTTACAAAAAGCTGGAGAACCTGCTGAAAAACTCATGCGCCGCTTACAAAATGGTGAGTTTCGCATTGCCGTGGTCGGTTTAGAAAAAGCCGGTAAAAGTACATTCGTTAACGCTTGGTTGGGCTCAGATTTATTACCAGCAAAACCTGCTCGCTGTACCTTCACCACTACACAAATTTATTCAGTACAAGCTCAAAATGAACAACGCTTAGAAACTTTACCGAAAAGTGCAGAGCAATATCGTGCTTATCAAGCAGATTTACGAGACCAGTTACAAAGTGCAGATAAGGGTGCGGCACAGAAAGCAGAAAATGATCTAAATGTAATGGACTCAAATAACAACACCTTACAAGAAATTATTGATGAAGGTAAAAAAACTTATAACTTTAGTCGTTTGGAAGAAATTAAATCCAACTTAAGTCGCTATGTGGCAGACGAGCGTTATGCACACGCCATGCAAGAAGCACGTCTTTATACATCACAATTAGCGGCGGTTGACGGTGTGGTTTTTTATGATGTCCCTGGTTTAGATTCGGGACTAGCTAAACACATTGAAGAATCAAAAGAAATGTTAGCAGATTGTGATGCTATTATTTTAGTACAAAGAAGAGATATTGATTTAAAATCCCATGAGCAAGATTTAATAAAATTCGGTGCAGACGGGGATCCTTATTTAAAACTAGCTGATAAATTATTTGTATTTTGGGGGCAAATCGACTTACAGCCATCTAAAGAAGCATTACAAGAAAATTGGCAGCAATTATTAAGTAAATGGGCAGTGTTTGAAATTCCAGAACATAGAATTGTCAGTGGCTCTGCAGGTGCTCACTTAGTATTACAAGGTTTTGATTTGCCATTTGTTGGCTCTTTAGAACAAATTCAAGACAAAATGTGTGTACTAACAGGTACAACCTCCCCGAATGAACTAAAAGATGCCACAGGGATTCTTGAGTTACAACAACGTATTCAAAATTATCTTGATCATGAACGTACCGAGTTATTAAAAAAACGTTGTAACGGTATGATTACCGATATCCTCAAAACAGCCCAAGAAATCTATAAAACCGTCGCTGACGTTTACCCTGAAGATCCAGAGCAAGCTAAGCGCGCCCAAGAAAGCCAACAACAAATTGAATTTAGTGAGTGGTGGGCTAAACGATGGAAAAAAACAAGCGCTGATGTTAATAATCGATTTAAAGAAGGCAGTGAAACTTCAATAAGAAACCGTCAATTATTTAAAGAGCGTTATGTAGATTTAGTCAAAGATAAAATGGCAACTTTGCCGGCGCGTCAATTAGATGCAAGACAACAAATTTTTGATAGTATTAGCAATCCCGTCTTTGACTCTATTAAAGCTAACTATACATGGCGTGAAAAGTTGCACAGTGATGTTCGTAAGATGTTGAAATCGCTTGCCAGCAACTTAGCTTTAGAATTACAGCAAGAAGTATTAGCGTTAGTAAAAGAGTTAGATCAACAATTATGGAATAGTCCGCGTGTAAAAATTAAATTGATTGATGATGATTTACTATATGTAAAGCTTTTAGAGCATAGCCTAAACACACTATTTTTAAGATTTGCCCGCCCAGTGGCGGAGCTTTTGATTAGAGGTGCTGTTGGTAGCGAAACACGATCTGAAACGCGTAAAAAAATTGGACCTGATATTGAAATAATCGATAATTACTATAATGGTGGTGAACCCGCTTTAGAACGCCTATGCCAATATGCTAATCATGGCGTTGATTTAATAACTAACCCTAAAAAACGTAAAGAAGTATTAGGTAGTTCTGTAAATGTAGCAAAAGCAATTATTGGTACAAATATTTTTGCTAATATCGCTATTCAAGCAGCAGAAAGCGTTGTTAATGAGGTTGGTAAATCTTTACCAGCCCCTAATCCGCAAAATACAGTGATTTTAGAGGTGGAAGCAGATCTTAAAGCATTAGAACATTATTTAATTTATGGTATTTTTGAGGCTTCAGGCTTTGGCGTATTTTGTCAGCAAGAATTAGATAATCTGCGTGACAATTTTCTGGATGTAGACACTGAGGGTTATTGGACCGGTGTTGTTGGCGTTGAATGGCGTGAAGGTAATACGGAATTATTGAAAGAGTTACCAATTAACTTACAAGCATTTAAATTTGATACTGAAGTAAGTGACACACTTAAACAATTAAGAATCGCCTTAGATACAGTGCATTAATTCAATAATATTTACATATCATTAGGTGCAGTTATGAAAGACGATTTTAAAGAAATTTCTGTGTCATCAAAAGATATCACAGTCCTGGAGCAACATGAAATATCATCTATGCTTCATGAAATTGATGAGCCGACATTCATTGACGTTGAGTTTGAAAAAGTCTATGAATACAATCAAGTTATGGATGACTTAAAAGGTAAAGATAAAATAGAAATATCAGCTGAAGCACTTTCCACTATTGGCGGCGGTGCCTTTGGAGTCGCAGCAGCAGGTACTTTGGCGAGCGCGGCAGGCGCATCAACTTTATTAGGCTCCACATCCTTAGCAAGTGTCTTAGGTGGTGTTTTTGTAACAACAACTCCTGTTGGTTGGGTTGTTGGTGCCACTGTAGCAGCAGGAGCAGCTGGATATGGTATTTCTAAGTTATTTAAATCTGGAAATAAGGTTAAAAAACGCAATGAGGTAATAAAGCAATTAGAAGCACGCATTACAGATTTAAAGAGCAATGGACTTAATGAGTTACATCTTTCTGAATTACACCAATTATTATTGCTTGCTATTGAGAAAGACCTGATCTCAGATTTAAAAATTGAAAATATAGTTAGTCAAATTGAGAACGGTTCACTAAAAGTAGAGATTGCAGTTCAAAGAATAAAGTTGCTACTCAAATGATATAAAAATTGTTGCAATTAATTTATGTCTTTATTTGATTTTTTGTAAACTGCATTATTTTTAAGATTAGAAATGCATTTATGTTCGATTTATTTTCTTCATGCAATTCATAAAATATAATTCTAAAAAATAATGTTAACTCCTATTGAAGACATCGGTGCGCGTGCCGAAAACCGAGTATTCACGGCATTGAAAACCTTACCTTCTCCCTGGCAGGTTTTTCCAACGGTCGAGTGGCGCTTGCTGCGCGGTGAAGGGGAGGTTATTGGTGAAGCCGACTTGGTTGTTTTTCATCCCTACTACGGTTTGGTCGTTTTTGAGATTAAAGCCGGTGCGGTTGATGTGCGTGAGGGCGAATGGTTTTATGCCTCTGGTCGGAGTATGAAGCAATCACCTTTTTCGCAAGCACGCCGGAATCGTTTTGCCTTAACGGATAAATTGATTCAGCGTTTGGGGAAATCAGCTTTTGAAGCGTTAACACTTACGCATGCAGTTTGGTTTCCCGATGTTCATTGGTCAGGGCCTATGCCGGGTACAGAAGCGGCAACTCGTGCTTTTCTTTTCGATAGAGAGGCCTTGGCCAAGCCGGAAAAATATCTGCTTCAATTATTCAAAGCTGTAACGGCCACACCCTTAGCCTGGAGTGCTTCTCAGCAAAAGGCAGTCAAAGAAATATTGGCCCCGGATTGTCATTTATTAGTGCCTATGGTGGTGCAATTAGATGAAACACTGGCTGATTTACAGCAGGCCACCGAGCAACAAATTACCATTTTGCGGATGTTACGCACGCAGTCACGATTATTGGTTGAAGGTTGCGCCGGTTCCGGTAAAACGCTTTTAGCCATTTGTTTGGCGCGTGAGCATGCGGCTTTAGGGAAATCGGTATTACTGACCTGTTTTAACCGCAATCTAGCCGAATATTTATCTGATATTTTGGCCGATGTGCCGGCTGTTACCGTTATGAATTTTCATGAATTGGTACGTACGCGTGTTTTAGCGGCCGGTTTGTCATTTCAAGTACCAGAAGATTTACAACAACGTATTAAATTCTTTCGTGATGACTGCCCGGAGTTGTTGATTAATGCGGTTGAGTTGCTGGGCGAGGGTTTTGATACGCTGATTGTTGATGAAGGTGCAGACTTTACGTCAACTTGGTGGGTTGCTTTAGAGGTTTTGGGTCGGCAGGATTTTAGTTGGTATTGTCTTTTTGATAGGCAGCAAGCCATCTATCAAGATGATAATGACTGGGTTCCTCCTTTTAATGCCGCGCCTTTTGTATTGGATACCAATCTCAGAAATACGCGACCTATTGGTGAGCAAGCCGCTAAATGGGGGCAAGTGAGTCTGCCCAATGCTTTTAGAATAGAGGAGGGCTTGCTTCCTGAAGTTCAATACAGTCTTAATTTTACGTTGATGGGTGAGCAACTAAAGCAGTTGCTGCGTAATTTGATCAATCGTGAACGCATTGCTCCAGAACGTATTGTTGTCTTGTCGCCTTATCGTCACACCAATCAAAAATCGACGTGGTCAATAGGCTTATCTGAGATTACGATCTCTACGCAAATGCATAAAACCGTTGCCGGTTGCGTTAGGGTGGGCGCGATACAGGGATTTAAAGGGTTGGAAGCCGATGTTATTATTCTGGTCGGTCTTGATAACCAGGCCTCAAGCCATCCTGAATGGCTTTATGTAGGCGCTAGTCGTGCAAAAGTCGCGTTGTATGCCTTGTTTTTGGAAAGTACTTTAATGTTGAGCCACTAGTAGACCAAAAGAAAAGTCTTTTAAATCGTGCTTATTCGGGTTCATTAAGGGTTTCAAAGCTTTTAGCTATTGTTGATAAAGGTAAAAAAAGATTATCCAATTGTTCAGGTAACGAGATAAAGTCAAATTGACTGTAATAAGCTTTTGCCTGTTCATGTTTGGCATCAACAAAAAGACCTGCAATACTCATTGTATAAGAGACTGTTAAGGTTTTTTGCATGGCTTCAATTAGTAATATTTCTCCGTAGCCTTTTCTTTGTTGATGATGGGCAACCGCTAATTTTGCAAGCTTGGCAGCAGGAATACGCTTAGGGTATTTATTTTTCCATAGATGAGGGATGTCTTCTGCCAAGACTTCACAAACCACAAGGCTCATGTAAGCGATAATATCGGTTGGGTATTCTGTATCAATTAAGACAAAGGTTTTAGAGAGTCCTTTCTCGCTATGCTGACGGGCTATTCTTTGTAAAAAGTGATTCAAGGCTTTGTTGCCACAATCAAAGGCATTGCGGTTATGTGCTTTAGAGAGTGTCTCAATGCTTAAGGTTGAGATCACTTGATATAAGCTCTATAGTTTTTAACCGCGTTGATTAGCTTAGCGTTGGGTTCGGGTGGGTTTTCCAGCGCCTCAAAAAAGACTTTTGCATCATTTTTGCTTAAATGTATCAATCTGTCTTTTTCAATAATATGTTCTGCTTTTTCAAGCGCCGCTTGTACCAAGAACTGGTTCAATGTTGCCCCTGTAAGGTCAGCAGCAGCTGTCAGGGTTTGTTTGATTTGTTCTGATACTCTGGCGGTAATGCGTTCATTGCTTATAACAATCATAGCGACTCCTTAGTGGTGACATATTGACACCATAAATTAAAGTACATCAACTTGTCAAATCTAATCATTAATAGATGGTTCAAATATCAAACTACCAGTGGGTCGTTATCTATAACCTTCAACATTTGTTGCTCAACTTCTTCCAGTCACGCTTTAATATCAGCTTCGGTCTTTAAGGTTCTGCTGGGTAGTTTAACTTGTTGTACTTTGGGTTCCAGTAACTTGGCGGCATCCATAGATAAAGGCTACAAAGAAGAAACCCAAGCAATACGCAGTTGCTTTGCAGAATACCGGCAATGGATACAAAAAACCATGCGCACCGAAGATCATCCTTATATTCAGATCATTGCGGCCATTGTTCGCGCATGATCTACAAGCAGTATTCAAGATTGAATCGGGACAGCGGACTTGTTTTGTTGTATTGTTTAGTCATTCTTTCACACGGAGAAACCGATGCGAACCAATATTATCATTGATGACTTATTAATGGCTAATATCTTAAAAGTAACAGGGGTAAAAACCAAACGCGAAGCAGTGGAGATGGGTTTAAAAACCTTATTGATGTTAAAGCAGCAAGAGGCTATTAAAGCGTTTAAAGGAAAATTAACATGGCAAGATGATTTCGATAAAATGAAGTTCGATTATTATTCTGGTCGAATCCAGCGTCTGGATCGACTATTTTAATGGAGCAGAAACACTCTGAATGTGTCACATTAAATATTGATCTTTCAGCGCATCATGCTCTTTACGTTCGACAATACGCACCTGATTCATAGCCTCAATTAATATCTTTACAACATGAAATCGATCAAAAATAATTTCTGCTTCAGGAAAGGATCCGGCAGCACCGACTATAAATGCTGGCGACAGATCCATGCTAAATAAAGGTTCACTATTCATAGCACTATATTATATAGTGCTATCCACTACGATTCACATAGATCCTTAATCTTTAACAATAAGGTTATCGCATGAATACACTGCATATTGTTTGTCCTCACTGTAATACGATAAATCGGATATCATCTGAGCGTTTGAGCCAACATCCTCGTTGTGGTAAATGTAAAGATGTTTTGTTTGCAGGACATCCATTGGAATTAACAGCTCAAAATTTTCGTCAGCATATTGGGCGAAATGATATACCAGTTGTTGTCGATTTCTGGGCGGCTTGGTGTGGACCCTGCAAAATGATGGCTCCATTCTATTCTAAAGCAGTTGTTAAGCTTGAACCGCAGGTGCGTTTAGCCAAACTTAATACTGAACAAGAGCAGAGCATTGCTGCTCAATTTAATATTCGCAGCATTCCTACTCTGATAATATTTAAATCTGGTATTGAAATAGCTCGTCTATCTGGTTCCATGAATACTATGGAGATCGTCCGATGGGTCAATAATAATCAATAAAGGTCATGTAAATCATTGGGCGCCAAATTATATGGCGTGATATTATATCCTGAGACACAAAAAGTAAGGAAATACCAAAAAATCAGTTCATCTCAAATACTATTTCTGAATTAATGAGACAAATTTCCGATCATTTTCTTGTCACTTAGGTTGAGCTCTACTTGTGGCCTTTTTATGTGGATTAAAAATAATTCCCCACATTTATTTAAATCTATCAAAGTTAATGCGTGTAGTAAATTTGTCACTACATTGTAGTTAATGTGGAGCAGAATGTAGTAAAAACGTGGTATGACAGAGCTTGGCGAGATCTGTAACTAATTGAAATTTAAGCATTATTAAAAATTGATCTTGACTGGGGGACAAGGGGTCGTAGGTTCAAATCCTATCGTCCCGACCAATTAAATCAATGGGTTACAAAACTCACTTTTTATCAAAATCAGTAAATAGCAGTTTCGTGATACCACTCGTGATACCAAATTAATTCACTGTAATTTAATTATGGTAAAGAATCAGCTTGTTTCAATTCTGTTGAATTCGATCAATAACCTCCATCAGTGCTATCCTTACAAATTCAGATTCACTGAGATTCAATTGTCTAGCCGTAGCATAAATGCTATGTGCAAATGATGGTGTAAATCTAAATGATTTAGTTGTTCTTAGGTGTTTGGTTGTCTTTCTCATCATTAATACTCCTGTATGACAAAAGTATTTATCTCTTTGGTCCCAATTCCCTTTTTTTTTCATAAAAATCCCACTATTTTTCGCCGTTTGCTAAATACCAGTGAATCTAAAGAATTCTAAAACTATCCAGGAGGGATTATGAGATTTATTAAATTAAAAGACGTCATGTCGATGACAGGTTTGCCGCGTTCATCCGTTTATTGGGCCATAGCCAAGGGTGACTTT
>JAPLRP010000068.1 GCA_026399095.1 Methylococcales bacterium | reverse complement strand
TTGTAAAATGTGTAAATATTTTACGGTCACTTCAGCTGGTTTTGTTTGCGCTCTGACCAAAGAACAACTTAGCCAAAGGGATAGTGAAAAAATATGTCAAGAGCATAGCCTTAGTTGATTATTGCCATTCATGTGACAATGCAATCCAATCAATACTGGTAGATGAAAAGCCATAAGAACTGTAAAGCGAGAAAATTAAGATAAGGCATTACACCAATTATGGCTAATATATCGCAATCACTTTCGCCATGCTGCCATTCTTTTGCTTCTCAAAGCGTACCGAAGCGACCAAATCTCTTAAGAACCACCATCCCATTTAAGTACTTTCTTTTTCATTAGAATAGTTTTGGCCTCTTGAATATCATCAACACCCGCTTGAAACTTGCCAGACCTCACTGCATATTTTGCAGCTCTAAATCGCGCACTGGCACGAGGTAAAATAATTGAGTTATTTCTGTTTTCAGCCGTAAGTTTTAGAGCCATGTCCACTAATTCCTCAAAACCTTCAGAATTATGGTCATTCGCCATTCTAATTAAAGTATCGGAAAGTGTAAAAAGTAATGACAAGTCTTCAGTCACTGGTTCCCCAGCAGCCTTAGCGTTACTGAGAAAAGTTAAAGACAATATTATGGCTAAAGATAGTGATTGGAATTTCATGAGAAAAGTTTAGGTAACTTAGGATTGGTTAACATGTTCGAACATAATAATTGCAATAGGGGTAATCACCAATACAACGGCCCACGCCCACGGTGACTCAACTGAACTGGTCACTTCTTTCGATAAATCAGTCATAACAATTCTCCTTAATGAATATTAATCCTATCGGAGCTATCAATAAATACCGTTGCAGATCCGTAAAGAGAAAGACTAGTTGAGGCAATCAAAATTATTTTTTTCATAACGGAAAATGCATTTTTAAGTTAACTAAAACTTGATTAACTCACTATTAATATTGAAATGCAAGAACTATAGTTCTTGCTATTACTTTAGCAGTAAACCCATTACCACATTATCACCATTAACCCATATGAATGTTGTGATATTGTCATCTGATATTGGGGTTTACATTTTTTACATAACGACAGACACAAAAAGCCTAGGCTAAGAGGCTTGATTAAGAAGCAAGGATTA
>JAPLRP010000024.1 GCA_026399095.1 Methylococcales bacterium | reverse complement strand
CGGCCTGACGCTTTTTTGATAGCACCTGCAAGGTTATCCACAGGGAAGCTGCGCCTGGAATTTGTGATTTGGAGAAATAATTCTGAATATTGGCTGGTCAACTGCGATATAAGTGATTTTTCCGGCTCTGAAAATTTTTTCGTAAAATATTTTTTTATTTTAATCTGATTTTTTTTGAAAAGTGGCTTTTTCGGTCAGGCACTAATTAAAAAGTATTAGCAGGAACAATCCAAGCTGGATTTATCATTGCTTGTTTGGGGAAACTGGGTAACCTAGCGCTTCGTAAGCGCTTTTTTAGATGACTTATAACTAAACATCCTAAAGGATCATCCCATGAAAACTACAGATGAATACAGACAAAGATTACTTGCTGAGCTTATTGAACAAAGTGCTAGGATTGATGTGTTGGTAATAAAATCTCAACAAGAAGCGAATACATTATTACTTGAATACAACCAAGAACTTGAAGAGTTACGAGCCAAACAAATCATAACGACTAACAAATTACATGATTTAGAAAACTCCAATTCAACTGTATGGGAGAACATTGGTGACGGTGGATAAAACCACCAAATTTGAGAAGAAATAGTTCTTTTCCTGAAAAACAGCATTCAATTCAACTCATTCCTTACCTAATGCTTTATTATTAGCGTATCAAACATAACAAGCATATAGCCGCTACACTAATAATAATGAGCTACACTCCAGAAGCAAAAACAAACCAAAGCTTATCATTAACAATATTATTTGCCGGAACATTATTCATTAGCGCATCGCTGATGTTTGTTTTGCAACCGTTATTCGGAAAAATATTATTACCGCTACTTGGTGGCTCTCCGGCAGTCTGGAATACCTGTATGGTTTTCTACCAAATAATATTGTTTCTTGGTTACCTATATGCGCATACTATTTCCACACACTTTGGCCAACACCGTCAAATACAGATACATGCAGCCGTTATTATTTTAAGCTTCTTAGCTTTACCTCTCGCCTTACCAGACAATACAACGCCACCAACAGATGGCAACCCAACGTTTTGGTTGCTTTGGACTTTATTGCTTGCTATCGGACTACCATTTTTTGTCGTTTCAACGACTGCGCCATTGGTGCAAAAATGGTTTACCAACATTGGTCACAAAACCAGCCACGACCCTTATTATCTTTATGCTGCCAGCAACACAGGCAGCCTAATTGCCTTACTTAGCTACCCTTTTTTACTTGAACCGGCAATTG
The DNA here is from genome assembly GCA_026399095.1 of Methylococcales bacterium. Classification (GTDB taxonomy): domain Bacteria; phylum Pseudomonadota; class Gammaproteobacteria; order Methylococcales; family Methylomonadaceae; genus Methylobacter_C. Next base: position 3,140 of record JAPLRP010000024.1, on the reverse strand, counting down.
GCCTGGCTCATCAAAAGACTTATTGGAGCTTGGGCTACCTGATACTCTGCCTTTTAATAAGTAGCTGTGCATTTATATTATGGAAAACAAATCAGAAAAATATCATTATTGATGATTATTCTCCTGCAGAAAACAATCTCAGTGTACTAAGTAAACTGCACTGGCTGGCTTTGGCTTTTGTTCCCTCCAGCCTACTTTTAGGTTTAACAAATTTCATCAGTACAGATATTGCCTCCGTCCCATTATTATGGATCATTCCATTAACTTTATATTTATTATCTTTTATCATTGTTTTTTCTAAATGGAATGACAAAACTCATCCAATAATGGTCAAGTTACAGCCTCTTGTACTATTGCCGTTTATAGCTTATGCGTTTATCAATCCAGCGGATTTACCTTACTGGGCTTATCTAATACTACACCTGCTAGCATTTTTCTTTGCTGTCATGGTCTGCCATGGTGAGCTTGCAAAAAACAGACCACATACGCAATACTTAACAACCTTCTATCTGATCATGTCTTTTGGTGGCATGTTAGGTGGCATGTTCAACACTTTTGTTGCGCCTTTTATATTCAATGGTATCTATGAATATCCCATCATGATTGTCGCTGCGCTTTTACTGCGTCCTGGGCAAAACAACCCATTCACAAAAGGTTTACTTCTACAAATAATAGCTCCTATCGTACTAATTAGTATCGGGGTTATTGTTTATAAAAATATTGATGATTTACTCCAATATTTTGATGTGATTGTTATCAGCTTAATTGCCTTAACCATTTGCACCTATTTTCTTAGAGCTAAACCCGTTGCTTTCGCCTTACTAACCGGTGCAATCATTTTTCTTTCCCTCGGACTCCATGGCCTATCTTCTAATACACTTTATCAAGAACGTTCATTTTTTGGTGTTCTTGCCGTACGCGAAAGCGTTTTAACCTCTGAACAAAATACACCTGAAAAATATCATGAACTCTTTCATGGTACTACTAAACATGGTGCACAGCGCTTACCAGCAAATTTTGCCACAACACCATTAACTTATTACAGTCGCCCCGGCCCAATGGGGCAACTGTTTAAAGAATATGACAATACCGATAAAAACTGGACAATTGGGATCGTTGGACTCGGAGCAGGTGCTTTAGCCTGTTATGCCAAAGACCAACAAAACTGGACGCTTTACGAAATTGATCCTTTGGTTGTAGATATTGCCAGTAACCCTGAATATTTTAGCTATCTGAAACTATGTGTCAACAATGCCACGATACGCTTGGGTGATGCCCGCTTATCACTCGAAAAAGAACCCGATGACAAATTCGATCTATTGGTAATGGATGCTTTCAGCTCAGATTCTGTACCAACACATTTACTTACCCAAGAAGCATTGGAAATTTATTTTAAAAAACTTAAGCCTAACGGACTATTAGCCTTTCATATAACCAATCGCCACCTGTCACTCAAAAAGGTTTTGTCACTTCATGCTGAACATTTACATTTATCAGCACTTATACAAGAATTTAAACCCCAGCAGGACATACCTCTTGTAATAGCCACAGACTGGGTCGTTTTGGCAAAAAATCCGGAAGCTTTAGCGCCCCTTAACTTAAGTCGCTTAGGGAACTGGCAAAAAATGCCCTTATATTTCGACATGAAAACTTGGACTGATGACTTTACCAATATCATCAGTATCTGGAAATAAAAATAAAGTGCACGCCTCTTTACTAAAGATTAAATGGCTATACTAAGGATTAGCTATTATAATAGCAAAGTTAGTGGACAGTACTTCGCGCATAATGCGGGACTTCTATTTAATAAGTTTTGCATGTTAATCAGCACTTTTCAAAAATACATCCGTTTTTTTCCTTTTTGTGCCCGGTATGATTTGCAATAAAATATTTTCATTCATTTATTGAGGAAGTTACATGGCAACAGGTACTGTTAAGTGGTTTAACGAGTCCAAAGGGTTCGGTTTTATTTCTCCAAGTGATGGCAGTGCAGATGTATTCGTACATTTTTCTGCAATCGCAAGTGACGGTGGTTACCGTACACTAGCAGAAGGTCAAGCTGTAAAATATGAAGTTGAATCAGGCGCCAAAGGCCCTCAAGCTTCAAATGTAACTTCAGCATAAGCTGAAGCTACTTTCTGACACCCAACTCCGCAAAATAACCACGCGGGGTTGTGGCACAGCCGGTTTATCCGGCCCATCAACTCACCCCCTGAATTTAGGATATGTCTTTTGAAACGACTTTTTGTAGGAAACTTACCCAGCGAAGCCACTGAGGCTAGTGTTCAAGCTTTATTCTCTGAATACGGCAAAGTCCGGTCCATCCAACTTGTTTCCGATATTTTTAGCGGTAAATGTAGAGGCTTCGGTTTTATCGGAATGGAAGGCCATGAAGCCCGAGCGGCTATAGCAGCACTTGATGGCAATTTATATTGCGGAAAGCCTTTAAAAGTTAAATTTGAAGAACCCGCCACTGGTAAAAATGGTAGACGCAATTAAAAGCGTTTTCAGCTAAATACCAGTAAACTTTAAAAAACCAATTAAACCCTAATTGGCTTGCCAATGCCCTTGCGACATTCAGTAACCACTGCAGGTGCACGATAAAGTTATCAATCTATTTAGCAAAGTTATCTGGGCGACCCATTGGTCGCCCCACCAGTTAGCTTAATCACCACAAAATAACTCACCTCATACGACCCAACATACCTGATTAATAATTTAGCCTAAATTTTAATAGGCAGAAATTTTAATTTTCCCCGGAAAAATAAGTAAGCACTAAACACACACAAAAAATTAAACCATCATTCGCACTATGGACATGGAGTTTTTTATACTTTTCGTATTATGAATTATGTTGTAGTTACTTAGAGTTCACTCAAAAACTCAGAAGCCAGGAATTCAAATAACCCTTCGTGATTAATCTGACTGGCGATATAAAGATCTGTTTTATTTTTTGTAACAACCATTTGATGAAATGGTTTGTATAACGCTGAGCTATTGCAGGCACAAAAAAATGCCGGAGCAGTACCAGCAAGTTCATAACAAAGAAGATGCTGTTTATCCATGCTTCAGAGGTACGAGCTGTTTTAGCTTGGATCTGGTTGAGCCCATAAGCACGCTTACCTTGACCAAACTTACCT
>JAPLRP010000040.1 GCA_026399095.1 Methylococcales bacterium | reverse complement strand
TGTCTGCTTACCTTCAAATTGAGGCAACAAGCTTTTGGATACATTACTACCAAACTTATGCAGCTAGCGCTCAAAAGCTTCGGAACCCAATTCGTTTTTTAAGTCATTGAGGATGAGTTCAGAAAACCAAGCATATTGCTTTGGAAAGCTGTTAATTCCAGCTTCTGTTAAAACATAGCTACGCACTGGACGTCCTGCTGTTTTATTAAGCACTCCCGCTTGTATATATCCATCTTTTTCCAGTACAGAAAAATGCTGTTGTACTGCATTACGGGAAATAGCTAATACCGTGGCGATTTCATCAATACTCAATCCTGCTTTATTTTCCAACAATAGTTTTAAAATTTGCTGCTGTCGTGGTTTGATCTTCTCAGTCATACATTTACCAGTAAATAATCTGTTCTTCAGTAGCTTAGTATAGCAACAGAAGTTTGATTAATTATAAAACTAGTTTATAACATATTTAAATTGTATAAGTTGTATATAGTTGGTATTCTTTACTCGTGACAAACCCTGGATTATGAAAAACTGACCCTATACCACTAAGGAAAAAACAATGACTGACACACAAGACAATGCAGAAAAATCTCTTTACGAAAGAATAGGCGCTGAGCCAGCTGTCAATGCAGCTGTGGATATTTTTTATCGTAAGGTTTTGAGTGATCACCGTATTAACCGTTTTTTTGATAACGTTGATATGGAAAAACAAGCGGCCAAACAAAAAGCATTCTTGACCATGGCATTTGGCGGCCCTCATAACTATACAGGGGAAGATATGCGCAAAGGCCATGCGCACCTTGTTAAGATGGGCTTGGATGACAGCCATTTCGATGCAGTTGTAGAAAATTTGGGGGCAACCCTGGAAGAGCTAAATGTCCCTCAAGAACTGATCGCCGAAGTGGTCGCTATCTGTGAAACCACGCGCAATGATGTCTTAGGCAGATAAACATAATAACTGCTCCATGATGTTTTTTTCTTTCGGCATTATGGAGTCAGTTTTATCGAAAAAAAAATGTACACATTAACGATTGAAGACAATACTTATTTTTGCCAACCAGATGAAACAGTGCTGGATACGTTATTACGCGAAAATATTGCTATTTCCTACGCCTGTAAAAAAGGCACTTGCCATAGTTGCATAGTCTGTAGTCCCGATATTTTACCGCCGGAAGCCGCTCAGACGGGTTTAAAAAACACCCAAAAAAAGCATAATTACTTTCTTGCTTGTTTGTGTCATCCTGAACGGGACATGGTCATTAAACTGCCCGATCAATCAGAGCTTTATACCGACGGAACAGTCGTTGCTAACGAACTGCTTAATAGAAATACCTTGTTACTGATCATTGCTTTTAAGGATGCATTCGAATTTAACGCTGGACAATTTGTTAATTTACAGAGATCTGATGGCTTAACGCGCAGCTATTCGATCGCAAATATCCCGCAAGAGTCCAATAGCCTGGAGTTTCATATTCGTCGTTTACCCAATGGCAGGTTTAGCGAATGGCTGCATGATGAAATCAAGATTGGAGATACTATTGCCGTCTCCGAACCACGTGGACACTGCTTTTATCTTCCCGAAAGGAGCGAGCAAGGTTTACTTCTGGTAGGAACGGGGACTGGTCTGGCACCACTAGCTGGAATTTTAACTGATGCACTGGCACAGGGTCATTCCGGCCCCATTTATCTATTTCATGGCAGTCGTGATGTTGAGGATCTTTACCGGATTGATGAGATGCGCCAACTGGTCGATCAGCATGAAAATTTCCATTACATTCCCTGTCTATCGGGCAATCATGTTCCCGAAGGTTTTAGTCACGGGCGTGTTAATGATATTGTCTTGGCGTCGCTTCCGGATTTAAAAGGCTGGCGAGTATTTCTCTGCGGACATCCTGACATGATCAAACAAATGAAAACAATGACTTTTATCAAGGGCGCCGCCTCAGCCGATATTTATACCGATGCCTTCTTAGTCACATCAGGCTGAATTAGCCTCTCATAATGAACATTAAACCGTTTTTTCGTTTTATAACGATTGATCCAATCAACTTAAGCCTTAAAGGTAAGCTTATTTCGGTGGTATCGTGTTTCAGTGTTATCTTACTGACGGCCTGGATAACACAACAATTCAGCTCAAACACGGTCTACCCGATTATCGTTGCCTCAATGGGGGCATCTGCGGTGATTTTATTTATCATGCCCACCAGTCCGCTGGCACAACCCTGGCCTCTGGTCGGTGGACAATTGGTATCCGCTGTCATCGGTGTGGTATGCGCTCAAGTCTTTACACATACCGTTTTCGCATCGGCTTGTGCGGTTGGCGGCAGTGTTTTGGTCATGCTAGTATTTAGATGTCTTCACCCTCCTGGAGCAGCAACCGCATTGACACCGATCATGGCAGGCGCTGCGACTACACTGGGTTATGATTTTGTGCTATTGCCCGTACTTTTAAATGTCGCCATTATGTTGCTGATGGCAATTGTCATTAACCGTTGGCTATTACGTTACGACTATCCTACCGTTGCTCATCAAGTTAAGGATAAAAAGCATCAATACAACACCTTTATTCAACCTTCTCAGCGGGTTGGCATTTCAGAACAGGATCTAGAACAAGCACTGGGGAACAGGGATATGTTTATGGATATCTCAACCGGAGATTTGAGTAAATTACTGACTGATGCTCAACTGCAAAGCTTTAAACGCTTCCGAGGTAATATAACCTGCGCAGATATTATGGTTAAAAATATACTATCCGTCGAATACGGAACAGAAGTTGAAGAGGCCTGGAACATCATGCACAGTGGAAAACTTAAATCCATGCCCGTTATTGACAGAGCTAGGCGAGTTATCGGAATTATTACTTGGAATGATTTTTTTAAATTCATTAATGTAAGCGTTAATGGAACTTTTCAAGAAAAGTTTCGGGGTTTTATTCGCAGAACACCTGAGGTATCATCAAGTAAACCGGAATCGGTCGGTCACATCATGACGTCATCAGTTAGTGTGCTGCCAGAAACTGCACATATCGCGGCTCTTATTCCACTGATGTCAAATCAAGGCTACCGACAAATTCCTATCGTAAATAACGAAGATCGCCTAGTGGGCATGGTCTATCAAGCTAATTTGATTGCAGCGCTTTATAACGAGCGATCAAATTGACAGGCACTGACGAAGAGCAATAATTACAAAATTGGCAACAATTAGATTAAGATTTTTTATTTATTAAATTTAACCCAACAAGGAAGAGATCACACATGGAAAGCTTCACATATTTTGTCTTTGCACGTGCTCTTCATGTTATTGGCGTAGTGCTTTGGATCGGTGGTGTAGCATTTGTTACAACAGTGCTAATTCCATCCCTCAAAAACATTAACGGTTCAACAAATAAACTGGCGTTATTCGAGCAACTCGAAGAAAAATTTTCTTTTCAGGCAAAACTTGCCACAGTGGTCACTGGAATTTCAGGCTTCTACATGATTGACGTTATGAATGCCTGGGATCGCTATCAGCATTTGCAATACTGGTGGATTCACTTGATGACCTTAATTTGGTTTATATTCACCCTAATCTTATTTGTGTTTGAGCCACTATTTCTTCATCAATGGTTCCATGAGCAAGCAATAAAAGATAGCACTAAAATATTTTCTTGGATTCACACCATGCACAAGATCTTGCTTGCGCTCAGTTTACTTGCTGTATTGGGGGCGATAGCAGGGGCGCATGGTCTTTTTTAACGAGGCAATACTCGCCTAAACACTTTATTTAAAATTAACATGCGCTAACTCTTATGGAAAGACGTCTGCCCAATGAAATCAGCTTTGATAAGAAATTCATATTGACTAAGGAACGCCCGCACGAGCAAATTATTTGTTTTCTTATCGCCCGGTTTGTGCCAATCAGCCACCCAATGATGCGATGATGCAGTTCCTTAATTCGCTATAACTACATGCAGATATAGGACAGTGACCGGAGTTATGAAGTTTTATTGAAATAGCATTGATATTCAGACTTAAAAATTTTTACTCCATTAAATAATTACGCTTCAGAAAGATTAAGATCCCATTGCTCTAACAGACCCTCGGATTTGATATAGTCAAGCAGGGTTTGACCATTATATTTTTGTTGTCCTCCCTCCCAAACTGTGGGTGAGCCAAAGTC
>JAPLRP010000075.1 GCA_026399095.1 Methylococcales bacterium | reverse complement strand
TTGTTAAAACGTACCGCGTGCTTTGTTGAAAAACAAAGTTTGGGTGTGGAGTGCCACCCAAAGCAAACAGATATTCTGTATGCGTAAAACTAGACGATTAATAGCGATATGTTCGAATTATTACTATTTAATGTTACTCATCCTTAGATTTATCATCATAGTAAAATCATGCTAACCTTAGCCCATACATGGCCAACAGCAATCTTGTGACAATTGGTGACAATTAAAAACTATCTTTACTGTGCTATCAAGCACAAATTTTTTTATATTCTGCAGGTAATGCGGAGATAATTTGTAGTAAGTTTTGATGAATTACATGCAGCTTGTTCGATGAAATTCTTACATAAAAACGACTAGCTTTTTGTTAGCTTTAACTTATTAATTGGAGATTACAATATGAATTCTATTCTTAAAAAACAGGCTTAACGCTTGCATTAATAGGCGCAACCAGTTTGGCTGTAGTTTTAAATGGAATAATAACTCTGAGGTTTTTAAACTAATTGACTTTATATTCACCTCAGCATCTACCCTATATAAATAAAAGCAGTAATCGCTAAAGAAGGCCATTGAAAAGGTGCCTTAATCCATGTCGGAAAGATCTTTTATTTTTCCCGACACAGCTTTTACCGGCTTTCTTGTCAGGAACAAGCAAGACATGAAAAAAATGATAGTGATTATTGGCATCGGTGAATTAGGTGAGTTATTTGCCTATAGTTTTTTAAAGGCAGGTTATCCTGTTTATCCTGTGCTAAGAGGTATGTCTTTATCTGCTGTGGCTGACGAGATACCTGAACCAGAGTTGGTGTTATTGGCTGTTGGGGAAAATGAGTTGCATCCTGAACTTCAATCATTGCCTGAGCCCTGGCATGATCGCTTGGCGCTTTTGCAAAATGAATTATTACCGCGAGATTGGCAACGTTATGGGCTTGTTGAGCCCACTGTCATCGTGGTATGGTTCGACAAAAAGAAAGGCCGACCTTTTACTTCGCTTTTATCTTCTTATATTGCCGGACCGAAGGCTGCTTTAATAACTCAAGCCTTACAGCTTATTGAAGTCCCTTGTTGTGAGATTACTTCTGAAAATCTGTTATATGAATTAGTAAGAAAATATCTGTATATTCTTATGGTTAATATTGGCGGACTTAGGATGTCACCCGGCAGTACCGTCCATGAGCTTTGGAATGACCATCGTGATTTGGCAGAAACATTGGTTAACGAATTAATTGATATTCAGGAATGGTTAGTTCAAAGTCAATTGCCTCGTGACAAGCTAATGGCCGGTATGCTTGAAGCCTTTGATGCCGATCCTAAACATATTTGCAGAGGTCGAACGGCCACCGAGCGTTTGCACAGGATATTAGATCATGCTTCTCAAGCTGGCATCAAGGCACCGCTTTTAGAAGACATTGCTAAAGGCATATCGACTCAGGATTGATGACACCCTAACAATAAAAGTTATTAAGGCATCTGCCTTAGAAGCGACTAGGTACAAAAATTTAACCTTTATAAAAAACTACTTTATTTACTCAAGACATAAAAAAAATATGATGAACTATAGATTTATTATTATCAGCTGCTTAACGTTACTCACTATAGGTTACAGTGAACTTATAATGGCAGAACAACCAACACCTAATATTACCAATAATAGCATTGAAACCACAAAGGATACGGAGCTGTTAAATACCCTCGCCAAACTGGAAAAAGATAGTTGGGAAGCTATAAAAAAACGCGACACTGAATTCTTTCGTACTTACATGGCTCCAGAATTTAAGGCTATTTTGGTTGATGGAAGCACTGCTAATCAAGCCGATTTCGTTCGCAACCTAGATGATTTCCAACTAAGCCATTACACTATGGGAAAAGTATCTCTGCTTAGAATTAGTAATGATGTCGTCATGATTCTTTACAAAATAAATTACGAAGGTATCCAGCAAGGCAAGAAAATAAATGAATCCAATATTGAATCCACTTCTGTTTATGTCCAAAGAAAAGAAAAATGGTTAGAAATTTTTTATCAAGAAACTCAAGCTCCCAAGCTTTAAAAGGTTTGTTTAATCTAAGATAGCCTTATAGGCTATCAAATGTGCCCAAATTTTGCCCACTCTCACTAAAAAATAAATCATGTTTAATTCTTCAGGCAAGCCTCTCCTCATGGGGATTTTAAATGTTACTCCCGATAGTTTTTCTGATGGGGGACGTTTTAACACGATTACTGCTGCATTAAGTCAAGCTGAAAAAATGTTAATCGATGGCGTTGATATTATTGATATTGGCGGTGAGTCTACCCGTCCGTACTCGCTCTCAGTCTCTTCTGGTGAACAAGTTCAACGGGTTATACCAATTGTTAAAGCCATACGCTCACAATTATCAACGACTGTACAGATTAGCATTGATACCCGTTTAAGTACCGTCGCCAAATTGGCGTTGTCTGAAGGTGCTAATATAATTAATGATATTTCCGCAGGGCATAATGACCCTACTATTCTAAAAGTGGCAGCCGACTATAACTGCCCAATTATACTGATGCATATCAAAGGTACGCCTCAAACGATGCAAGATAATCCGGCTTATGAGGATGTTGTTGCCGATGTAATTGACAGTTTACAGCTTAGTGTAGAGCGGGCAAAACAGGCGGGTATCAACCCAGATAAAATAGTACTCGACCCCGGCATCGGCTTTGGTAAAACCTTTGAGCATAATCTTAAACTATTGGCGCACTTAAACCGCTTTGTTGAATTGAGCTATCCTATTTTGTTGGGTACCAGTCGAAAGAAGTTTTTAAATACCCTAACAGCGACAGAAAAGCCCGAAGACTTGGCGATTGCCACTTCGGTAACCACTGCACTGGCAGTCATGGCTGGCGTAAAAATATTACGCGTGCATGATGTTAAGGAAAATAGACAAGCCTTAGATATTGCTTGGGCAATTAAGCAAGCAACCATTGATTCTGAATAAGATTCTTAAACATAGGTAAGTTGGCCTAATTTATTGTCCATAAGAGGTCTTACGGTCGTGTTTTGCTACGCGGTTTTTTCAGGATGACCTCGCGGCTTCCTACTTGGGTTTCGCTACGGTTGTCGTTACTGCTTCCGGTTATCTCCTTTCTGATAACAAATTTTAGTGCATACCGGACACACTAAGTTTGACAGAAAGGAATCGTTCACTCACGATTGTGTAACATAAATGACTAATGGAGAACAGGTCGAACCGACGTTTGCAAAGCCAGATCATCCCGATGTGCCTTGAGCACGACATGCCGAATAGGAACAAACGCTCGAATAACCCATTATGGCCAGAGTACAAGACTCAATTAACAGGCCGAATATATGTGTGCAGTCGTACCCTAATCCTGAAGTGATGCAATGTTTGCAAAACGGGAGGTGTCCATATTGGGAATGACGGTACTATGAACTTGTAGTAGCGTTTGTTTGGCATACTACACGCTTGAATTTTAATCAAAACCAAAATAATTAATGGCACCAATTATGGGGGTACGTGGATTTAATGAGATTTTTACCGATATTTTATCAAGTAAAGGTTCAAAACGGCCTTTTGCTTTAAATGCTGTTATAAAACTACCATTTTGCATAGCTGGTAATATTTTCGGACCGATGCCGCCACCGATATAAACCCCTCCCGTAGCCAAACACTTTAATGCCAGGTTGCCAGCTTCTGCTCCGTAAAGCGCTACAAATAACCTGATAACTTCTGCACAACAAGGGTCTTTACCGGCCACACCCAATTTGGAAATAACAGCATTTCTATCAATATCGCTACTGTACTCAGGTACATCAATACAAGGAGAAAACCCCTGTTCACACAGAAAATCATACAATTGGCTAAAGCCAATACCCGACAATATCCGCTCGTAACTAACATGCTCGGGAGTTTGTTTTCTAAGATAAGCCAGTAACTGATCCTGCTGATGATTTTGTGCGGCAAAATCACTGTGACCACCTTCGGTTGCCATAGGATGATGCTTAGAACCATCCCAATAAAGAATGGCCTCTCCCAAACCGGTTCCTGCGGCTATAACTGCGCTGGTACCAATTTGAACTTGTGCATTAGGATTTAATTCTACCAAGTCATGCTCAGGCAAATACAACATGCCAAGCGCCATGGCTTCAAGATCATTAAGCAGCTTTACTTTTGGGGTGTTTAGTTTTATTTTTAACGCTGAGGTATCCAATAACCAAGGTAAGTTTGTGGTCTGACAGCGCTCATTAACAACCGGACCGGCCACACCAAAACAGGCGGATTCAATGGTAAGATCAAGCGGCAAGAACAAATTTAAAATATCATCAAATTCTCGGTAGTGTTGGCTGGCATAGGTTTGTTCTTGCAAGCAAGTGATTAAGCCGTTTGTATCTTTAGTAAGAATTGACAAGACTGTTTTTGTGCCGCCTATATCGCCTGCCAGTATCACTATAAAACTCCTTTATTTATTGTCGAGTAGGTGTATTAAAGCATCTAGGATGCCATTTGCAACTTTATGAGGTGGCAAGCGATAAAAAGCCTGCCAAGCCATGGAAACTGTCTCGTCATAATTACCTGCCTGTTCAGGATGAACCTGTAACCAACTAAGTCTGACTGCATGACCGAGAATAATGTCGGTTAATAAGGTATCGTCGATATGTAAGTCTTTATTATCTCTAAAAATTGACGCAATTGCTTTTAAAGCCTCTACGGTTAATTGACGATAAACAGGTGCCTGGATTTTATTAAGCAAATGGTTGACGTGTATTTTAAAACTTTGTTCACCTTCGGTCATCTGTGAAAGCGTATTTTCACTATCCAGTCTGTTTTTACTATTGAGCTTTTCAGCCATCATTAATCCTTTGCAATGATGAAGAATATCCCAAACATTGGTATAAAACGCCTTGTTTTCTCTACCAACACTGCCTTGTTGTTCCCGCCACTCATACCAATCAACAACTTCCCCAGACATTTTTGGATCCATTGCTGGCGAGAAACGCGCGCTGGTTAGTTTACGACAATCACCTTCGTAGTTTAGCGTTTCTGCAAGTTCAAGCTGATCTTCAGTATGACTAAAGTCTTCAAGGGTTTCTTTTAGTTTTTTGGATAATTGATAAGGCGCTAAAGCAAGAATTTCATTAAAGGCCTGATCTAATGAGCCACAACCTGATTCTCTTTTTTGTCTGACGATGATTAACTGAAGAAGATGTCCAACTCTTATGGTGTGCATATCGGTAAACAATTCCGGATTGGATTTGATTAACATTCCCATATTTAGCACCAATTCCTGAATAATAATGTGCTCACTGGCATCACTATTATACGTTTTGATAATTTGCAAAATCTCAAAGGAATCAGCAGGACTTGTTAAAGTCGCTTTTCCACTATAAGCTCGACCTAACGTTAGTGCATGTTGACGAACCAGAATTTCAGTTGCTGCTTGTTCCAGATTAATATCGTATTTACCCAGTAAACCGGCACAACGTCTAACGATAGCCCAAACATGTTGATCGCCTGCCCGCTCATAGATTTCTTCAAGTAAATCGCGCACACTGGCAACCGAACCAGCATCAGTTGATATTCCTGTCGCAAAATTAAGACCGTGTCGCAGGCTTAACAAGGCTAGGGCTTCTAATTGGGCATAGATATTTGAATTGGTTTTTAATTGCCCGATAAGCATTTCATCCTCAGTAATTTCCCATTCTGTCAATAACCAAACATCTAAGGGCTTTGAATTATCACTATTAAGCAGTAAAGCCTGAAAAAAAGGTCGTTCAATGTCTTCCCAAGATGCTTTGGAAAACTCAAAATCATGTAGATAGTTAATCTTTTCATGACTTGCTGTTTCTGCAAAATCCAGAAGTGTACCCAGTTGTAAAGAAATACCTTGAGATGACCCTTGCTGCAGCTCTTTAATAAACTCGATGAGTATTTCACTATCATGACTATCCAACATATTTTGCTTGATAGTCATGGCAATTAAAGGATTTCCCTCTCTGTCCCAATGTTTATGTATGTAGGACAATTCCAGACGTAAGCGTTGAATAAGTAAACGGTTGTCCAATGCAAAATAAAAACCTTTTTGATTAAGACACTGAGGCAAAAAAAGCAGTGGCTCGCCGGCCAAATTATACATCTTGGACGTTGACAAGGTTCGTAACTGCCTTAAAGGTCTGCCGGTGAGGCCAATACGATCATTTCTACCGACGTGCGTATAAGCCGCAGCCAATTCAATGGCTTCTCTGATCTGAATTGGGGCAATTTCAGCGAGGGTTTGTGTCTTAATACCGTGCTTTTTTAAGCTATATTGCACCTCTTCATCCTGAGCCAGTAACTGAATTTGTAGCTTATAGTCTTGAGTCTTTTTGACATCTTTATGACGACCCAGTGGGTCTATATCCTCAATTTTAAGCAAACCATCCTGAATAAGGCAGCCCAATATAAAAAGACTTTGCGCCCAAACCAGGGGAATATTTTCATTGGGGATACGTTCTTGACTATGAGGATTGGCTTTTTCAGCGGCGATCAACTCTTTTGGAACACTATACAGTTCAGGTAATAATAGCTGACCATTTTGCTCGACCAATAAACTTTCCAGCTTACTGCGATAACCTAAAGCGGCTTCTTCATTACCGGCACATAGATTATTAAGCAGTAAATAGGTAAAAAACAATGGCCATTCACATTCAATATCCATAAACTGTTTTAGTTCATGAGGATCATAATGGAGACGCTGACTATCTTCTATGGCTGTTTGATGACCATCTAGCAAAAAGCGCTTACAACCGTAACGGCCTTCCAGTTTTTCGATAATAAGCGCTTCTGTTTTTGCCCGAATGACCTGATTATCAACTGCAAAAGCAGGAAAACCTGTGACACTAAGAACCGCTGAATCGACTTCTTTAGAAATAGATTCTCGGGGTAAAAGAGATTCCAGCGTAATTCGGGTTCTAGCAATGTCATCACTAATCACATGGACAACAGAAGCTTGCCCACCGTCCTTGCCAAATAAATTAAATCCCGACAATGCTTCCAAAGCAGCTTTTGCCATGCCGATAGAACTGGCATTTAACTCGGCTATTCCATGATTTATCTTGTTACCACGCTCCCAAATACCATAATCGGGTGTACGGTAGGTGCGACTAATATAATGAACGAGATTCTGTACAAAATTAACTTCATCAATCGTAAACACGATTCTTAAGCCGGAGGCTGTCATTTGTGCCAACATCAATAAAAATAAGGACGTGGCATCCAATTGTAAATGTCCCCACTCATCATCACCTACCACAATCCCTCCGGATTTTGTGTCGTATTTGGCGTGCAAGGCATCCAACGGATTTTGTGACTGTTTGAATTTTTCAACTTTTGGTGCTTGCCGCATCATTGCGGTTAACAAGCCTCGCATAAGCTTTACAACACTTTGCTCCAAAGCATAGGTACACCCCTGATTTTCATTAGCGCGCCGATAGGCCAACGCCAAACCCCATGCCGAAAGAATACTGTAAACATTATCTCTTACCCAGGCATCAGTATAATTTCCATGCACAGTAACAGCGGTACTGGCAGGCAGTAAACCCGTTACCCAATCCTGCCTGTTAAGTATAATATCTTGTACTTGCTTATAGTAAGCATCCAGTTTTTCGTTGGATTCATTAAGTTTCATGATAGGTGCTGTATTGATTTCCAGTAAAAACGTTATATATTAAAAATCAAGCAGATGTTGTGCCATTAATTATGTTATTAACCATTAGCATTTTATAAGAACTGATTTACCCGTTACTTGCCGCAACATTTATCTTATTTGCAGGTTTATGTTGGTCAATTAAGGAGTTCTATTTTTAAGTTAAAATAACTAAAAATTAATATTTACCAAATAAAGTGGAAATCAATCTATTTTTCGCACCAAACTAACCCAAACATTGCCATTCGCACCGAAAAAGTGCCGTTTTAAATGCTTATTTATAAAAAATACGCCTCAAAAAAATCATCAAACAAACCAGAAAAAATCAAACCAAACATAATGTTATAGCTTGTCCAAAATTCTGAAATTAAAATAGTGCTTTTACTTAAGGGTTCATTTAAACTGATTAAAATTAATCAGTCTTCTACCTTAAATCACCACGTTTTTCCTGATTTATCCCTTGTAATTCCCATCTAAATCTATCGGACTTTTCTAATGAATCAGCTTACGCCGGAAGGCCAGCAAATAATCAATAACATTGCGCAGCGTTATAATTTTAGCCCTGAAGCCGTGTTTAGCATGTTGCAATCAGTTATAAACGGCAATGGCTCTATGGCTCAATTTAATCATAGAGAATTTGGCGGTTCCGGCCAATGGATGAGGGGTGGCATGATCATGTTAGGTGATATGTTTAATAATGGCTTAAAAAACAGTGTCGGCGGATTATGTCAAGAGCTTGCCAATCTGATTGCCAATCAACCAGGGCTTATTCAACCGGGTAGTTTTCAGTCACAAAGCCAAGGCAATCAGGAACAAAGCAACTTTGGTGGCAACTACTCTAATACAGGTAATCAGCAGCAACAAAATAACGCCGGACCTTCTGGACCAGTTAGTTTGTTTGTCCCGCCGCCTGCCGGTAGCTCTGGAAACTGGTGGCCTGCAGGCCTGCAATTTCCAAGTAGCACTGGCTCGCAAAATAATGTGCGTTATGCTTATTTTGCTACCATTCGCAGACTGGCTATTGTTGTTAATGGACAGGTTACGCTTTACGATACACTGGATCATCAAATTGGTGGTTTTTCCCAACAGCAATCAGTCGGCGGATCTATTACTTTTACCAGTCAATACGGACTGGTCGATGTTAAATCGCTACCGATTATCTCTATCGATAACGTCCCCTTCCAAACACCGACGCAATCACCATCAGCACCTTCATACAGTCAAAACAACCCTATCTACAGCGAAGATATCAATCAAGATGCAGATATATTTGGTGCGCTTGAGAAGTTGGCCAGCTTGAAAGATAAAAACATATTAACTGACTCTGAGTTCACTGCAAAGAAAGCAGAGCTACTAGCCAGATTATAATTTTAAATCAAATAATGTATTCGCTAACCGATTTAGACGGCTGGCGAATTACTTTTTAAGAACGGGTTTATATCCACGATAATCTTGGCTTGATTCGAGCCTACAATTATTATCTCCCCTAAAAACATAATATCCTCCGTTTGAAACATAGGATAAAAAACGTGAGATATAGGACTTATCAACGTTAGTTAGAACCTTTTGGCTTTTGCTTTCTGGCTTCTTTTTTTGCGGCTTTTTCAGCACGAATAATTGTAAGCTCGGCGAGTTCCTGCTCCATCATCTCGGGTGTTTCATAGCTCATTCTACCGATCATACCGGCACGCAACTCAGCTAAAAGAATTTTAGAAACCCTGTCCATATCAACACGACCTCCTGAACGCAAACAACCACGGCTTTTACCAATCGCTTCAAGAAGCTCTAGCTCAGAAGCGGGAAGTTGTTCAAGTTGAAAACGTGTTTTTACATGCTCCGGATAGTGCTGTAACAAATAGTCAGCCGCAAAATAAGCTATTTGTTCATGGTTAATCGCCGTATCTTTAATAGCTCCGGTGGTTGCTAATCGGTAACCCGTATTTTTATTTTCAAGGTTAGCCCACAAAACGCCCGGCGTATCTAATAAAACAATGCCATTTCCTATCGCTATACGTTGCTGCATTTTTGTAATAGCGGGCTCATTTCCTGTCTTGGCGATCATCCTGCCAGCCAGTATATTAATAAGTGTCGACTTACCCACATTGGGTATTCCAACAATTAGAGTATTAATCAGCCTGCCACTGGGCGCTTTATCAGGTAACATCTTGTGGCACAAATCGGATAACTGGCGGATTTTTTCCGGATGTTCAATGGTTACCGCCAATGTCCTAACGCTTTGCTCCTGCTCTAAATAGTTTTGCCATTGCTGAGTGATTTCGGGATCGGCAAGATCGCTTTTACTGAGTATTTTTATGCAAGGTTTATCACCTCGCAAAGTTTCAAGCATTGGATTTTGGCTACTGAACGGTATACGCGCATCCAGCACTTCGATAACGATATCAACTTGGTGCAAAGTTTGTTTAATCTCTTTACTGGCCTTGTGCATATGACCGGGGTACCACTGAATTAGCATAATTTTTAATAGATGAAGATGAATAGTGTGCGTAGAATAAACCCAACATTAACACTTGCTGACCTAATAAAATTAGGTTTTAAATAACTCACCCAGTCAAACTGGCATGAAGTGTTATGTTTTTAGTCTAGTACTTAAACCCACACCATACCAGATTGACGGCTTATTAAGTAGGAATTTCAACAATATGAAAGAGATATCAGTCACAAGCAGTTTTTACGCTTACTTATCCAGAATAAGATGGATTAAACGCTGGGGACTTAAACGTAATGCACATGATGAAAACGTGATGGAACATAGCTGGGAAGTGTCTGTGATTGCACATACCCTGGCTTTGATAAAAAACCGTTACTATGGAGGAGCTGTCGACGCAAATGCTATTGCCACTGCTGCGCTTTATCATGATATTACTGAAGTCATTACCGGTGATTTACCGACACCAATCAAGTATCACTCATCAGCAATTAATGCGGCCTATAAGCAAATTGAAAAGCAAGCTGAACTTGAATTACTGGCATTACTTCCTCTGGAACTGCGCGCAGATTTTGAATCACTCATTCATCATGACAAATTACCTGAAGAACACATCAAAATCATTAAGGCAGCCGATAAAATATCAGCTTATCTTAAATGTCAGGCTGAACTAAAAGCCGGCAATAAAGAGTTTGAAATCGCTGCTGAACAAATTTCTCTTGCTATCGGCGAGTCTGACCAACCAGAAGTCATGTTTTTTATGCAAGCTTTTGCGCCTAGTTGCGGATTAACCTTGGATGGTTTAATGAAAACGAATTAAGCTGAGTCTTCTAAGGTTTTTGTCCGCCACAAAGACATAGAGAAAAACAATCTCTGCAATAATTTCCACAGATTCACATTTTATGAATGATGCAGAATCCCTAAATTTGTAGCAGTTTATTCTCATCCACCTTGAATACTCATAACAATAACTTTTTCAGGATTTCCACAATTCAATAGCATAAGCATCGAGAGCATCAACAATATTCAAGTTAGTATTACTAACGTTTCGAAGTTCTTTTAGTCTTGATTGATAGGCCTCCAGTGTTATACCTGCACCTTCTTGTTGTCCTGTTAATCGATTTTTACAACATTTATCCCATCGCAATTGTTCTTTGACATTGAGCGTACTTGGGTAATTTCTTGCTCGGTATCTAAATAACATCTCAGACAAACGTGTATCAGAAAAAGTAAATCCTGCTTTTGCTAACTGCCCAGGAGACATTGCTCGTATTTTTTCCATTTTTTGCTTGTCTGGATCAGAAAAAAAGCCGCCAGAGTATATACACAGATCGGGATCAGAACTCTGTTCTGAATAGGCACGACCACTAAATACAGACGATATTTTTTTAGTTAATCCGGATGCCGCCTTAATCTTGTCACTGTTTATAAGACATTCAGCTAAATCAATCGTCAGTCTTTGTGCATAATCCTGCCTGATAACCGACAGAGGGGCTAAAACGGGACATTTATTAATGTGCACTGTTTGTAAAGGTATTCTGACAACGCCTTCTGGTAAGTCATTGGTAGCGGTAAAAATACGCTGCTGAATATCTTCTATTGATAAGCTAAATAAGGGTTCAGGGTCAACTGACAAATCATAAACGATAACACCATTGGTATTGGTAGGATGTTTACAAAGTGGTAAGACTATAGCCAAAGAATTCTTGGCTGCTGCGTATTTACCGGAAATATGCACGACAGGTATAAAACTTCCCAACTGAAGCAACTCAACAACCTTGGTTTTAACACGATGCTTCAAAAGAAACTGATAAAGCTTTGGTTGTGCTTGCTTAACGAGTCTTGCAAGACCTATTGTAGCGTGAACATCAGATAATGCATCATGGGCTGATTCATGAACAATGCCGTTGGCAATGGTTAATTGATCGAGCCGTAAACTGGGCTTGCCTTCTTCATTAACAGGCCATTGGATTCCTTCTGGTCTAAGTGCTCTTGCCGCTCTAACAACATCGATAATATCCCAGCGAGTATTACTGTTTTGCCATTCTCGTGCGTAGGGATCATAAAAATTTCGATATAAGCAATTTCTGGTAACCTCATCATCAAAACGAAGATTGTTATAACCTAATGTACAGGTATTAGGCTGAGAAATTTGCTTGTGTATTTGGTTAATGAATTCGGCTTCACAAACTCCTTTTTGCTCTGCCAACTGAGGTGTAATGCCTGTAATAAGGCAAGCATCAGGATTTGGGAGATAATCGGGCGCTGGTTTACAATAAACAACTAAAGGATCATCGATTATATTTAAATCTTCGTCTGTTCGTAGCCCTGCAAATTGGACTGGCCGGTCTCGTTGTGGATCAGTTCCAAAAGTCTCGTAATCGTGCCAATAAAAAGTTTGTGCCATAATTACGATATATAATGTCTATTAAATAGTTACAAAAGCTCTTAAAACATCAACTCGACTAATAACACCCACCATCTCACCCTCTTGAAAAACCGGAAAACTTCTAACTGATGACTTCTGGAATTTTTCAGCCAAATCTACAATTGAAGTTTGAGCATCAATGTTTATCGTTCCTATAGTCATGTATTCTCCTACTTTGCCACTCATTCCTTGATTATAAACACTTTCTAAAAACACCTTCATACCATCTTTTTCAGAAAACATTCCAATCAACTGACCTTTTGAATCAATTACGGGTGCACAGGTTATTTTATGATCCAGCAATTTCTTAATTGCATCAATTACATTAGTGTCTTTAGTCAAAGTGACTATTCTTTTAGCCATATAATCCGCTACTGTAATTTTTGCCAACATGATAACTACCTCATTAATTTTTATTATAATTAGCCTGAGTCATCCTTGATTTAATTGTGCATCAGCATCCATTTTCTTTCTTTTATCACATTTTTCAACGCATACACATTCTGCTTTACTCATACCTCCACCACATGAGCCCTTGATGGCACGTCTGCCAAAAATCACACCTATAGCCATAATTGCAATTACAACCAACATAAGCACAAAAGTTACTAAAAAATAAGTCATGTTTATTCTCTTAAGATTAGTATAGATTTGATGTTATATAACTTCAAATCCCATAATAAAAAAAACGAGGAATAGTACTAGCCAAACCTCGTTTCGTTTTTTCTTTTTCCCTCCCCCCCCATATAAAATATTCCGGTGGAGAAGCATTAAATCAGTTAACCACCAAAGTCGTCCAACATAATGTTTTCAGGTTCAACACCATTATCGATCAACATATTAATCACTGATGTATTCATGATGGGAGGTCCACACATATAGAACTCACAATCTTCTGGCGCAGGATGTTTTTTAATGAATTCTTCATAAAGAATATTATGAATAAACCCTTTATAACCATCCCAATTATCATCCGGCAATGGGTCAGATAACGCAACATGCCACTCAAAATTATCGTTTTCTCTGGCAAGCATGTCAAAATCTTCTACATAAAACATTTCACGCTTACTACGAGCACCATACCAGAAAGTGATTTTACGCTTGGATTTGATTCGACGTAATAAGTCAAAGATGTGTGAACGCATTGGAGCCATACCGGCACCACCACCGACAAAAACCATTTCTGCTTCAGTATCTCTGGCATAGAACTCACCATAAGGACCAGAAATAATACATTTATCGCCAGGCTTTAAGTCAAATATATAAGATGACATAATGCCAGGTGGGATACTATCAGGAGCACCAGGTGGTGGTGTCGCGATACGAACGTTTAGCATAATTTCTTTTTCTTCTGGATAACTTGCCATTGAATAAGCTCGTAATGCAGTTTCTTTTACTTCAGAAACATAACGCCATAGATTGAATTTATCCCAATCTTCACGGAATTTTTCTTGAACATCAAAATCAGCGTACTTAGCGATATGCGGAGGACATTCAATTTGAATATAACCACCGGCCTTATAGTTGATTTCTTCACCCTGAGGTAATTGAAGTACTAGTTCTTTAATGAAAGTTGCAACGTTATTATTTGATTTAACGGTACATTCCCATTTTTTAACACCAAAGACATCGTCTTCGACTTCAATACTCATATTATGTTTTACTGACACCTGACAAGCCAGACGCTCACCATGTGCCGCTTCACGTTTGGTAATATGAGTCAATTCAGTGGGTAAAATTTCACCACCACCAGAATGAACAACAACTTTACATTGAGCGCAAGTTCCTCCACCACCACAAGCCGATGAAACGAATAAACCATTATCAGCCAAAGCTGTTAATAATTTAGACCCCACAGGCACATGAATTTTCTTTTCATCGTTGATCAGGATCTCAACATCTCCTTCTGCGACTAATTTGCTTTTAGCACCGATAATTACAAATACCAATGCTATAACAAATGCCGTGAAAATAATGATCCCTAATAGAATTTCCAGCATTACACTACCTTCTTAAAGTTGGATTCCAGAGAAAGCCATGAAGCCAAGCGACATCAGACCCGCAGTAATAAAAGTAATACCCAGGCCTTGCAAACCGGCTGGAATATCGCTGTATTTGAGTTTTTCGCGCACACCAGCCATAACAGTAATAGCTAAGGCCCAGCCCAAGCCACTGCCTACACCGTACGTGACGCTTTCTCCGAAATTATAATCACGCTCAATCATAAATAAACTACCACCTAGAATCGCGCAGTTTACTGTGATTAACGGAAGAAATACGCCTAAAGCATGATACAAAGCCGGAAAGAACTTATCTAAAATCATTTCCAAAATTTGCACCAATGCGGCAATCATACCGATACAGCTTAATAATGCTAAAAAGCTTAAATCGACCCCTTTTATACCCATCCAAGATAGTGCATCTTCTTTTAACAAGGCGTGGTAAACAATATTATTGGCTGGTACAGTAATAGCCTGTACCACCATAACTGCAACACCCAAACCCATAGCGGTAGAAATCTTCTTTGATACCGCTATGAAGGTACACATTCCCAAAAAGAAAGAGAGCGCCAAGTTTTCAATAAAGACAGCCTTTACAAATAAACTGATATAAGCTTCCATTAGTGATGTCCTCCTTCACCATGAGCAATCGACATAATCTTAAATTCTACTTTTTCAGCTTGATTTGGTTTCCATTGACGGACTCCCCAGATAATCAAACCAATGATGAAGAATGCACTGGGTGGCAATAACATCAAACCATTAGGATCATACCAACCACCGTCTTTAGTTAGCTTGAAAACTTCGATTCCCAACAATTTACCGGACCCCAAGGTCTCTCTAAAAAAAGCGACGATAATTAGTATCAAGCTATAGCCCAAACCATTACCGATACCGTCCATAAAACTTTCTAAAGGCGGATTTTTCATCGCATAACCTTCAGCACGTCCCATTACGATACAGTTGGTAATGATTAAACCCACAAATACTGACAATTGTTTACTGACATCGTAAGCAAAGGCTTTAAGCAATTGATCAACCACGATTACCAACGATGCAATAATGGTCATTTGAACAATAATCCGGATACTGCTTGGAATATGGTTTCTAATCGCACTAATGGCTGCACTTGAAAAGGCTGTTACCAAAGTCAAGGCAAGTGCCATAATCAGTGATGTTGACATTTGTGAAGTAACCGCCAACGCTGAACAAATACCCAGTACCTGCAAGGTAATGGGATTGTCATTAACCAGCGGAGCCGTTAATACTTTTTTTGTTTCATCATTTAAAATCGCGCTCATGATTTAACCCCTTTAACCGTTCTTACTTTTTTCAAATACGGCGCAAAACCTTCATTACTCATCCAGTATCTGACTAAATTAGTCACACCAGTACTGGTTAAGGTTGCACCCGCAAGACCATCAACCTGATATTGTGAACCTGGCTTGGTATTATCTACTACGCCTTTAATCAAACTTAATGCTGGTTCACCGATATCCGCCTCAGTAATCAAACCTTTTTCCAAGGAAGGCTGATCTGTTTCGGCATACACTTTCTTACCTTTCCACAATGCTCGCCAAACAGGATTAACAACTTCACCACCGAGTCCAGGTGTTTCAGCCTGGTCATAGAAGTTGATACTTTGGACGGTTTGTCCATCTGCATCCAAAGAAAGAAATCCGTACAAGGTAGACCACAATCCATAACCGTGCATAGGCAAAATAATAGATTTAGTCACGCCGCCTTCTTTAACCAAAAAGACCTTAGCGTATTTGGCTTTTACCCGGATATGTGCAATATCCTTTTCTTTTGGAATTGCAACACTTTGAGCGGGATCCTTAGCTGCTTTACGTTGATCATATTCATTTGCATCAATATTTTCGACATAATCGCCTGTTTCCAGATCAACAATCTTGGCTTCGATTTTTTCAGAAAATGCTGTATTGATTTCAGCTCCTTCTTCTAACAAGCCAGCCACATCAAGAATATTTTTCTTCATATCCGCTGCTTTGTTATCTATTTGTAACGGTTTTAAAGCAACCGCTGCAAAGGAAACCAAAACGGCACAAACCAAACAAAGAGCTACTGCAATAGCAATTGTCTTTTCCAGACTATCATTACCTAAAGCAAGAACTTTGTTTTTATAAGCGTCAAACTTTTGATAGTACTCATTGTTATTGAGTGCTATACATAGTTTTTCCATATGTTGACAAGACTTTTTATTATTAGGCATGACGTTTCATCCTTCTTCTAATATTTGCTTGAATAACGAAGTAATCAATAGTCGGGGCAAACATGTTTGAAAATAGAATGGCCAGCATAATACCTTCTGGAAACGCAGGATTAACAACTCGAATTAAAACAGTCATACCGCCAACCAGCGCTCCAAATATCCAACGACCTTTATTAGTCATTGCAGCACTCACAGGATCGGTTGCCATATAAACCATACCGAAAGCAAAGCCACCCATCGTTAAATGCCAATACCAAGGTAAGGCAAACATGGGGTTAGTATCACTACCAATAAAATTGAACAACGTAGCAATAACAACCATGCCAGCAAATACACCACCCATAATGCGATAAGACGCAACACGGGTATACAACAAGAACGCTGCACCAATTAAGATAGCCAGCGTTGATGTTTCACCAAGACAGCCCGGCTCAAACCCAAAGAATGTTTGCATCCAGCTATAATCAGCAGCATATACGGCATCAAGACCACCGTTTGCAGCCAAACCCAAAGGCGTTGCACGGGTATAACCATCAACTGCGACCCAGATGGAATCACCTGTCATTGAAGCGGGATAAGCAAAATATAAAAATGCCCGTCCTGTTAACGCTGGGTTCAAGAAGTTTTTACCCGTCCCACCAAATACTTCTTTACCGATAACGATACCGAAAGAAATACCCAAAGCAACCTGCCATAAAGGCATGTCAGGCGGCATAATCAAGGCGTATAACATGGACGAAACCAAAAACCCTTCATTCACTTCGTGACCACGAACGGTAGCAAATAATACTTCCCAAACACCACCGATAGCCAAGGTAGTGATATAAATTGGTAAAAAGTACAAGGCACCATGGACAAGATTAGAAAAAGGATTCATGGTGCTATATCCGAATATCATCATCGGAATACTGCGCCAGTTGTCTATTTTCTCAAGCCCCATCGCTTCCATAGCTAAATTGGCTTGATAACCCGTGTTATACATCGCCATCAGCACACAAAATAGCGTTGCTATAACCACAAAAGTCATTGTGCGTTTCAGGTCATTACCATCACGAACATGAGTTGTGCCGCGAGTTACATCAGCAGGCGTATATATAAAAGTATCAACCATCTCATAAAGACCGTAATACTTGGCAAACCGACCACCTTTTGTAAAATGCGGCTCAATGCTATCTAAAATTTCTCTAGCCGACATTATCCTTCCTTCTCGATTTTAGTTAAATTCGCTCTCAGCACAGGACCAAAGTCATGTTTACCTGGATCTACAAATGTAAATAAAGAGACATCTTCTTCATCAAGTTCTAAACAACCCAACAACTGAGCCTGATCAGAATCACCAATCACTAATGCTTTAAGTAACGGTGTTGCCAAAATATCCATTGGCATAACGGTCTCATAAACACCAACAGGAACAATAGCTCTGTTACTGCCGTTTTTATCCGTAGTTAATGGAAAAAGACGATTATCTTTACGATCAACACTGGAGGTATAAACATTCAATGCGGAATATTTATCTTTTCCAGCAACAATCCAGCCAAACAACTCACGTGCACGACCTTCCTGCAACGCAGATATTTGGTTGCTGTAACAACCTAAATACGCAGCCCAATCATGCGCCGTATGTCCGTACAAGACAGAACCAGAAATAACACGACTCTCAACGTCATCCAGCAACTCACCGACAACCAAATCATCAGTATTAGCACCCACGCGAGTGCGAATTAATCTTGGATTTTTTACAGTAGGACCGGCCAAAGAAATAACTCTTTCAACATTCAATTTGCCGGTAGTAAATAATGCACCAATTGCTAACACGGCCTGATAATCCAGATACCAAACTGACTTATTTATATTGACAGCATCAATAAAATGAATGTGCGTACTCGGCAAGCCTGCTGGATGAGGGCCGGAAAACTCGGCAACAGATACTGCATTACCAGTTGTTATATCCGCATCTGTTGATTTACAGACGTAGATTTTACCTTCAGTCAACTTGGCAATAACTGCCAAACCGTTAGCAAAATCAGTACCTCGCTCTTTAATAATTACTGCAGGGTCTGCCGCCAATGGTCTGGTATCAATAGCTGTAACAAATATTGAACTTGGTTTGCTATCTACAACTGGAATCTTTCCATAAGGACGCGTCCTTAATGTAGCCCACAAACCCGATGCCAAAAGATTTTCTTTGACCTGCTCCGTGGTTAAATTATTTAACTCAGATTCTTTATATTTATTAAAAGTTTCTTGAGCAGATCCTTTTAACTCAATAACGACTGATTGCAATACTCGTTTTGCACCACGATTAATAGCTTTAACAATACCTGCACCGGGTGAAGTAAAAGCACATCCCGGATTTTTTTTGTCAGTAAAAAGCACCTGACCCAGCTTGACCGTATCCCCCTCATTAACCATCATGGTAGGCTTCATACCTACATAATCCAATCCCAGAATAGCAACGGACTTAACCTTATTGCCATCCTCAATAATTTGTTTAGGACCCCCTGTAATAGGTAGGTCTAAACCGTTTTTAATAGTAAATCGCATAGTTAATAAGCCTACTCTCCAAACAAGTTGCGGCGAACCCATCCCCTTATATCGAAAATTTCAATAAAAGAGGCGCATTAAGACATAATACCTTGGCATTACACCATAAAATAGATGTTTTCTCAATGCCGTATTTAGTAGACAATTAATATAATTAAGAGCTCTTTACAAACCCTAAATTAACTATAGTATTTAAAAAGTAGCTACCCTTTAAGAGCCTTTAACTCATTGCGACGAGCAACATATACATTCGAAATATTGACTATCAGATTCTTTAAGGAAATTATTGATACTTATTGGCAATAGCCAGCGATATATGCTTTATCAATTCCGTTGCAGCTTCTTCAAGATTTTTACCGAAAGAAACAACACCATCCTCATGTCCCAACATAGTAAAAACAGAAGATTGTTGTAACTTACCGGATTGATATAAGTTTTCTACCGCGATTGCCATCTCGACGGTTCCGTAGGAAATATCACCAGTAACGTGAGGTAAATTAAGTGCTGCTGTTTGCCTCCAAATCTCGGAACTGTGCACATGAATGACTGCCTGAATATTGCTATCCAGATTATATAAGACTGAGTGTGTTAGCGCTTCAGAAGATGGTTGACTGAGCCCACAAGATTGTAAACAGTTTTCTTGAGGGCTGGATTTAATGACAAGAGCGTAATGATTGGAATTTAAATACTCAATATGCCCTGTTTGAGTGCCGCTAATAATAAATTGACTACTTTTAGGATTAAGTCGCTGACTGATATTACCAAAACCGAGGTTTTCGTATAGATCAGGGTCTTTACCAATGAGACCAAGACGAAATATGATGGCTCGCCAAGCACTGATTTCGTTAAAGGAAAAAAGTTCATCAATAGATTTTTGAAAATGTTCTAACTGATACTTTATGACGCCTTCTTGTTCTTTCATGTAAAACTTTAACCCTTCAAACTTAAGCTAAATCAGCTAGGTTTCCTTTAGTTTCTAGCCATTGCTTCCTGTCAGACGAGCGCTTTTTAGCCAACAATAAATCGAGTTTACCAGTGGTATCATCGTTTTCTTCGATGGTTAACTGAACAAGTCGTCGAGTATCCGGATTCATGGTAGTTTCTCGAAGCTGACTTGGGTTCATTTCACCCAAACCCTTAAACCGCTGAACATTAATTTGACCTTTTAACTTTTCGGCTTTAATTCTATCCAAAACACCCTGACGTTCAGCTTCATCCAAAGCATAAAATACACGTTTGCCGACATCTATTCGATACAAAGGAGGCATTGCCACAAATACATGTCCTTCCCGAACTAACGCATTAAAATGCTGATAAAATAAAGCGCAAATTAAAGTGGCAATATGATTTCCATCAGAATCGGCATCTGCCAAAATACAGACTTTGCCGTAACGCAAATGCTGTAGATCACTTGAACCGGGCTCTATACCCAAAGCAACGGCAATATCATGTACTTCCTGTGAAGCCATCACTTGACTGGATTCTACTTCCCACGTATTAAGAATTTTTCCACGCAAAGGCATAATTGCTTGAAAATCTCGTTCGCGGGCTTGCTTGGCGGATCCGCCGGCTGAATCACCTTCCACTAAAAACAATTCTGTTCTGGCTATATCTTGTGCAGAACAATCAGCTAACTTCCCCGGCAATGCAGGACCCGAGGTTATTCTTTTTCGAATAATTTTTTTATTGGAGCGCAGTCTTTTTTGTGCACTGGAAATAATTATCTCAGCAATTTTTTCGCCTTCTGTCGGATTCTGGTTTAACCACAGACTAAAGTTATCTTTAGCAACACCCGAAACAAAAGCCACACACTCCCGCGAACTTAACCTTTCCTTGGTTTGACCTGAAAACTGCGGATCTTCTAATTTAACGGACAGTACAAAATGACAATTTTCCCACACATCTTCCGGTGCCACTTTTACACCGCGCGGCAAAATACTTCTTATATCGCAGAACTCGCGCATAGCCTCTGTCAATCCCGCCCGCAGACCATTCACATGGGTTCCTCCTTGAGCGGTAGGCACCAAATTAACGTAACTTTCATTGAGTATCTCTGGCGGATTTTCAAGCGCCCAAACAATACCCCACTCCACGGCCTCATGATTTGCCGCCATATTCCCCATAAATGGCTGTTCCGGAAAAAACTCAATATCACCTATCCGATCCAGTAAATACTCCTTAAGACCATCCTGATAACACCATACATAATCCTCGTTACCTTGCTCATCTTTTAAGCTTATTTTTAAACCCGGACATAGAACTGCTTTTGCTCGCAAAACATGCTTAAGCTTGGTTATCGATATCTTACTGGAATCAAAATATTTCTCATTTGGCCAGAATTTAACTGAAGTACCTGTGTTATTTCGGCCGACTGTTCCAGTTTCAGTGAGTTCAGTTTGCTTTTCACCATCGGCATAACTCATGGCATACACTTTACCGTTACGTTTTACCTCAATATCAAGCTTTGCTGATAAAGCATTTACAACAGATACGCCAACACCATGCAATCCTCCGGAAAATTGATAGTTTTTATTGGAAAATTTCCCTCCGGCATGTAACTGGGTAAGAATAACCTCCACACCTGGGATACCTTGCTCAGGATGAATATCAACAGGCATTCCACGACCATCATCACTAACCAGTACAGAGCCGTCTTTATAAATAACAACATCAATAGTTTTTGCGAAACCAGCCATCGCTTCATCAACACTGTTATCAACTACTTCTTGAACAAGATGATTAGGCCGTGTGGTATCAGTATACATGCCGGGACGCTTTCGAACCGGCTCCAACCCACTTAAAACTTCTATTGCCGCCGCATTATATTCATTACTCATTATTACCGGATACTCACTAGCTACTTTAGTTACGATTGATCTAAGAAAAATCATTTCAAAGCTTAATGAAATGACAAGGGATATTGATGGATAGGGTGCTTTTGTTGTAAGAGTGGGATGGATTATAAAAATTAATCTAAATGTTTTAACCTTTTTACAGCAAGTAACCGATAACACCAATACAAAGCTACGCCGAAGAAAGCACCAAAAACATTAGCGGTCGCATCCTGATAAGAAAACTGCCGAGTTGTCGTAAACCAATTTTGGCAATATTCAAATAATATACCCAGCATAGAACTGGTCAACAATACCATAAAAGAAGCCCACCCTAATGATTTAGGCAATTTATATATCAACATGAGCAGTAAAGACAATAGACAATAAGCCACTACATGATCTATCTTGTCCCAGGCTATAATTCCAACTATTTGATGAGGATCAGGCATCAGCCAAGGGTTAAGACTTAAAAAAGCTAGAGTAACCACATAAATCAATAATATCCAAATTTTCAAGCCTTCCGATATGCTATTCATTTAATTTTTAACGGTTTGGCTTTTAAAAAATACTTTTGCTTCGTCCCAGAAAGCATCCAATTCGATCAACTCGCAGTCTTTCAAAACTCGACCAGACGCTTTAACCTGCCCTTCGATATAATGGAAACGTCTGGAAAATTTCTTGGTACTTTCCTTAAGCGCTATCTCGGGATTGACTTTTAAATGTCTAGCCAAATTGACGGCAATCAATAACAAATCACCTATTTCTTCTTGTATATGCGCTTGATTGCCAGATTGCCAAGCCTCTTTAACTTCTTCTAGCTCCTCAAGCACTTTTTCAAAAACAGGCGGTATATCAGGCCAATCAAAACCATGCTGGGCGGCACGATCCTGAACTTTTTCACACTCCATCAAGGCTGGAAGATTGATCGCGACCCCAGATAAAACACTATCCTGAACAGAAGATTTGTTTTTTTCCTGCCTTTCAATCGCTTTTGCTTGCTCCCAAGCCAAATGACGTTCGGCATCGGTATTAAAAACTGCATCAGAAAAAACATGAGGATGCCTGCGAATCAATTTCTCACATATACTTGCTGACACCTCTTCAAAACCAAAAAGTCCACGTTCTTGTGCAATTTGAGAATGAAAAACAACTTGCAGCAAAAGATCACCTAACTCTGAGCGTAAATCATCCAGATCATTACGCTCAATAGCATCAACAACTTCATACGCTTCTTCAATTAGGTAAGGAATCAAGCTGGTAAAATCCTGTTTGATATCCCAAGCACAACCATCTTCCGGCCTGCGCAAGCGAGACATAAGATCCAATAACTGTTGAGTATTTTTAAGCATTAAACGCTGGGTACCTTAAAACGAACAACCAAAGTTTTCATGGTAGCGTAATTTGAATTCATCCATGTCTATTGAATGATTCTGTGTACCATGATGCTCAATTTTAATAGCCCCCATTAAAGAAGCTATTCTTCCTGTTGTTTCCCAGTCCAATTCATTCATCAGACCATAGAGTAAACCGGCACGATAGGCATCTCCGCAACCGGTTGGATCAAGCAAAGCTTTGGGTTTTGCCACCGGTATATTAATACACTGGCCTTTAGTATAAATTGTTGAACCCTTACTACCCAAGGTAATAACTAAAGCCTCTACACGTTCTGCGATCTGTTCTAATGACAAACCTGTGCGCTCCTGCATTAACTCGGACTCATAGTCATTTAAGGTCATCCAAGTCGCTTGATCAATAAACTTGAGCAATTCTGCGCCATTAAACATGGGCATACCTTGCCCGGGATCGAAAATAAACGGGATTTCCAGCTCAACAAACTGATCAGCGTGAAGCTGCATACCCTCTTTTCCGTCCGGAGACACGATGCCAATACTAATATCTCTATCAGTTGGAATGGAATTTAAATGAGAAAAACTCATGGCTCCAGGATGAAAAGCGGTAATCTGATTTCCGTCTTCGTCAGTGGTAATATAAGCTTGACCTGTATAATGATTATCTAAAATATGGATAAATTCACTTGAAATACTATTTTGGCTCATCCATTGGCTATAAGGTTCAAAATCATGACCCACAACCGCCATAGCCATAGCATCTTCGCCCAACAAATTCAAATTAAAGGCAATATTACCAGCACAACCACCATATTCACGACGCATGACCGGCACCAAAAAAGACACATTTAGTATATGTACTTTTTCGGGCAAAATATGATTTTTAAATTTATCATGAAACACCATAATGGTGTCATACGCCATTGATCCGCATATTAATGCACTCATCGGTATTCCTCTTTTTTAAAGTAAAATTAATGCCCAAGTTACTGCTGCCCATGCCAAAGACATCATAACTGCTGCTGATCCTATATCTTTTGCTCTTCCGGATAGCTCATGATGCTCTAAACCCACCCTGTCAACGACTGATTCTACAGCTGTATTTAATAATTCAACCAGCATAACCAAAACCATACTACCAATTAGTAAAAGTTTTTCAATATTGGTTTGCCCAAGCCAAATTGCCACAGGGGTTGAAACAACAAAAAGAATAACTTCTTGCCTGAACGCTTCTTCATGCTTCCATGTTGCCTTAAACCCTGCAACAGAAAATATACACGCATTAATAAGGCGCTTTAAGCCTTTTGCATTTTGATTTGCCATTTGCCATTTGCTCTATATGATTGCCAAGTTAAAACTGTTAATTGTACTTAAGTTATGTGTAAAAATGGTTAACTTTCAAATAACCAACTGTTATTGTCCAATAAATTCATGATAAGCATCAGCATCCATCAACTGATCTAAATCTGATAACACATCTGCTTTAACACAAAATATCCATGTCCCATATGGATCATCATTTATGAGTTCAGGCTCATCAGTCAAGATCAAATTAGTAGCGACAATTTCTCCAGAAACAGGGCTAAATAAATCTGATGCCGTTTTAACTGATTCAACCACTGCACATTGCTCTTGACTGTTAACTTTACATCCTAATTCAGGCAAGCCTATGTAAACCAAATCACCCAATTGTTCCTGAGCAAACTCAGTTATACCAACTCGAACAATGTTATCATCTTCGACACTAACCCATTCATGCGATGGCGCATATTTTAAATTTACTGGTAAATCACTCATGGTTTATTCTCTAAAAATATTAAAATTTGCCAAAAAAAGGAACGCAACTAAGGGGGCAGATTGAAAAGGAAATATTATTTTCACTATTTGCCTTGTACCTTAAACTTTGGACCTATAGACTACAAAGTAGTCTATAGTAACAAACATCATTAAAACATGCCTGAGATACTGATCTACACAACCAACATTTGTCCTTACTGCACTATGGCCAAACGCTTACTCGACAAAAAAGGTGCCTTATATACTGAGATTAACGTTGATACCAAAGCGGGCATGAGAGAAGAAATGATACGCAAAACAAAACGCCGAACAGTACCCCAAATTTATATTGGCGATTATCATGTTGGCGGTTTCGACGAATTATATGCCCTAGAACAACAAAACAATTTAGATACTTTACTGCAAAAAGATTAAAGCAACACAAAAGATTAATACAGCAAAGAACTTACCAAGGCTTTCATAAATTTTTCAATAAAAACCAACTACGAAGCATTAATAGATGAACAACAACCAGGAATTGGTATCTTCGCCCTGCATCAGCAAATGTTCGCTAAATGACAAAAATATCTGCATAGGTTGCTTTCGCTCGATTGACGAAATCACCCTATGGTCAAAAGTTGACAATCAAACACTTCGATTCTTTCTACAAAACATTAATAACCGAAAAAAACATTTGAAAAAACCCTAAGAAGAGCTTAATTTACAATAAGCATAATGTACAAATAATTAATCGAGGACATCTTTAATGAAACTATTACATAGACCTGATTTATTTGGCTGGTCAGAATTTGACGCCGAACGCAACCTCGACTTCCATAGCGTACTTTGGGTCCGTGAAAACGGCAATATACTAATTGACCCTTTACCAATGTCGGAACATGACCACAGTCATTTACAACTTTTAGGTGGCGTCAATTTTATTGTGTTAACTAATAGCGATCATTGCCGTGATGCAGAACATATTGCAAATAACACTGGCGCCCAAATATTTGGCCCATCAGGCGAAGAAGATACTTTTCCAATTATCTGTGATCGTTGGCTTCATGACAACGAAGAGATTGTACCGGGATTGATTGCTTATCAACTCGAAGGCTCAAAAACACATGGCGAACTGGCTTTATTATTGGAGCACACTACACTCATAACAGGCGATCTAATCAGATGCCACATAGGTGGTGAATTATGTATGCTACCCAAAGCCAAACTGACTGATTATCACAAGGCAACACAATCCATAAAACGTATTGCAGACATTACCGGGATTAAAACAGTATTAACCGGTGATGGTTGGCCAATTTTTAATCATGGCAGCGAAGCTTTGCATCGTCTGGCCCGATCCATTTAAATTCCGTTGTCATGGCAACTCAATAACCTCAACCGTATTTCCATCGAAATCACGACAAAAAAGAGCCCTTCTTCCGGAAATACTCATGGTATAAACAATACCTGCCTTATCCAAGGCCTCTTGAATAGGGACTAATGCTAATGCGTTTAAGGCAATATGACGGTCACGCCCGCCATGTTGAGGCCTCCCATTGATTGGATCTGGATTTTGCAATTCCAATAAGTGAATTTGCTGACTACCTAGTTTTAACCATGCGCCTGGAAAACCCATATCTGGCCGTTCCAGCAACTGTAAACCAAGAACATCCCGATAAAAACCCAAAGAAACTTCTGTATCTGCAACAATAAAACTGGCGTGATTAAGTGAAAGTATATTCATGGTCAATATTCAAATATCGCTAAATAAAAAGATAATTATACCTTCTCATAAAACATTAAATACTACCACTAGTTTTAACAGTACCATTCAAAACAACAACCAAAATATTGCCAATATTTAACAGGATACTAAAACTTTTACTACCCATCTCAAATTTTACACCAACCATTTTTTGCTAAAGTCATATGTTTAAGCAATAGCATAGTATAGAATTGCCATATTTTTTTGAAAACAAGGCATTATGCAAATTATCGCAATCTATCCGGGCACATTCGATCCCATCACTAATGGGCATCTTGATATCATAGCCAGAGCTTCAAAACTTTACCATAAAGTTATTGTTGCTGTAGCCGTAAACCGGGGGAAAACTCCATTATTTTCTCTTGAAGAAAGAGTAGAACTGGTAAGATGCGTTACACCCGAATTCTCTAATATTGAGGTTATTGGTTTTGACAATTTACTCGTTGACTGCGCCAAACAACAGGGTGCTAATGTCATTTTGAGGGGACTTCGCGCAGTCTCTGATTTTGAATATGAATTTCAATTAGCCGGAATGAATCGCCGCCTTGCACCACAATTGGAAACCATGTTCCTGACACCTGCGGAACAATATGAATTTATTTCTTCAACCATGATCAGAGAAATTGCTCAATTAAAAGGCGACGTATCCTGTTTTGTCCCTGACGCTGTTCTCCAGCGCTTAACTAACAAATTTGTTTAGGAGCTAAAATGGCGCTAATAATTAATGAAGAATGTATTAATTGTGATGTCTGTGAACCGGAGTGTCCAAATGCAGCAATATCTCAAGGAGAAGATATCTACATTATAGATCCTGACTTATGCACTGAATGTGTAGGGCATCATGGGTTACCCCAATGTATAGAGGTTTGTCCTGTTGATTGTATCGACAAAGATCCCAAACATGTTGAAGATCCTGACTCACTCTATCAAAAATACTTAAAATTAACCCAGTAACTCATTGGCATCAACAAAGTTGATGCCAATCCTTAATTAAGTCAATATGTATCCACCAGACTTTAAGTCCAAAAAAGTTTGCTTTTAGTCAGAATTCCATAATAATTTCTGAGTCTACCTAACCCTAAATAGCACTAATTACTAGGTTGCTATTTATTTCACTTGCCCACAAAAATATCGTCTCGTTTCCAAAAAACATTTTATGCACAAAACGCTTCAATTTGTGCAGCAATGCCGTGCGTATCCAGACCACAAATAGCCAGTAATTCCTCACGCGTACCTTGTTCAACAAAACTGTCAGGCAAGCCGATATTTAACACCGGCATCAGTATCCGTTGCGCCTGCAGGTAATTATTAACGGCACTGCCTGCACCCCCTGAAAGTACATTTTCTTCAAGTGTCACAAACACGTCGTGAGTTTTGGCCAGTTCCAATAATAATTGTTCGTCCAGCGGTTTA